>JBPCOF010000214.1:0-5155 GCA_051000515.1 Geodermatophilaceae bacterium
GCCGGTTCGTCGTCGAAGAGCAAGCGCCCCCGCAGCGCGACCCGGCCAGCCAGGTACAGCGGGGCGGTGTCCAGGACGAGTAGGTCGACGTCGCCCGGTAGCGCGACCTCCCACGATGCCGGGGGCCCGCCGCCGAACCAGGCGGCGACATCGACATCGCTGGTCGGTCGCGATGTTTCGTCGTTGCGGCTGCCGTGCAGGTACCCGAAGCGTGCACCGGCCGCACGCAGTGCCGTAACGATGGCATCGCAATCGATGTCGTCGCCGTCGAGATCCACACCGGCCATTGTGACATCGGGCGGACGGTGCACGGCGCCAGGTTTCGTCGAGGCTCCGGGTCTCTACAACAATCGGTTAGCCTGCAGGCCACTCAACGGAGGGACGAGCCCAGATCATGGCCAGTGTCGACATCACCCGCGAGCACGACCTCGGCGTCGCCGAGGCCAAGCAGCGGGCGCAACCCATGCTGGACGATCTGAAATCCTCGTTCGGCGTCAGCGGAGCCTGGGAGGGAGACCATTTCGTGATCACCCAGCCGGCGAAGGGATCCCTCGATGTCACCGACACCACCGTCCGGGTCCAGGTCGACCTGCCGCTGTTCCTTCGCCCGATGAAGGGCGTCGTCGAGTCGAAGATCAACGAGTCGCTCGACGAGGCGCTCGCTCCTCAGCCCTGACCCGAACCTCGTCGCGATCATGGAGCTGTGACCAGATTTCGACCGAGAATCGGGTCCCAGCTCCATGATCGCGGGAGTGCCCGGCGGTCAGATCGGGGTGATCGGCAGGCGGAGGGCGGCCGAGGCCGAGGGCGGTACGGCAGGGCGGATCGGTGGCACAGCGGCCACCTGCTCGTACGGCGCACCCGGCGCCGGTCGTTGGTCAGGTTTGCCCTTGTTCGGCCACATGGACATCGCCCGCTCGGCCTGTGCGGTGATTGTCAGCGAAGGATTCACGCCGAGGTTCGCCGAGATCGCCGACCCGTCCACGACAGACAGATTCGGGTAGCCGAAGACGCGGTGGTACGGGTCGATCACCCCCGTCTGCGCGGAGTCTCCGATCGCCGCACCGCCGATGAAGTGTGCGGTCATCGGGATGTTGGCGACGTCGTTCCACGCGCCACCGGCGACCCCGCCGATCCGCTCGGCCACTCGTCGGGCGACGTCATGACCGATCGGGATCCAGCTCGGGTTTGGCGCTCCATGCCCCTGTCGGGAAGACAGTCGTCGCCCGAAGATGCCGCGCTTGGTGAACGTGGTGATCGAATTGTCCAAGGTCTGCATGACCAGCAGGATGATGGTCTTCTCCGCCCAGCCTTTCGGGTTGTGGACGCGCAAGGCCTTGTGGCGCAGCCGGATCAACTCCCTCATCCACGCCAGCGCGCGGGGACCACGTTGGTCGCCGTCGGCCAGCGCTGTTTGCAGCAGGCCCATTGCGTCGCTGCCCTTGCCATAACGAACCGGCTCGATATGGGTCGTCGGATCCGGGTGGATCGACGACGTGATGGCCACGCCGCGGGAGAAGTCGCTGCCCGCAGCCCAGGTCCGAGCCCCGATGACCGCCTCGGAGTTGGTCCGGGTCAGCACACCCAGGCGCGGTGAAAGCAATGGCAGCGCACCGCAATCCCGCATCCGATGCAACAGCTTCGCCGTACCCAACGCGCCGGCAGCCAGGACGACCTGATCAGCGGTGAAGCTCTGCTGAGCCCGCCGCACCCAGCGTCCGGTCCGTACGGTGTCGATGTCGAACCCCCCGCCGCGACGCTCGGGTCTGACTCGAGTGACGGTGGTCATCGGATGTACTCGGGCGCCAGCCGCCTCGGCGAGGTAGAGGTAGTTCTTGGTCAGCGTGTTCTTGGCGTTGTGCCGGCAGCCGGTCATGCATGCCCCGCAGTTCAGGCAGCCGGATCGGCGCGGTCCGGCTCCGCCGAAGTACGGGTCGGCGACGTCGAGGCCCGGGCGACCGAAGAACACCCCGACCGGGGTTGGTTGATAGGTGTGACCGACACCGAGGTCTTCGGCCACCCCACGCAGCACCTCGTCGGCTGCCGTCGTCACCGGATTGATCGTCACGCCCAGCATCCGTGTGGCCTGGTCGTAGTAAGGGCTGAGTTCGGCCTTCCAGTCGGCAATGTGGGCCCACTGTGGATCGGCGTAGAAGGCGCTGGGCGGTTCGTAGAGGGTGTTGGCGTAGTTCAGCGATCCGCCGCCGACACCGGCGCCGGACAGGATCAGGGCGTTACGCAGCAAGGAGATTCGCTGCAGGCCGTAGCAGCCCAGCCGTGGCGCCCACAGGAAGTTGCGGACGTCCCATGACGTGCTCGGGTAGTTGGACTCGTCGAAGCGCCGCCCCGCCTCTAGTACACCGACTCGGTAACCCTTCTCGGCCAGGCGCAGGGCCGTGACCGAGCCCCCGAATCCGCTGCCGATGACAAGGACGTCGTAGCGGATGGGCGCCATGGGGTGAGGCTACCGGCGAGTAGTTTGTGGCCGGGCTGGCTTGACGGCCGGCCAGGGCCGGGGAATACCGTTGAGGCAGAAAACGACCTTACGACGTAAACTCACGCGTGACCCGCCTGAGGGGCCACCAGAACATCATCTGGTGGTTCCTCTCCGATGTCCGCTGTTTGCCTGCATGACCTGTCGGCGCCGTTGGATGAGGAGTGACATGGACAACGACGTGCGTGACTGGTTCCGACGCCGGACCTACCGAACCGCTCAATTCGATCCACTGCAGCTAGCCGCGACCAAGCTGCGCAACGGTGACCGAATCAGTGTCGTCCTGCCCGCCCTGAACGAGGAGCGCACGGTCGGCGAGATCGTCGAGCGCATCCGGGGCTGCCTTGTCGAGGACATCCCGCTCGTCGACGAGATCGTGGTGATCGACTCAGGATCCCAGGACCGTACGGCGTCGGCGGCCCGGGCGGCGGGAGCCACCGTCGTCAGCGTCGACGAGCTGCTCCTGACCTACGGCCGGCGGCCCGGCAAGGGTGACGCATTGTGGAAGTCCTTGTACGCCACGACCGGCGACATCGTCGCCTTCCTCGATGCTGACCTGATCGACTTCGACCCGTCCTTCGTGACCGGACTGGTCGGTCCGCTGCTCACCGATCCCACTGTGGGCTACGTCAAGGGTCTCTATGATCGGCCGCTGCAGACCGCCCAGGGAATCGCCCCTGAGGGTGGCGGCCGGGTGACCGAGTTGATCGCCCGTCCATTGCTGAACGCGATGTGGCCCGAGCTGGCCGGGTTCGTCCAGCCTTTGTCCGGTGAGTACGCCGGCCGGCGGGGGTTGCTCGAGGCGGTGCCTTTCGCGTCGGGGTACGGCGTGGAGATCGCGCTGCTGATCGACCTGCTCGGGCTGGCCGGCCTCGACGCGCTGGCCCAGACCGACCTCGGCGTGCGCCGGCACAGTCATCAGGCCGATCCCGCGCTTGGCCGGATGGCCGGCCAGATTCTGCAGACCGCCTTGCACCGGGCGCCGTTGGCACCGTGGGCGACGTCGCAGTCGACCATGCTGACCCAGTTCGTCCGGGTCGAGGATGGGCACGAGTTCGTCGACTGGGACGTCGCCACACTGGATCGCCCGCCGATGATGACCGTCCCGGAGTACGCGCGGCGCAGTGGCGACGTGCTGCCGGGCTTTCGCCGCGACTGAGCCGGTCTCCCGATGAGCCTGAACATATTGATGAATGCCGGCCCCTGGCTGGCCGTACCACCAGGCGGCTACGGCGGTATCGAGAACGTGGTGGCCACCTTGATCCCCGAGCTCCGCGCCCGCGGACACCGCGTCGTGCTGGCCTCTGTCGCGGAGAGTTCCGTACCGGTCGATGATCTGGTTTTTACTTTTGCGACTGGTCAATTCCGGCTTCTGGCAGCGCCGTACAACGCCTCCTGCGGTATCGCCGCCGCTCATGTGCAGGCGGTCGCCCAGGCAGTGTTTGCCGCTCAGGATGCTGGAGCGCCCTTTGATCTGATCCACGACCACATGGAGGTCGCCGGACCGGCCATGCTCGGACTCCTGACCGGCAGCCCTCCAGTCCTGCAGACCCTGCACTGGGACCTGCACAAGCACCCGGACTTCTATGGCAGCTTCGACGGGCGCGGCCGGGTCTTCTTCGCGGGCGTCTCGCAGTCCCAGATCGACCGGGCGCCACCCAATCTGGCCGCACAGACGATCGGGTATGTGCCGCTCGCCGTTCCGCAGACCGACCGTTCCCCCGTCGACGTCGGCGACCGCGAGGACCACTTGTTGGTGCTGGGCCGGATCACCGCGATCAAGGGATGCGAGGTCGCCATCCGGCTCTGTCTGGAGCGGGGACTTCGGCTGGTGCTTGCCGGACCGGTCGGCGGTCTGCCCGACGCCGGTTCGCTCGAGGCGGCGCTGGCCGACCCCGACTCGCCGGTGCGCGGATACCCCGACGTCCGGTATTTCCTCGACGAGATCGCGCCGCACCTGGACGGTGACCAGATCCGCTGGATCGGCAGCGTGAGCGGAGCGGCCAAGGACGACCTGATCCGCCGAGCGCGAGCCGTGCTGTTCCCGCTGCAGTGGGAGGAGCCCGGAGGCACGGCGATGGCCGAGGCGCTCAGCGCCGGTACGCCGGTCGTCGGGCTGGCTCGTGGGGTCTTTCCTTCACTGGTCCAGCACGGCGTCACCGGATGGGTCGCTGCGTCCGAGACCGAGTTGGCCGGCTATCTGGACCGGATCGGGGAACTGGATCCGGTCGCCTGCCAAAGCATTGCCCGGCAACGGTTTTCCCCGGCCGCGATGGCAGCCGAGTACGAATCGCTCTACTTCGACGTGCTCACCCGCGCAGACTGGTCATCCCCGCCGCGCGGCGTCGGTCTCGAAGACGGCGGACAGGACATGGCGGCGGCGCTCACTCAGATCCGCTAACAGCTGCGGCGCCGCGGCCAGCCTGACGACGTCGGAGATCAGATGCTGCCGGATGGCCGCGCCCTGCTCGCGCAGCAGCGAAATCGTCTCCATTGACAGCCGCCTCCGGTCCCAGTGGCCCGACTGTCCCCGAGGAACCCGCCCGATCTGGGCGCAGCGCAACGTGAGTCCGTTGTGGTGGAACTCCTCGCCGAGCCGGACGGCGTCAGCCCCGTCGGTGTAGAAGGCCAGGTCGACCACGACACCTTGCGGGCGCAGAG
>JBPCOF010000259.1:0-5960 GCA_051000515.1 Geodermatophilaceae bacterium
GTCTGGTTTCCCACCCATGCCGGGCCGCCGGACGCCGTCGCCCGTTGGGGTGCACGCACCTTCGAGGTGCTCGCTGGGCTTGCCGAGCAACCGGACTCCGGTGTGGTGATGCGGGAGAGCCTGGCGCTCTACCGTTTCCAGCCTCCGACTCCGGTCTGGGCTTCGGCCGTCCGTGACCTCCGCCCCGCGACAGCACAGGAGCTGCCAGCTGGATACTCGTACGGCATGCGCTTTGCGGTCCCACTCGTGGAGATGCCCGTACACCTGCCCTGGCTGGTCGAGCTTCTGCGAGGGCTCGGCGGCGAGGTCCGGATCGTAGGGATCAGCTCACTGGACGAAGTGCTCGACGACAGCTGGTCCGAACTGGTCGTCAACTGCACCGGTCTGGCGGCTCGGGAACTGGCGCACGACCCGTCTGTCTACCCGGTCCGCGGTCAGATCGTGCGGGTCGGCAATCCCGGATTGACCCTGTCGATGCGCGACGAGCAGCATCCGGCCGGGCGGGCTTACATCCATCCGCGTACCGACGACTGCATTCTCGGCGGGACCCTGGACGAGCACCGCTGGGACACCGAGGTGGACCTTGCCGAGGCCGAATCGATCCTGACCCGATGCCGGGAGATCGAGCCGCGGCTGATGGATGCCAGGGTGCTCGAGCACGTGGTCGGTCTCCGGCCGGCCAGGCCCACGGTGCGGGTCGAGGAGTCGGTGACCGGCCCGGGCCAAGCACGGCTGTTGCACAACTACGGGCACGGCGGCTCAGGTGTCACGCTCGGCTGGGGCTGCGCCGAGGATGTGCTGCGCCTGGCCATGGCCAGCTGACCGTGCTCAGCGGCGAAGTGGGAGGGTTCGGTGGAGGTGGTTGATCCTGGGTTTGCGGTCTAGGTCGATCGTGGGTGGTGGTCGGACCCAGATCCGGCCGTTGATCAGTTCGGGTTGCCAGTCACCGGTTTCGAACAGGGGATGGTGTTCACCGCAGGCCAGGGCGCCGTTGTGCACCGCAGTCGGTCCGCCGTCGGCCCAGTGCACCAGGTGATGGACCTCGCACCACGCGGCCGGGCGAGAGCAGCCTGGCATCACACAGCCACCGTCGCGTTCCTCGACCGCTATCCGCCGCGCACCGGTGAAACAGCGCTGTTGCTGCCCGACATCCAGCGGTTGACTCGCAGTCCCCAGAACAACCGGGATGAGCTGCGCGTCGCAGGCCAGCCGACGGGCCAGTGCGGCAGACAGGCGCTGCCCGGTGTCCAGCACGGTCCCGGACCCGGCAAGCCGGTGCTCGAGGACCTCCAGCGCCACGGTGACCCGCAACTGGACCTTGCCGCCGTCTCCGGAACCGTCCGGCTGCCCGTGCAGGCTGCGCCGGCACAACTCGTGCAAGGCGTCATACCGTCGGGCCGCGGCACTACGCAGGTCCGGACCGCTGTCATCGGCCGGCCGCGGCGCTGCCAATGCATCCAGAGCGGCGGAGATGATCGCGTCCGCACCGGCCCAGCCGCTGCCGCGGATCAGCGACCCGGACCCGAAGGTGTCCGGACTGAGGGTGAACCCGCGCTCGGCGTACGCGCTGCGCTCGGCGCGTTCGACCTTGTCCTCCTGTGCTTCCTGATAGCCGGCCGGGTCCAGGACCGCGAACAGCTGCTCCCCGATACCGGCAAGCCCGACCGGGTCCTGGGTCTCGGCCTGCCCGAGCAGGATCTGCTCCCCCTCGACCAGCGCGGCCTCGGGCAGATCCTTCGACAAGGTGTCGATCGCCGTATCGATCACCCGGGCCTGGGCGTAGGAGATCTGACCCGCGGCCAGCGCAGCACCAGTGGCCGGCACCCGATCCCGCAACCCCACCGCCAGTCTGGCCAGACCACTGGCCTCACCCGGGCCCAGCCGGTGGGTGGACCGCAGCCAGGCCGGCAACGACCGAAACCCGCGCCGGGACGACAGATTGCGGGACTCCGCCTCGGCCAGCCGAGCCAACAGCACCGCATCGGCCTGGGCCCGCAGCGCCAACGCCGCGTCGATCTCCTCAACCAGCCCGTCGTCGGTGCACTGCCACAACGACTGCCCATACGCCGCACCCACCGCATCCCTCGCGACGTCGATCACCGACACCGGCATCGGCACACGCGCCGACTCCGGTGCAGGCAGTTCCGCGAGGGACATACCGGAAACGTAACGAGTGGGTCTGACAAAATCGGGTCCTCAGAAGACCTGCAGCGCAAAAACTTTCAAAAACTTTGGGCTACCGAACGTCACGCTGCGCGGTGACTTCCATTTACATGCCGACCTCGCCATCGATGGCCTCGCGGAGCAGATCGAGATGCCCACAATGTCGCGCGGTTTCCTCGACCATGTGAGCCAACGCGAACCTCAACGTAAAGTCCATCTCCGGTCCTCGGGCCCGATCCTCCAGCGAAGCCTCGGCAACAACACGGCGCGAACGCTCGCACTCGTCCTGATACGCGGCCACGATCCCGGCCAACGTGTCCGCGGGTCCGATCGGAAAGTTCCCGTGTAGGTCCTCGTCGGTCCACGGCCATGGCACATCGGCGTCGGCGAAGTCGATGCTGAACCAGAACCGCTCCGTGCCGGTGAGGTGCTTGACCACACCGGCCGGGGTGAGGGCGGATGGCGGTACGGGTGTGCCGTAGGCCTGCTCATCGCTGAGGCCGGCAACTTTGTTCACCACCGTGGCGCGGAGGAAGTCCAGCAGCCCGGTCATCGTGGCTCGCTCCGTACCGTCTTCCGGTGGCCGGGTTCTAGTGACCGGCTTCACCTCGCTGCCCGATTCCACGACGCGACGGTATCCAGGCCCGAGGATGGACCCAAGCTATCCCCGTAGGACGGCTCCGGTCCGTCGGTGCGCCTCAGCGACGGCAGCATCGCGGGCAGCAGTCGCGTCGGCCACGGTCAACGTCCGGTCCGTCGTACGGAACTGGAGAGCGAAGGCCAGCGAGCGCTGTCCTTCCCCGAGTTGCGGGCCGGTGTAGACGTCGAAGAGGGCGACCTCTTCCAAGAGGTCCCCCGCGCCGTCCCGAAGCGCCGCCGCCACATCGCTCGCCGGGACACCGGCAGGCACGACCACGGCCACGTCCAAGTGCACTGGGGGGAATGCCGACAGCGTCGGTGCGGTCGCAGATGTCGCAGGTGGAAGCAGGTCGAGCTCCAGCTCGGCGGCGACCGTGCCGGTCGGGACCTCCAGAGCAGCACACACTCCGGGGTGCAGTTCGCCGGCATGACCGGCCACCAGGTCGGAACCGTCCGCCGCAGTGACCAGCAAGGCCGCACACCGACCCGGATGCCACGGTGCATGTTGATCGGCTCTGGTGCTGATCCTGACACCGGCGGCGATCCCGATCTGGTGGATCGCGGCGAGGACGTCGGTCCAGTCGGCCGATCGGCCCGGTCCCCACCAACCGGGAAGTTCGGCAGCACCTGCGGCAAGCAGACCGACCCGCCACGGCTGGCGCGGAACCGCGCGGTCCAGGGAAGCGATCTCGGTGTCGTCGGGACGGCTCGCCACGCTCAGGATCGGGGCTGCCGGCGCTCCCGGCTCAGGACGCACGACCAGCCCCAGCTCGAACAGGGCTACATCACGCTGACCGCGACCGAGGTTGCGACGCAGCGTCTTCAACATGCCGGGTAGCAGGGTCGTCCGCATCAGCGGTTCGGTCTCCGAGATCGGATTTGCCAGTCGTACCGCGACGCGGCGCGAGTCATCCCGGTCCAGGCGCAACGCATCGAAGACCGCGGGGTCGATGAACGGATAGGCCGGCGCCTCGACGTACCCCAGATCGGCCAGCGTGCGGCCGACGCTCCGGCGGCGCCGCTGCGCAGCAGTCAGTCCGCGGCCAACCGGGGCGAGCGGAAGCACCGATGGAACCCGGTCGTACCCGGACAGCCGGACGATCTCCTCGACCACGTCGTTGGGGTCGACGAGATCGTTGCGCCAGGTCGGTGGGGTCACGGTCAGCGGTTCGCCGTCCCGGGTGCCGCCGACCAGGGTGGCGCCCAGCCTGGTCAGCACATCCCGTACGTGCTCGGCCGGATACTCAACACCCACCACCTGTGAGGGCAACGAGACATCCAGAACAACCGGGGCACGCGGCTCGCGACTGTCCACGTCGACAACCGCGCCAGCAGCCTCGGCGCCGCCGTATTCGGCGAGAAGCTGAGCAGCCCGGGAGATCGCGGCCATCGGCATCTCCGGGTCGACGCCGCGTTCGAACCGGCGCGCCGCCTCACTGAACAGGCCGTGCCCCCGAGAGGTACGCGAGACGGTGACCGGATCCCAGTGCGCGGCCTCGAGCAACAGGCTGGTGGTGCCGTCGTGGATCTCGGTGGTGAGTCCGCCCATCACCGCGGCCAGTCCGATCGGACCTGTGTCGTCGGTGATCAGCAGGTCCGTCTCCGACAGGTTGCGCCCGACTCCGTCCAGCGTGGTCAGCTTCTCGCCCGGCGTGGCCCGACGGATGACCAGCGGACCGGTCAGCAGGTCGAGGTCGAAGGCGTGCATCGGCTGACCGAGTTCGACCATGACGAAATTGGTGACGTCGACTGCGAGGCTGACCGTACGGATCCCGCACTGGCTGAGCCTGCGGCGCAACCACGCCGGGCTGACAGCGGTTGGCTCGAGTCCGCTCATCGCGAGCCCCACGAACCGGTCGCAGCCAGCCGGGTCATCCACCCGGACCTCGTACGAGGCGGGTCCGGACGCGGGCGGCGGATCCAGCCTCCCCGGATCGGTGCTGGCCTGGCCGAGGCCCAAGCCGATCTCACGGGCCAGCCCACGTACGGAGAGCAGGTCGCCGCGATCCGGCGTGATATCGAGTTCGAGCACCGGGTCATCGAGGCCGAGCACCGGAATCCCGTCTGCGCCAGGCGCTTCATCGAGCCCGGTGTCCAGAACCAGGATGCCGGAATGCTCCTCGCCCAGTCCGAGTTCCCGAGCTGAGCAGATCATCCCGTCGGAAACGCGGTCGCAGGTCCTACGGGCGCTGATCGCGAAGCCGCCGGGCAGGACCGCACCGGGAAGGGCGACAACCACGAGATCGCCGGCAGCGAAATTCGTCGCGCCACAGACGATTCCTCGTGGCTGCGGTTCGCCCACCTCCACCTGGCAATAGCGGATCGGCTTCTTGAAATCGGCCAACTCCTCGACCTCGAGCACCCGGCCGACCACCAGTGGACCGGTCAGGTCGGCGTCTGGCCGGTGGATCGCGTCGATCTCGACGCCGAGCCGGATGAGCACGTCGGCTACGGCTGCGAGCGGGTCCTGCGCGGGCAGAGTGACGTGCTCGGCCAGCCAGGACAGCGGTACGCGCATGAGTCTGGACTCCCTGCGTCAGATCTCGACGCCGAAGGCGCGGGCGAACCTTACGTCGCCCTCGACCATGTCCCGCATGTCCCTGACCCCGTGGCGGAATTGCAGTGTGCGTTCGACTCCCATGCCGAACGCGAACCCGGAGAACTCCTCCGGGTCGATCCCACAGGCGATCAGCACCCGGGGGTTGACAATGCCGCAACCTCCCCATTCGACCCATCGGGGACCGTCGCGGTGTTCGGGAAACCAGACGTCGAACTCTGCGGACGGTTCGGTGAACGGGAAGAAGTGTGGCCGGAACCGGGTCTTGGCGTCCTCGCCGAACATCGCCCTGGAGAGGTGGTCCAGCGTGCCGCGCAGGTCGGCCATCGTGATCCCTCGGTCCACGACAAGGCCCTCGATCTGGTTGAACACCGGGGTGTGGGTCGCATCGAGTTCATCAGTGCGGTACGTGCGGCCGGGGCAGATCACGTAGATCGGCGGATCCTGACTCAGCATCGTCCTGGCTTGTACCGGCGAGGTGTGCGTACGCAGAACCAGGCCGGATTCCGGCGGATCGACGAAGAAGGTGTCCATCAGCGAGCGCGTCGGGTGATCGGGACCGATGTTGAGCGCGTCGAAGTTGAACCACTCGGCCTCGACC
>JBPCOF010000305.1:0-6369 GCA_051000515.1 Geodermatophilaceae bacterium
CGCAACGACGGGCTCCGCATCCACCGGGCCAGCTCAGCACGATCCTCAGCCGGCATCTCCACCGCAACAGTCAACGACATACCAAATCATACCGCGAGGTAAACCTACTTCATTCACACGACACTAGGACGCCGTCGGCAGTTAAGGATCGTCGGCCTCTGCTCCAAGCGCCGAACACCGTCGTCCGGGGGCTATGGTCAGCGATGTGAGGTTGCCTCGCTCGCTTCAGGCGGAATCGGATGAGCGTGCCGTCGTACTTCTCCACGCCTACTACTCGCCATTGGCTGGTCGGAACATTGGCTTCACCGGCGGCCAGTTCGACTCATTCGATCCCAGCTCGCGTCGTTCCGCGTCAACGAACACCATTACCACTGACGATCTTCTCTCGCTGTCGCTGCTCTCGACACCCGTGCCCGGGCGAGCAGCGTTGGAACTTCTCGACCGCCAGCGGAGGCGGTTCGAGCGCCTGCTCGAGGATCTCGGACCCGATCGCGACCTGGCTGCCGAGCACTCTGTTTCCGAGGACTACTTCGCCCCGGCCTGGGCGCTGTGGCGCGCATTAAACGACCTTCCTGGCATGGGGCCAACCCGTGTGTCGAAGTTGATGGCACGCAAGCGACCGAAGCTCGTCCCGATCTTCGACAATGTCCTCGCGGGGACCGTTTTCGCTGGCTCAGCGAACCACTGGGAGGATCTCTGGACCGGCCTCAGAGAGTCGGGACAAGCGCTTCAACTGCGCCTGCTCGACGTCAGGGAACGGGCCGGGCTTGACCCGTCAATCTCCGCCCTGCGGGTGTTCGACGTGTGCGCCTGGATGGACGGCACTAAGAACGGAGACATCGCAGTGACCCGGTTTGCCTCATCTTGACTTGCGAGCCGAGGGGGTCGGCGCGCCGCAGACGCAGCGAAGAGACGCAGGGTTGACCGCGCGCCTTGCACCGGTCCACTCAGCGCCGACTGGCAAAGGCGAATGGTCCGACGACGTCTGGCAGGGATTGATTTGTACCGTGCGGATGCTCGCATCGTCCTCTCTCTACGAGAGGCTGGGCGAGATCTTTCGCCATCCGCCGCCAAAAGGTCGCAGACGAAGGCTGTTGCCAGGTCGTGTACCAAGTCAACTGCGGAAACGCGCTCACGAGCGTCGTGATCAAGTCTGTTCCTACGCCTGACCGGTTGAACTTGGCGTAGACACTCACTTTCAGCACGTGACCCATACTGCACACCTCGCAGACGGCGAATGCGAGTTTCCCCGCATGCACGTCGCCGTCAAAGAGGTGGAGCATCGCGCCGATGTCAGATTCAGACTGATGCGATAAGCGCAACTGGCGCCCGTCCGGACTTTTGCTTGGAGTTGCGATCGAGTGAACCGATGCGTCGGGACCTGTTGGCGACGCGCTACTCCTGTCGAACCACCTCATACACACAAGGCTCGCACGGCCTACCGACAATCGCGCCGAGCCGACGGAGCAGCGCTCACCGACAACCTCACCCCGACCCGCGAACCCAACCAGTGGCACGCCGACCGGCCGCCGAGCGAGGACGTCGTTGAGTTCGAGGTCGCCGATGACGGCGCCGTCCGCGTCATGACGACGCGCCTCGGCGACGATCCTGGCGGCGGGCGCGGCCAGGTCGTGTTCGAGGACATCCTTCCCGACCTCGTCCGCCGGACCATCGGCATCGCGGTGAAGATCGCGGAACTCACCGGCTACTTGGGCCCTTGGATGCTCGGCGTGGCAGCCACCAGCATCGCCGGCAAGCCGGCCTACGGCTCGGGCCGGATCAACTTCTCCACCATCGGCACGTTCGGGACCGACCACCACGAGTACCGCAGGTACACCGAAGCCTCCGCCCTCGAACTCCAGCAGACCCCAGGAGCCGTCAACCAGCGTCTGGTCGGCAGGTTCCTCCGCAGCATCGGCTTCGACAACGCGCGCTCCATCCGGCCCCTGCTAGAGGACACAGCCACCTAGATCCGTGCGATCGACAGCGGACACAGGCGGTGGAATGCTCTATCCCCGCTTATGCGCGGAGGCGAACGCGCGCGGGAACCCGGAGCCTCTGCCTCAGGATCTGGTGGAGATCGGCCGTGATGAGCTCCCGGTCCTCAAGGGTCGCCGCCAGCGCGTAGTCCTGTTGCTGATAAGCGGGATCGTTTCGAGCCCAGGTCTGTGCCTTGTGTGTGACCGCGATGAGAAAGGTCTCCTCGTCGTTGACGAATGAGTTGCGCCCGACCCACGACCGAAGCTGCAGGGTGCTATTAGTGAAGGTGTTCACGCCAGGCAGGAGGTTGAGTCGTCGGCGATCACTGATCGTGTCCGAGGGATCGTCCGGGTCCTGGCGTTGCAGAATCTCGGCAAGCTCGTCGGGATCGATATCGCGGTAGAGATCGATCTTCATCGTGCCCGCCAGGTACTCTCGTCGCTGGCGGCGCACAGGAGGGTCGAAAGCGAGCGCGATGCCGATGATGCGGTCCCGGCGACTGCCGCGGCGGAAGTCCTCTGGCACCGGTAACGGGTGGATCTGAACTGTGTCGACCGGCATCGACCCGTCGTACGTCATCGTGACGCGCGTGGCCTCGCTGGAGATGGCCCGCTCGGTGCTCGGCAGGCCGACCCCGTACACGCGGTTTCGCAGGTGGGGTTCCTGGAGCCCATGGGCCGGAGCTGTGTGCGCCGAGCCGGCCGCAAGGAGCGCCCGAATCAAGTTCGCCGAAGCATCGGGATAGGCGTAGGCGATGTCCGCCGCGACCCGGGCGACGGCTGGTGCGGCGAAGCTAGTCCCGTTCACGGCTGCGAAGATCTGTCCGCCGGAACCTCTGGTGGAAGTGCTGATCAGGGATGCACCCAGGTCGTTGGGCACCACGTATCCGGTGTCGTTCACGACCGTGTTTCCGCCGTAGTGAGTGACATCGGGCTTGTTCGCGCGACGAGTGTTTGTCCCGAGTCCTGGACCGCTGCGGCTGAACGGAGCGGCTTCATTGCCGTCTGCGACAGCCCGCCAGCCGACTCGGCCCGGTATCTCCGCAGGCGCGCCGCTCAGTGCGAGCGCGCCAGCGGTGACGGCAAGTGCAGCCGGACCGGGCTCCGACAGGCGATGCTCAGGGGTGAAGAAGTAGTCGGGCTTGTCGTCGATGACGTGGTGGCCGCTGGGCGTGCGCGCTGAAAGATCGACGGGCGCGTTTCCGGTGGGCACCACGACTACGATGCCCAACTCCCGCACGAGGTCATCGATCGTCTCGGTGAGAGGTCCGAGGTGTAGGTCGGTGAAGGGTTCGGAGTAGCCGACTGACAGGTTGAACACCCGAACGCCGTAGGTGCCATGCAAGTGGCGGATGGCTTCCTCGACCATGTCGTGCGGCGCCGCGTACGTCGCGAACCGCGACGGGTTGTCTCGTCGGGTTGGATCCGGCTCCAGGATGCGGACGACTCTGACGGCTCCAACCGCCGTCAGTGGAAGCGCATCGCGCAGCTCCTCGTGCAGAGTGGGAAAGAGGACGCGACCAATCACCTCGGTTCCGTGTGTGCCCCGCTGCCGCCACCGGTAGCCGGCTGGGGCAAGCGATTCGTCGGAGAGCACCAGCCCGTTCAAGAGCGGGTGGGACGACTCCGGGGAGTCGTCAAGTACTCCCACAACCTCACTTGCCTCTTCGACGCGCGACAGGGAGGCGATGTCCAAGCTCCGCCAGTCACGGAAGTCAAGGAACGGTACCGGTGGCGTTCGCACCAACTCGACCACGCTCGTGTTCAACAGGTCCTGCAAACCAGCGGCAGGGATCTGGACACGCAGGTAACTCCTGCGCGAGGAGATCGACCGAAGCAGGATCTGGCCGTTGTTATTGGTCACGATGGTCTCGACGATTTCGGCGCGCCGTTGAGCCTCATTGATCGTGCCCGAAGGCCAGATGGCCACATCAACGACGCTCGTCCCCGTGAAGCCGGTGGTGATCTCATCGACGCCGGGCCCCATTCGGTCGGCCCGTCCGTATGGCTCGATGTTGTCGATCTGGTTGAAGAACGAGCGCAGTTCGCCGGTGCGGACGTAGCGCTGGATCGCATCCTCGAGGGATGCGCCCTGGTCGCTCGACAACACGAAGTAGGTGAAGTCGACCGTCTCGCCCAGGAGCTGAAGACCGCGCCCCTCGAAGGCGGAGTCTTCCGGACGCGACCCCGCCCTGATCTTGAAGACCAGGTCAGGATCGACGCCCGCGTTCAGCTGGCGCGGAGCGCGGGCCGTCTCCAGCTGTCGGCGCAGACGCGAACCATGCTGACCCCGTTGTCGAGTCGGGGTTCCTCCTCCGGCTGGGCTCGTACGTCGTGATTGGAGTTGCCGAGGGTTGGGCAGCAGCAGATGTTCCGGCATTGCGTCACCACGGCCGCGACGTGATGCTCGGCAGCGCCCTCTCTACGTCCTCGGGTTCGACGATCGGAGACTCTCTGAGCGCTGCGTTGCGGCGGCCATCCGTGACCAGCTTCTCGGCGGCGGCGTGAGGGAGACCCTTCAGAGCGCTGGCGTATCGGTCAATGTCCAAACCGGCGTGCGCGACGCTCTTGAGTCGCAACCGCAGGAGTTGCCGAGCCTGATGCACGGTCGGGAGGGCGAACGTGAGCACTTCGTCAAACCGCCGCCACAGCGCATCATCAAGCAGCACAGGGTGATTGGTAGCAGCGAGCAGCAGGCTGGGGCCTCGGTAGCGGTCTGTCATCTGCAGGAATGCGGTGACGACGCGCTTCATCTCGCCGTGCTCCGAAGCGTCGTCCCGGGAGCGACCCAAGGCGTCGAACTCGTCAAAGAGCACGATGAAAGGCGCTTGGTCGGCGTAGTCCAAGATTCGCCGAAGGTTGCTCGCTGTCTCGCCGAGATACGACGAAACGACGGCGTCCAGTCGAACGACGAGCAGAGGGCGACCGAGCTCGGAAGCGAGCGCTTCCGCCGCGGTTGTCTTCCCACACCCAGGCGGACCCTGCAGAAGCAGCTTTTGTCGCCGAGGGATCCCTGCCGCGTCTAACGTCGGCCAGTGGCAAACCTCCTCAACGATGCTCCCGAGCGCGGCGGCGAGGTTCTTGTGAAGGATGAGATCGTCAAGCAGCCGGTCGGGCTCGCGCACCTCGCCCAGGTCCCACTCGCCTTCTCGGTCCTTCGGAGGCGCCGGCACAATAACCGTCGCGCCGGAGTCCATCTGACCGCCACCGGAAACGAGAAGCTTCTGCAAGTCGCGCGCCAGAGCATTGTGATGCTTGGCTCGCTCTTCTTCGATGATCTCCTGGGCTGCGCGGCGGAAGGCCAGTTCGTCCCGTGCGTGGAACGCGCGGAACATCTCCTTCAACTGTCGTCCGGCCACGACGTTCATCCTAGGGGCGACCGCCGTCACTCCGCCGGAAGGTCGCAGGACGCGTCGGCCAGCGCCTTTCACCAGTCGGACGACGGCGAGGCTCGTACGCCACCACTTGACCCTTCGACTCCCCTCCCGCCGGCCGCGTCATTCTGGGCGTAAAGGGCTACCTCGCCGGCTGACACGGTGGCCGGGCGTCGGTGGCAGTCCCAAAACGCAGAGCGCCTGTGTGCGGGGTCCGCGGCCCACCGCCCCCCACTGTGGAGTCACGTCCGGCCACTGCCGTTCGAGGTTGGGACGAAGGCGGCTGGATCACTGATGCGACCAGGACGCTCCTCTGGATCACACGGACGCACCCGACGATCGTGACCCCAACCGTCGTACCGGGGTCCACGTCCTTGAGTAGGTGCTCGATGTTGTTGCTTCAAGGCCACGTCCCCGCGGTGTGCTGACCGCGGCGGCTGAGGATGACTGAACAAGCGAGTCGTCTGCGACAAGTGGTTCAGCCGATCTCGCTGCGCGTCGGTCCTGGAAGCTGTATGCGAATCGCCGCCGTGGTTGCCGCGAACTGCCCTCCGTGGCGCGTGCCCAGCTCGCGAGCGAGAACTACCTGGACGAGTGCGGCCCCGCGGACAGGCCCTTGCGCCAACTTGCGTCCAAATCGGTGACGAACGATTCCAGATCGCATGCCCGGATACGGCGCGATCCCCCTACCCTCACCGACGGTAGCTCGCCGCTGGCCATCAACTCGTAGACCTTGGCCCGGCTGACGCCCAGGCAGGCGACCACGTCCGGGACCTTCAACAGCATCGCGTCCATATCGACTCCTCAGTTGACTCGTCTACTGACATAGGCGCATCGAGCCACCGCCCGTGGACACGTTTGGAGCCGAAAAGCCAAGTCCGGATCGAAAACTCGTCGGGGGCCCTCACCAGATGGCTCACCACCAGCGAACTGACCTGTCCAAGCACCTCACCACACGGCTCACCACCGACTTGAAGGGGCAAATAGAGCCAGTTTCGGAGCGCTTCTGGAGGCAG
>JBPCOF010000017.1:0-8528 GCA_051000515.1 Geodermatophilaceae bacterium
GGCGCCGGATCCAGCGGTCCACCCCCCGCCCCTCGGCACGCGGCGCCCGCGCGTCGAACCCTTCGAGCGTCGAGAGGACGAGTCGCGCCGCGTTCCAGAGCTTCACGCAGAGGCTCCGGCCCGAGGCGAGGTCCTCCTCGCTGTAGACGTAGTCGGTCCCGAGGCGCGCGGAGAGCGCCCAGTAGCGCGTCGCGTCCGCCCCGTGCTTCGCCACGAGCTCGTTCGGGTCCGCGGGCGCGTTCCCCTTCGACTTGGAGATCTTCACCTTCCCCGGCGCCTGGACGTGGCCCGAGATCATCGCGTCGCGCCACGGGACGTCGCGGTGGTGGATCCACGACTTGAGGATCGTGTAGAAGGCCCACGTGCGGATGATGTCGTGCGCCTGCGGGCGGAGATCCATCGGGAGGGGCGCCCGCGGGGCGCCCGGCGGATCGCCCCACCGCGCGTTCACCTGCGGCGTCTCGGAGGACGTCGCCCAGGTGTCCATGACGTCCCTCTCGGGCTCGAAGTCGCGCTTGCCGCACCTGGCACAGGGGCCGTGGGGCTCTCGCACGGTCGGGTCCACCGGGAGGTCCTCGTCGCGCGCGAGCGCCACCTCCCCGCAGGACCGGCAGTGCCAGAACGGGAAGGGGACGCCGAAGAACCGCTGGCGGGAGACGCACCAGTCCCACTCGAGGTTCTCGACCCAGTTCCGGTAGCGCTTCCCCATGTGCTCGGGGTGCCAGCGGACGCGCTCGCCGAGGGCCGCGAGGTCGGCCTTCTTGTCGAGGATCCGCACGAAGACCTGGCGCGTCGAGAGGAACTGGACGTCGGTGCCGCATCGGTCGTGCGTCGCCACGGGATGGACGATCTCGCGCGACGCGCCGACGTGCCCCGCCGCCTCGAGGCGCGCGAGCACCGCCTTCCGGGCCTTCGTGACGTAGAGCCCCGACTCCGGCCCGGCGATCGGCGCCATCTGGCCCGACGGCTGGATCGCCTGCCGCAGCGGGAGCCCGTGCTTCTGGAACCACTCGACGTCGGTCTTGTCGCCGAACGTGCAGCACATGACGACGCCGGTCCCCTTCTCGGGGTCCACGCGCTCGTCGGCGAGGACGGGGACGCTCCTCTCCTGGAGCGGGACCGCGGCACGCTTCCCGACGAGCGTGCCGGCGTCGCGGTGGGACGGGTGGAGGAAGACCGCCGCGCACGCCGGGAGCAGCTCGGGACGCGTCGTAGCGACCTCGACCGACCCGCCGCCCTCGAGGTCGAAGCGCAGGTTCGTGAAGGAGGCGGGCTTGTCCTTCGACTCGAGGTCGGCCTGCGCGAGGGCCGTGCCGCACTGGGTGCACCAGAGCGTCGGCGACTCCTTCAGGTACGCCTCGCCCTTCCTCCAGAGGTCCAGGAACCCGCGTTGCGAGACGCGCATGCAGCGCTCGTCGATCGTGCTGTAGGAGAGCGACCAGTCCGCGGAGAAGCCGAGCGAGCGCCAGAGGGCCTCGAACTCCTTCTCGTACTTCCTCGACGTCTCGAGGCAGAGCCGGACGAAGTCCGGACGCGGCATGTCGCGGCCGCGGACCCCGTGCTCCTGCTCGGCGAGCCGCTCCGTCGGCAGCCCGTTCCCGTCGAACCCGAGGGGGTAGAAGACGTTCTTGCCCCGCATCCGCTGGTAGCGCGCGATCAGATCGGTGTGCGTGAACGAGAAGGCATGCCCCACGTGCATCGCACCGCTGGCTGTCAGCGGCGGTGTGTCGATCGAGAATACCTGCTCACGCGTGGTATCCGGATCGAAGTCGTAGGTGCCCTGCTCGGCCCATACGCGCGCCCAACGCTCCTCGATCCCCTCGAGGGTTGGCTTGTCGGGCACGTTGGACGTACCTGACTGGCCGTGGGCGGCGCTGGGATGAACGGACATGGCTGGCATCCTAGGAAGTGTGCAGCGGGCTGCCCCGGACGGGGAAACGATTACCGGGTTGACCCGAGTGGAGGCCGAACTTCGGACCCGTTGGCCCGAGTCGCGCCTGGATCCCACGTTAGTACGGATGGCGGCGCTGGCTGACGCGCTGGGGTCGCCGCAGCACGCGTTCCCGGTCATCCAGATCACCGGAACAAACGGCAAGACGTCCACGGCGCGGATGATCGACTCGCTGCTGCGCTCCTTCGGACTGCGGGTAGGACGCTTCACCAGCCCACATCTCACGTCGGTCACCGAGCGGATCGTGATCGACGGAGAGCCGATCAGTGCGGAGCGCTTCGTCGAGGTCTACGACGAGATCGCCCCGTTCCTCACACTGGTCGATGCCGCGCAGGAAATCCCGCTGTCCTACTTCGAAGTACTGACCGGAATCGGGCTGGCCGCCTTTGCCGACGCCCCCGTCGACGTGGCGGTCCTCGAGGTCGGGATGGGCGGGTCCTGGGACACCACCAACGTCGCCGACGCGAAGGTCGCCGTGGTCACCAGGGTCGCCCTGGATCACACCAACTATCTCGGTCCCGACGTGGCCACCATCGCGGCCGAGAAGGCCGGGATCATCAAGGCCGAAGCCATTGCCGTCCTCGCGGCCCAGGAGCCGGAGGCCACCGAGGTACTTGTGCGCCGGGTGGTCGAGGTCGACGCGACCGTCGCGCGGGAGGGCGCCGAGTTCGGAATCGCCGAGCGTTCGGTGGCCGTCGGCGGGCAGGTCCTACGCCTGCAGGGACTCGGTGGCGAGTACGACGAGATCTATCTCGCGCTGCACGGTGAGCATCAGGCGCACAACGCCGTACTGGCTCTGGCGGCAGTAGAGGCGTTCTTCGGTGCCGGTGCGAGCACCGGGCCGATGGACATCGAAGCCGTACGAGCGGGCTTTGCCGCCGTGATGTCGCCCGGCCGACTGGAAGCCGTCCGATCCGCGCCGACTGTCCTGATCGACGCGGCGCACAACCCCTCGGGCATGGCCGCCACGGTCGCCGCCCTGGAGGAAGCCTTCGACTTCACGCGGCTGATCGGCGTGATGGCCTGCCTGGGCGACAAGGACGTCCGCGGCATCCTGGAGATCGCCGAGACTGTCCTGCACGAGCTGGTGGTGACCCAGAACAGCTCGCCGCGCGGCTTGTCGGCCGACGAACTGGCTGCCATCGCCGTACCGGTGTTCGGCGCGGACCGGATCGTCGTCATACCGGACCTGCCGACCGCGATCGAGACAGCAGTGGAACTCGCCGAGGCGGATGCCGATGTGCTGTCCGGGGTCGGCGTCCTGATCACCGGCAGCGTGGTGACCGCCGGGGACGCCCGCGCCCTCCTCGTCGGCCCCTCCTGATCTCCGATGCCCGAGACGGGGAACGAGTTCTCGGACCCGAGTGAAGGACGCCTTGAGCCAATAGGTTCGAGTGAAGGACGCCTTCACTCGGATACGGGCTGGGATCGAAAGGTCGTGGTCAAGCGGCTCAACGGGGGGGCTGCGGGCGTCCTGATCCTCGAAGCGTTGGCGGTCCTGTTCGTCCCGCGGGCAATCGCGCAGAGCGGGCCAGGTCTGACCGCCGGGCGCCTTGTGGCAGTCCTGGCAGTGGTCGTGCTCCTGATCGTGGTCGCGGGCCTGCAGCGTCGATCGTGGGGCCCGCAGGCCGGTCTCGCCGTACAGCTGCCGGTGCTGGCGACCGGATTCTTCACCGCAGCGATGTGGTTCCTCGGTCTGCTGTTCCTGCTGCTGTGGATCTACCTGATGCGGATCCGCGGCGAACTGCTCGCCCCTGCGCCCGTCCAGCCCCCGGAGAGCGGAAGGTAGGGTCCGCACTCGTGCCAGACACCGAACGCAGCCTCGTCCTCGTCAAGCCCGATGGCGTACGCCGTGCCCTGATCGGCGAGGTGATCAGCCGGATCGAGGCCAAGGGCCTGCGCCTGGTCGCCCTACAGCTTCGAGAGCTGGACCGCGAGACCGCCGCCCAGCACTACGCCGAACACGAGGGCAAGCCCTTCTTCGGGGATCTCATCGAGTTCATCACCGGAGGGCCGCTGGTGGCCCTGGTCATCGAGGGACCGCGAGCGATCGCGGCGTTCCGTGCCCTGGCCGGGGCCACCGACCCGGTCGCCGCTGGCGTCGGGACTATCCGCGGAGACTTCGCGCTCGAGGTGCAGAACAACATCGTGCACGGCTCGGATTCAACCGAGTCCGCGGCGCGCGAGGTCAAACTGTTCTTCCCCGAACTCGGATAGCCCCGGCCGCTTCTCCCGACCGAAGCTCGCCGCGCTCTACTTCGGATTTCGAGCGCCTGCCGGAGGGTCAGGGGCGCTCGACCTCGGAGGAGCGCCTGCCGTTGGTCAGAAACGCCGTGACATTTTGCGACGACCGCGATCGATCCGGGGATCCTCGCCCTCAGCAGCCCGCAACGGTGAAACACACACATTTGTGGGGCGAATGCGGTCAGTTCGGTCACAACTCCGGCGGCCACAGCGCCAGGGAGCGAGGGTTGGCCGTCCTCGTGCTGGTAACCGGCGTAGATGGCGTTGCCCAGCGTCTCGGCGTGTTTACGCAGCTCGGATCGAAAAGGTTACGAGTACGCGAGGTCAGGTGCCTGCAATGTCGACGTCGACCACGACCGGAGCGTGGTCGGAAGGGCCCTTGCCCTTGCGGGCCTCTCGGTCGACGTAGGCATCGTCGACTCGGACCGAGGCCGTCGCTAGGACGAGGTCGATCCGCATGCCGAGATCCTTGTGGAACATGCCCGCTCGGTAGTCCCAGTAGGTGAACGGTCGGTCGCCCTTGCCTGGACGAGCCCGTACGTCGCTCAGTCCCCAGTCCACGAGCGCCTGTACGGCCGCACGCTCAGCCGGCGTCACGTGCGTCGAGCCGGCGAAGGCGGCGATGTTGAAGACGTCGTCGTCGGTCGGCGCCACGTTGAAGTCGCCCATGATCACCCGCGGCTCGGCGGGATCGACACCGTCCAGCCCGGCGCGCAGGGAGGCCAGCCAGTCCAGCTTGTACGCGTAGTGCGGATCCTCGAGCGAGCGACCGTTCGGTACGTACACGCTGGTGACGTGCAACGGCCCGCACTGGGCAGCGGCCACCCGCGGCTCGGGATGCCCGGGGAGGTCGATCACCGGATCGGCGATCCCCAGCTTGGACAGGATCGCCACGCCGTTCCAACGGCCGTCACCGGCGGCCAGGGCCTCGTACCCCAGCGCTTGCACGGGGAGGTACGGAAACGCTCCGGCGGCGCATTTGGTCTCCTGCAGCGCGACGATGTCCGGGGCGGTCTCCTCGAGCCAGGGAATCAGTCGGGGCAGCCGGGCGCCGATGGAGTTCACGTTCCAGGTCACGATCCGCATCGGTCCAGCCTGTCAAACGTCGGCCGGGTGGGTGTACGGCGCTTGACCTCAGCCGAGGTCGAGGTTGCACGCTGGCCGGATGAGAGATATTGCTTGGCGAGATGTCTGAGCCCTCGGCTAGCGTCGATGACATGACCGAGCCCTCGTCGCTAGCCATGGACGAGGTGAGCGGTTGCTCGGACGCGCCGGAGGTCGAGGAACTCGTCTGGGCTCGTGGCTTGCGCAAGACCTTCGGCGACTTCACCGCTGTGGACGGGATAGACATCTCGGTACGTCGTGGCGAGGCCTTTGGGTTCCTCGGGCCCAACGGTGCCGGCAAGTCCTCGACGATGCGGATGATCGGGGCGGTCTCGCCGGCCACCGCCGGGCGGCTGCGCATCCTGGGCCGCGATCCGGTCACCGACGGGCCGGCGATCCGGGCTCGGTTGGGGGTGGTCCCGCAGACTGACAACCTGGACCAGGAACTGACCGTACGAGAGAACCTGCTGATCTACGGCCGGTACTTCGGGATAGCGCGGGCCCAGATCCGGGCTCGGGCCGAGGAGCTGCTCGACTTCGTGCAGCTGACCGATCGGGCCGACGACCTGGTCGAGCCGCTGTCCGGCGGAATGAAGCGACGGCTCACGATCGCCCGATCGCTGATCAACGAACCCGAGATGCTGTTGCTCGATGAGCCGACTACGGGTCTCGACCCGCAGGCTCGGCATGCTTTGTGGGACAGGCTCTTCCGGCTCAAGCAACGTGGCGTCACGCTGGTGCTGACCACTCACTACATGGACGAGGCCGAGCAGCTGTGCGACCGCCTCGTCGTGATGGACAAGGGTCGCATCGCGGCCGAAGGTTCACCGGCCGAGCTGATCGGGTCCTACTCCACCCGTGAGGTGCTGGAGTTGCGCTTCGTCACCGGGGAGAATGAGGCACAGGCCGAGCGGCTGGCCGACCTCGCCGAGCGGATCGAAGTGCTGCCGGACCGGCTGCTGCTCTACACCGACGACGGCGACGCTGCGGCGACCGCGGTCGTCGAGCGGGGTCTAAGGCCCGCCTCCGTCCTGGTCCGGCGCAGTTCGCTGGAGGACGTCTTCCTGCGGCTGACCGGCCGCTCCCTGGTGGACTGATGGCTGCCCCGGCTCAGGCGCTGTCCCGCGGTTCGCAGGCGGTCTTCGAGGGCAAGATGCTGAACTACAAGGGCAACTGGAAGGGCTCGGTCGTCTCCTCGATCCTCGAGCCGGTCCTCTTCCTCGCCGCGATGGGCATTTCCCTGGGCACCCTCGTCGATCAGGGCGGGCGCCTGGATCAGGGTGTGGGGTATCTGGTCTTTCTTGCTCCGGGTCTGCTCGCGGCCACGGCGATGCAGACGGCGACCTTCGAGTCCACGTACCCGATCATGGGTGCGTTGAAGTGGCACAAGACCTTTGAGGGGATTCTGTCCACCCCGGTCAAAGTTCGCGATCTGGTCACCGGGCACCTGCTGTTCATCCTGTTCCGGCTGGTGACAACACTTGCGGTCTTCCTTGCAGTGATGGGTGCCTTCGGAGCGCTGGAGCTTCCGCTGGGGCTGCTCGCCCTCCCGGCCGCGGTGCTGACCGGTCTGGCCTTCGCCGCACCGGTGGCCGCATTCGCCGCCTGGGTCCAGAATGATGCCGGGTTCGCCGCCCTGCTGCGCTTCGGAATCGTGCCGATGTTCCTGTTCTCTGGCACCTTCTTCCCGGTGGACCAGCTTCCGGGGATCCTGCAGCCGGTCGCGTACGCAACACCGCTCTGGCACGGAGTCTCGCTGACCAGAGGCCTGGCCCTCGGCGATCTCGACGGGCCACTGGCACTTCTCAACGTGGCCTATCTGCTCGCTCTAGTCGGTCTCGGCGTCTGGCTGGCGCGTCGGCAGTTCGCGAAGCGGCTGGTGATCTGACCGTGAGCCTGAATCCGTCCATGCAGCCCACGCTGCCCCCGGGAGCCGCCCAGGCGGGGTTGTCCTCGACGTTGCTGGCAAGGGTCCTGCCGATGCCGCTGCCTTCGGCTCGACGTGCCGGCCTCCTGGTCGAACGCAACCTGCTCGTCTACCGGCGGGGCTGGCTGCTGATCCTGTCCGGGTTCTTCGAGCCGCTGTTCTATCTGCTCTCGATCGGGATTGGGATCGGCGCGCTGGTGGGCACCATCACGACCGATGCCGGCGTGGCGATCGACTACACAGTCTTCGTCGCCCCAGCGCTGATGGCGTCCTCGGCGATGAACGGTGCCGTCTACGACTCCACGTTCAACATCTTCTTCAAGCTCAAGTACGCGAAGTTGTACGACGCAGTGCTGGCGACACCGCTGTCGGCCTCGGACGTGGCAGCGGGGGAGACGTCCTGGGCGCTGATGCGGGGCGCGCTGTACTCCACGACGTTCCTCGCCGTGATGCTTGCCCTCGGCCTGGTCGAGTCGTGGTGGGCGATCCTGGCGGTACCGGCCTGCATCCTGATCGGTTTCGCCTTTGCCGCCGTGGGGCTGGCCGCGACCTCATTCATGAAGAGTTGGCAGAACTTCGAGTTCGTCCAGCTCGCCATCCTGCGGATGTTCCTGTTCTCGACTACCTTCTACCCGCTCTCGGTCTACCCGGAGGCGCTGCAGCTGGTCGTGCAGTGCACCCCGCTGTATCACGGGATCGAGCTGGTCCGGCCGCTCGTGACCGGGCTCGTCGACTTCTCGATCCTGGGCCACGTGCTCTATCTGGTCGTCATGGGTGCGCTCGGGCTGATCATCGGCAGCAAACGCCTGGCCACCCTGCTGCTCAAGTAGCCGACTGACCCTTTTCGCGCGGGACGCAGGTGCGACCACCCTGAAGTCGTAGGTATGCAGAGGACTGGCCGGGTGAGTCACCTGCACACCTGCGACATCACTGCCACCGGCCTCCAGATGTCGCAGGTGTGCAGGCAACCCGCGGGGCGAGTCACCTGCACATCTGCGACATCTGCGGACCGGCGAGGACATGAGCGCGGCGATGTCCGCGATTAGAGCCGGTACCCGATCAGGTCCGCTGTCGTGGCTGCGATGTAGCGAGGCCGATTGCGGTGGTCCGACCAGGTGAAGCGCAGCAATCGCCAGCCTGCGTTGAGCACCGCGTTCTGCCGCTCGCGGTCACCGAACAAGGCCGCCGGTTGCTCATGGACCGCGCGGCCGTCGCATTCGACGCCGACCTTGTGCTCTTCGTACCCGAGATCGATCCGGTACAGGACCGATGCGCCTGGACCCAGAATGGGAATCTGCAACC
>JBPCOF010000020.1:0-9993 GCA_051000515.1 Geodermatophilaceae bacterium
GAAACCGCCAAGGTGGGGACAGCGGTCCTCGTTGAGGGCACTCGCAACGTGCCGTTCTACGTGATGAAGTCCAACGGCGGCGTCCTCTCGGCGGCCGAGGTGGTCCATCAACCGATCACCACCGTCCTGTCCGGCCCGGCTGCAGGTGCGCTCGGGGCCGGCGTCATCGCCAAGGCCGCGGGTGTGCGGCAGGTCCTCACCTGCGACGGCGGCGGCACTTCGACCGACGTGACCGTGGTGATCGACGGGCAGCCGGCGCTGACGACCGAAGGCATGGTCGGTGCCTACCCCAGCAAGATCCCGATGATCGATGTCGTCACCGTGGGCGCCGGCGGCGGCTCGATCGCCTGGCTCAGCCCGGAGGGAACGCTCAAAGTCGGGCCGCAGTCCGCGGGCGCGGATCCCGGGCCGGTCAGTTACGGCAAGGGCGGAGCCGAGCCCACGATCACCGACGCGCATGTGCTGCTCGGCCGGATCCCGCCGCACCTGCTCGGTGGCGAGATCCCGCTGGACGCAGAGGCGGCGTGGCAGACGATTGAATCCCTGGCCGCCAAGCTCGGTCGGTCGGTCGAGGAGTGCGCCACCGGCATCCTGGAGATCTCGGCGTGGAACCAGGCCAACGCGTTGCGCCAGGTATCGGTCAAGCGAGGCCTGGACGTCCGGGACTTCACGCTGGTCACCTTCGGCGGATCGGGGTCGCTGTTGGCCTGTCGGCTGGTCGACATCCTGGGTCTGGCCGGAGTCCTGGTGCCACCCAATCCCGGCAACGTCTCGGCGTTCGGGCTGCTCACCGTCGACGTCCGCAACGACTACGTCCGAACCCACGTCGTACGGCAGGACCGCCTCGACCTTTGCCGGCTCCGCGAGGTGTACGCGGAGTTGCAGATCGACGCGGACGGTGCGTTGCAACGCGAGGGATTCGCGGTGGAGGAACGACGGTTCGTGCGTACCGCAGATGTTCGCTACTACGGACAGGCCTTCGAAGTACGGGTCGAGGTCGGCGATGGAGAACTGGAGCCGGCTGCGATCGACCGGGTCGCCGACGCCTTCCATGACGAGCACCGGCGGCTGTACTGCTACGACTTCGCCGACGATCCCCGCCAGCAGGTCGAGTGGGTCAACGTTCGGGTGACTGGAATCGGCCCGATCCGCAGCCCTGAGGTCGTGCCGATCGGCGATGGTGTCGGAGCCGGCAGCGCTCGCACCGCAGCGCGCCATGCCTATTTCGATGACTGGGCCGACGTGCCGACCTACGGACGATCCCGCCTCGGTGCGGGGGACACGATCCAGGGACCGGCAGTGATCGAGGAGTTCGGGTCGACCGTCCCGCTCCATCCCGGGTTCTGGGCAGAGGTCGATCGCTTCGGCAACCTCCGCATAGTCCGGAGCGGGTCGTGAGCGAGCGAGAATCGGGCGGGTCGGGCCGCGGTTGGACGCAGCATCCGTACGGGTACCGGCTCACCGCGATCGCCGTCGCCGACGTGGACCCGGTGCTGGTCGAGATCATCCAGGGCTACCTGGCTAGCGTCGAGATGGAGGTCGAGACCGCGATCGCGCTCACGTCGCGGTCGCCGATGATCCGGGACGCGCACGACTTCCGGGCGGGGATCCATGATCGGCACCTGCGCAAGTTGACCGGCAGGTCGTACTCCGCGCTGGTGCACCCGATCGCCCGGGACTTCCCGCCCGAGACGATGCGTCCCGGCGACGTGTTCTTCCACAACGACGTCTACGAATCCGAGGGCGGGATCGGACACCTGCCCGACCTGTGCGTCACCGTGCCGGTCTTCGCCGACGATGCGGACGGCACGCCGTACGTCGTGGCCTTCGTCCAGGCCTTCGGTCATCACGACGACATCGGCGGCTCGGTGCCGGGTTCGATGCCGTCCAATGCGACGAGTGCCTTCCAAGAGGGCCTGATGGTGCCGCCGATCAGGCTGTGGGACCAGGGGGTCCCCAACGAGGCGGCACTTCGGATCATGACCCGGAACTCCCGGATGCCGGAATCCCTCGCCGCCGACCTGGACGCCGAGTGCTCGGCCTGCTTGATGGGAGCGCGTCGGCTCGGGGAACTCTTCGACCGGTACGGCGTGGAAGCCGTCGAAGCTGTATTCGACGCGATCCTGGACAACACGACGGCGACCTACCGGCGAGAGATACTGGCCAAGATCCCGGTCGGCAGCCATGTCTGGGAGGACTACGCCGAGCACGACGGTGTCGACCCGCCTCGGCTGCACGCGCAACGGATCACGATGACCCGCACCGGCCCTAACGACCCCGACGGTGACCGGCTGATCCTGGACTTCACCGGCACCAGCCCGCAGGCCAAGGGCCCGATCAACCACGTGGGGGACTTCGCCGACGGCACGTTCCTCAAGAAGTGGCTGGCTCCGATCCTGCGCAACCTCGCGGACACGCCCGAGCGGATGGCCGAACTCGACGTCAACGAGGGCGTCGTCCCGCTGATCGAGATGCGCTTCCCGGAACCCGGGACGTTGCTCACCCCGGTGTTCCCGGCTCCGACGAATGCGCGCACGTTCGTGATCCTGCGCCTGCTCGGAGTCCTGGCCGGGGTGATCGCCAAGGCCGTCGACGGCCGGATGCCCGCCGACCAGGAGACGATCCGCTACACCGGGGTGTACGGCCAGGACGCCGACGGCCAGCCCTACCTGATGCGCGAGGTCCTCGGCGGCGGCTCTGGTGGTCGCTACTACGCCGACGGCGAGGACACGATCCACGTCGTACCGGACTCGCGGAACCTGCCGACCGAGTTCAGCGAGTCCCGGTTCCCGTTCGTCGTCGAATCGTTGGGTCTGGCCGTCGATTCCGGTGGGGCAGGCCGGTTCCGAGGCGGACTGGGCTATGAGAAGCACATCCGGATGCTCCTGCCCGCGCACTTCATGTCGATCGCCGACCGTTCGATCCTGGCTTGCTGGGGGGTCAAGGGAGGCAAGGCCGGTCGCTCGTTCCAGGTCACAGCCGACCCCGGCGGTCCGAACGAACGCGAGGTCGACGCCCTCGCGGATGCCGAACCGCTGGCCGCAGGCGAGGTCGTACGGATCCGGACCACCGGCGGTGGCGGATGGGGGGATCCACTTGACCGACCGGTATCCGATGTATTGCGCGACGTGGCCTGGGGCAAGGTCTCGATGGAGGGCGCGCGTACCGACTATGGCGTCATCCTGACCGGGGATGAGGCTGCCCCGTCCTGTGACGAGCCGGCGACGGCCTCGCTGCGCAGCGAGCGCCGGACCGAACGCAGCGGCGACGAACCGTTTTTCCACCGCGGCCCGGGTTACGCGCGCCTGTCCGGCGGCAGCCCGTACCCCGACGTCGACGTGCGCTGAGCGATCGGAAACGGTCACGCCGCAATGCCAGAGGTCACCAGCACGCACGATGTGGACCTGGGCGCCGAACAAGTGATCAAGCGGTTCCGCAGCTGGGACCGCGGCGAGCCGGCCCGCGAGTGGGGTGCGTGTTGCTGAGTGAGTTTGCGCCGGGCTTGGCACCGGCGCCGTTGGGGGCAGACCTAGCAGGTGACCCACTGCAGGTCGTCATGTCCCGCCTTCGAGGTGTGCCGTTGGGATCCGGGGCGGGAGGTCGCACGCCGGTGGAGTCGATAGCTGCGGCCATTGGGCTCTTGCACCGCTGCATCCCCGCCGCTGTGCTCGCGGCTACGGCCCCTCGTATGGAGCCCACCCGAGGCGATCGCACAAGTGCGGTCGTCCTACAGCGAGTTGCCGACTGTCTGGCCGGACCCTGTCGTCCAGCACGCGTCCGGAGGGGGCCAGGTGGCTGGACGGGCCGGTGCTGGACGCGGCGCTCGCCGCGGACGTCGACCCGGTGCTGGCCACGCCGACCGCCAGGGTGCTCGAGCGCCTCGCGTCGGTGTGAGGGGGGCTTGGCCCGGTTCCGGCGCTACGGTTCCTCTCTGAGGGAACGCAGCGGCTTTATCGGATGACTGCTCCTCACCCGGCTGTCACGATCGAGGGATGAGCGGCGAGGACGGACCGTACGGCGACCTGGAGGTCACCGACGTCCTGGTCGTACCCACTCGGGCCCTGCTGTGGCGCTTCTCCCGGTCCTCGGGACCTGGCGGGCAGGGCGTGAATACCGCGGACTCGCGGGTCGAGCTGTCCGTACACGTGCCGACGATCCCGGGCTGGCCGGAGCCGCTGATCGAGACGGCCCTGGGCCGCCTCGCAGACCGGCTCTCCGACGGAACGCTCACCGTCGCCGCCTCGGAGTATCGCCAGCAACTGCGCAACCGAGAGGCCGCTCGGACCCGGCTCGCGACTCTGTTGCGCGAGGCGGTGCGCCCGGCCGGGCCGCGTCGCCGCCCGACCAAGCCGAGCCGCGGTGCGCGCGAACGGCGGCTGGATGACAAGCGCAGACGCTCCCGGCTCAAGCAGGATCGCCGATCCGAGGACTGAATCCGTGACCGGCTACCGTCCAGGCAGTGACGAACGCCGAACGGTCAGGGTTGGTCGGCGTGCTCGCGGCCGGCGGCGCGGCTGTCCTGTTCGGCATCAACGCGACGGTGAGCAAGTTGGCGCTGGGCTCGGCACTCTCCTCGCTCGACCTGGTCCAGCTCCGGTCGCTTGGCTCGGCCATGCTGCTGATGACTTTCCTGCTGCTCACCCGGCCCGCGACCCTGCGCGTGCAACCCCGAGAGCTCGGGTTCCTGGTCCTGATCGGGGTCGTCGGGATCGGACTGGTCCAGTGGTTCTACTTCGTGGCGATCTTCCGACTTCCGATCGGGATCGCGTTGCTCCTGGAATACCTGGCACCGGTGCTCGTGGTGCTGTGGGTCCGATTCGTACGACGCCAGGCCGTCCGCTCCCGCGTGTGGGCCGCCCTGGCTCTGGCGGTAGTCGGATTGGCGATCGTCGCCCGGGTATGGAACGGGCTCACCCTGGACGGTCTCGGCCTGCTGGCCGGACTGGGGGCGGCTGCGGCCCTGGCGACCTACTACCTGTCCAGTGAACGCGGGATGGGAACTCGGGATCCGCTGAGCCTGGCCGCCTGGACCTTCACCGCAGCGGCGCTGTTCTGGTCGGTCTTGCGACCGCCGTGGACCTTTCAGTGGTCAGCGCTGGGGGAGGATGTCCTGCTGCCAACACCCTTCGAGGGGATGACGGCGCCGCTGTGGGTTCTGGTCGTCTGGGTCATCGTCCTGGGCACGGTTGTGCCGTATGCGTGCGTGCTCGTGGCCCTGTCCATGCTGGGATCGGCTAGAGCCGGGCTACTCGGGATGGCCGAGCCGGTGATGGCCGGCCTTGTCGCCTGGCCGGTCCTCGGGGAGATGCTGACCGGTGTCCAACTCTTCGGCGCGGGGCTCGTCCTCAGCGGAATCGTGCTGGCCGAAACCTCGCGACGGCGATCTGCGGATCAACAAGCAGAGCCGGCTCCGGTAGCTCCCGGCGGCGGCCCGGCCGACCCATGACGTAGCGCGCTCGTTCGCGCTCCTCACTGGCCCGAAGAACCGCCCGGCAGCGCCTCGCGTACCGCGCCGATCGTGTCAGATTCGGCGGCGTCCTTGTCCTCGCGGTAGCGCAGCACTCGGGCGAAGCGCAACGCCGCGCCACCCGGGTAGCGGGAGGAGACTTGTGCTGCGTCGAAGGCGATCTCGACCACGAGCGCTGGGCGGACCCAGACCGTGCCGCTGGTCCGCCGCACCTCGATCGCCTGCAGGGCCTCGGTCTGCCAGGCAAGCATTGCATCGGTCATGCCCTTGAACGTCTTGCCGATCATGACGAAACCGCCCGGCTCGCCGTACGCTCCGTCGGGATCACGGGCCCCGAGGTGCAGGTTGGACAACCACCCGGAACGCCGCCCGTGTCCCCACTCGGCCGCGAGCACGACCAGGTCCAGGGTGCGTACCGGCTTGACCTTCTGCCAGCCGCTGCCGCGTCGGCCCGCCGCGTAGGTCGAGTCGACCGACTTGACCACCACGCCTTCGTGACCGGCTGCCAGGGAGTCGGCAAGCACCCGTGCCGCAACGCCAGGATCGTCGGTCCGTACGGACGGAACGCGCCACGGGCCGGACACACGTTCCAGTTCGGCCAGCCGTACGTGCAGCGGCTCGTCGATCAGGTCGACGCCGTCGACGTGCAGCAGGTCGAAGAAGTACGGGCGGAGCAGCTCCTCCCGGGCGGCCTGGGCGCCGAAGCGGCTCTGCGTGTCAGCAAACGAGCGTGGCCGGCTGCTGGTGTCATCGAGGACCAACGACTCGCCGTCCAGGATGAGCCGCTGCGCCGGAAGTTGCCGCACGATGTCCACGACCTCGGGGACTCGCGCCGTGGCGTCCTTGAGGCTGCGGGTGAACACGGCGATCTCGTCGCCGTCGCGGTGCACCTGGATCCGAGCGCCGTCGAGCTTGTAGTCGACCACGGCCTCGCCGGTGTCATGCAGCGCCGCCTCGACCGTGCCCGCGCTGGCGGCCAGCATGGGTTTGACCGGACGTAGCACCTGCAGGCCGACGGCGGCCAGCGCAGGTTCGCCGCCGGTGACGGCAAGTCGAGCGGTCTCGGTCAGCGAGCCGGTCAACATCCAGGCTCGGCGCAAGAGTGCGGTTGGAGTCTGGGTGCCGGACGCGATCGCGTCGGCCAGCACCCCCTCGAGGGCTCCTTGACGGACTTCGCCCATGAGCACGCCGACAAGGAAGGGCCGCTCGGCCGAGGTGGCCCGGTCGAGCAGGCCGGCCAGGAGCGTGTGCCGGCTCGCTGCCGAACCGGCGCCGCCGGTGTCCGCCAGGGCGCTGAAGATCGAGTCCACAGCGGCGACGGTCAACTCGGCGCGCTCGGCGGTACCTCCATCGAGCCGGCTCAGCGTCGACCAGCCCACTCCCAGGCGTCCCTGGCGCGGAGCGGCGACGAGCATCCCGATGACTGCGACCACCTCGTCCGGTGCGAGGCGGCCGATCAGTTCGGCTAGGACGGCGATCTTGGTGGTGCGTGACCGCGTGGCCGAGACGCTTTCCGAGGTCGCGACCACCTCTGCCAACAACACGTGCAGCAGTCTGCCCGGCCGGTCCGACATCGAAGCCGCGGCGTGGCCAGGTCAGGACAAGACGGAGAAGGCCATGGCCGGGTCGTAGAGCAGCGGCACTGCCGGTTCGCCGATCACATGCAGGTCCGCGCGGTGCCGGGTGTCCTGCTCGGCGAAGTGCGCGGACTCGAGCCGCTGCCAGTCCCGAAGGCGCCGATCCAGGTCAACACCCTCCCGTGACCGGCCGCGCTCCCATGCCACCTCCGGGGGTGCCTCGATCCAGATCCGGTAACTGGCCAGCCGGTCCGCGGCTCGCGGTGAACTCCCACAGCCCTCCACGACGAGCACCTGACTCAGCGCAACCGTGCACCAGCGTGGACTCCAGCTGTGGGTGGCCCAGTCATAGGGGTGGAAGCCTCCGGCCCATCCGGCTGCGAGGGGTTCCAGCACGGCGTCGTCAAGCCTCTGCCAGGCACCATCCAGGGTCCAACCCTCGTACAGCGCCTCGATGCCGACCAGCGCAACCGAGCCGCGGTGCTCGAGGGCGGAGACCGCGTGGCTGGCGAAGGTCGACTTGCCCGCACCGCTGGGACCGTCCACCGTCACGAGCCGCACGTCGCCGAGCCGGGGTGGCAGCGCATGGATCTCCGCGGCCAGATCGGCGAAGGTACGTACCGTCGTCACTCTGCCGAACCCTAGGCTCTGCTCCCGGGAGGCGGCGTCTCCCCGGCGGGGAGGTGGATGGTGTCCGACGCCATGGCTACGGCAAGTCGGTTGGCAGCAGACTGGCCGGACGCCGTTCTGCCATGTCCGGAATGTGCGGCCACCGTCAAGGGCGCCAACCTCGGCCGCCATGTCGGCAAGGTCCATGCAGGTCGGGCCGGTGGTCGGGCGCGACGGCGCTCTTGGCGCGGCCCTGAACGATTGATCGCCCGGCCCCTGGTCATCGTGCCCGGCCTGGCCGCCGTCGCCACGCTGGCCGCGACCTCGCTCGTCGAGGAGACCAACGACGTCGTTGTCCTCGTGGCCGCTGGTGCGCTGGGTATCGGGTTGATCCTGTCCGGTCTCGTCGTCAAGGGTGTCCCGATGTTCCGGGGGCGACTCTCGGTCAAGGGCGACGGCTTCGTGCTGAGTCACACCCTCGGGCTCAGGCGTCGACGGCTGGCTCGGGTGGACCGGATCGAGGCCGGGTCGGCCTACGACGTGCGGACGATCAACGCCGGCGGTGACGCAACCAGCGGCGGTCCGAGGATCGAGGAGCCCGCGGGTATATACGTCGAGCTCTGTTCCGGCCGCCGCTACATCACTGTCCGCTGCAAGCAGAACACCGGCTTTCGCAAGACCTGGGTCGGCTGGGAACAAGCCGGGCGGAGCCGTCGGTGGCACATCATCCTTTATCCGGCCGATTTCGTCTCGCTGCAGTACACCCTCGTCGACCTGGGCCTGCTCACCCTGCGCCCGCTCGCGTCCGACTCCTCGAGAACTGAGACACCACGGCGGCCTTAGGGAAGGGAAGAGTGCGGAAGGTGATGATCACATGACGCAGCCGTCCCCGTGGCGCATCGCCGGCCAGGTCCTGGCCTGGGTCGCGCTGGCGTTCGGATTCCTCGGAGCGCTGCTTGGCCTCATGCTGCTGCTGTCGGCCAGTGGACCCCATGGCTACACCAACATTTTCGGCGGACTTCTGCTGATTGTGAGCATCCCCGTTCTGCTGACCGGACTGCTGGCCGTGCTACCGAAGCGAGCCGCACTCTGGTTGTCTCGCATCCTGGCAGTCCTCGGAGTGCTGCTGATCGTTTGGCTGCTGATCGAGCTCAACTCATCGTGACACCGGCAGTCCGCCTACGATCCGCGCCATGACCGGACCGCTGGCTGACCTCGTCGTCCTCGACCTGACCCGGGCGCTGGCCGGGCCGCACTGCGGCCAGATGCTCGGCGACCTCGGTGCCCGCGTGATCAAGGTCGAGACTCCCGGGGGCGGCGACGACTCGAGATCCTGGGGACCGCCGTTCGTCGGGCCGGACCAGGACATCTCTACGTACTTCCTGTCCTGCAACCGAAACAAGGAGTCGGTGACCGCGGACCTGAAGACCGAGGCGGGCAAGCAATTCCTGACGCGGTTGATCGGACGTGCCGACGTGCTGATCGAGAACTTCCGGACCGGCGTCATGGACCGGCTCGGGTTCGGAACCGACCGGATGGCCCAACTCAATCCGCGCCTGGTGGTGCTCTCGATCACCGGCTTCGGTCATGACGGGCCGGAAGGTGGCCGCCCCGGCTACGATCAGATCGCCCAGGGTGAGGGCGGGATCATGAGCATCACCGGCACCGATGCCGACCATCCCCAGCGAGTCGGCGTACCGATCGCTGACCTGCTGGCCGGGATGTACGGCGCGTACGGCATCCTCGCCGCCTTGCACGAGCGCGAGCGCACCGGGAGAGGCGGAGTCGTACGGACCTCGCTGCTCGCGGCCATGGTCGGCGTGCACGCCTTTCAGGGCACCAGGTACACCGTGGCTGGGGAGGTCGCCACCGCACAGGGCAACCACCATCCGGCGATCACGCCGTACGGCGCGTTTCACACTGCCGATGGAACGGTCCAGTTGTCGGTGGGCAGTCAGGCGCTCTGGCGCAGGTTCGCCCCGCTCGTGCGCCTGGACCCTGACGACCCGCGGTTCGCGACCAACAGCGCCCGCACCGCCCGCCGCGACGAGCTGATCACCCTGATCGAGGCTGTCTTCGCCGAGAACACCAGCGTGCACTGGCTGGATCAGCTGGAGACGATCGGCGTCCCGGCTGGGGCTATCCGCACCCTGCAACAGGTCTACGACTGGGACCAGACCGCTTCCCAGGGTCTGCTTGCTGACGTCGAGCATCCGGTGCTCGGAACCATCACCCTGCCCGGGCCGCCGCTGAGATTCGACGGCTCCGCACCGGTGGTACACCGTCCGCCGCCGGCCCTCGGGGAGCACAACGACTCCGTACGCGCTTGGCTGGACAGCG
>JBPCOF010000025.1:0-4621 GCA_051000515.1 Geodermatophilaceae bacterium
CTCCTCCTGGGGGCGGCCATATCCCCCGCCGCCGGCGGTCTGGATGCTCAGCACGTCCCCGGCCCGCAGGTCGAGTCGGCTCATCGCCTCGAGCTCGTGCCGGACCCCGTCGCGGATGTGCGCCACCGACGCGCAGCTGCCCGCCTCCCCGCCATCCAACCCCCAGGGGCCACGTTCGGTGCGGGCCGTGGCGACGACCGCGGTTGCCGTCCCGGAAGTGAGTTCGAGCTCCCGGATCAACCCGTGACCGCCGCGGTATCGGCCCCGGCCTCCCGTGTCCTCGGCGATCTCGTAGCGTCGGACGCGCAGCGGGTACTCCTGTTCCAGCACCTCGCACGGGGTGTTTCGGGTGTTCGTCATGTGGGTGTGCACCGCATCGGCACCGTCGCGATCCGGGAGCGCGCCCTGGCCTCCGCCGTAGGTCTCGATGTAGGAGAAGTAGCGTCCGGTCTGCGGGTCGTGGCCGCCGACGGTCACGATGCTCATGCTGCCGCTGGAGGCAGCCGGCACCCGTCCGGGCAGGATCTGCTCGAAGGCACCGAGCAGTACGTCGACGATGCGCTGCGCGGTCTGGGTGTTCCCGTTCGCAACCGGGGCCGGGAACCGCGCGTGGGCAAGGCTGCCGGGCCGGGTGCGGACCTCGATCGGGCGCATCAGGCCGGCATTCGAGGGCAGTGTCGGGTCGGTCAGCGCCTTGACTACGTAGGCCGCGCAGGACTCGGCAATCGCGTACGAGCAGTTGATCGCGCCGGCGACCTGATCCGCGGTCTCGGTCAGGTCCACCAGCACGCTGTCCCCGTGTTTGGTGACCGTGGCCACGATCGGAATCTCCATCGGCTCGTTGCCGGTGTGCTCCAGGCTATCGACGAATCGTCCTTCCCCATCGGGGAGTTCGGAGATCGCGGCTCGGGTACGCCGCTCGGCGTAGTCGATCACGCTGGTGCACGCGGTCGCGAAATGGGCTGCTCCCCAGTCGTCGACGAGATCGACCACGCGCTGGCGGCCGAGTTCGTTCGCGGCGATCTGGGCCATCAAGTCACCGCGTGTCTTGTCCGCGGTACGGACATTGGTCAGGAGCAACGCCAGGATGTCCTCGACCACCTCCCCGGCGCTGACCAGGCGCAGCGGTGGGATCCGTACTCCCTCCTGGAAGATCTCGGTGGCGTGCACCGCCATCGAGCCGGGCGTGATCCCGCCGATGTCAACGTGGTGGGCCATGTTCGCCACCACGGCAGCGACCTCGCCCTCCATGTGCACCGGGGTGATCACGCAGGTGTCGGGCAGGTGCGAACCGCCGAGGTACGGGTCGTTGGTGATCAGCACGTCACCGGGCTGCAGGGTGTCCGGGCCAATGGTGTCCAGCGCGTGCCGGATCAGGGTGGGCATCAGGCCCAGGTGCAATGGGATGTGCTCGGCCTGCGCGACAAGTTCACCCTCAGCGGTGTAGACACCGGCAGAGCAGTCCCGCCGGTCCTTGATGTTGGGCGAGTAGGACGTGCGGATGAGTGTGGTGCCGACTTCCTCGGCGACCGACTCGAGACGGTTGCGGGCGATCTCCAGGCTGACGGGGTCGAGCGCCATGCCGCTCATGCCCGGTCCTGTTCGGTGAGGTGCAGACAGCCGAACCGGTCGTGCGCACAACGCTGGCCGGGCAGCACCACTGCCGTCGAGTCCAACTGCTCGATGATCAGCGGCCCGGACAGCACCAGATCGGCCGGGATAGCATCTCGGCGGTAGACCGGCGTGTCGACCCAGTCACCGTCGAAGTACGCCGAGCGGGTGTCGCTCGGCTGCACGTCATTGCCCGCCGCCGTCATCGGCGCGATCCGCCCGGCTTCGAACGGCAGGCTGAGCGCGACCCGGCCGGTGACCAGCTCCATGTCCGCCTGCGGGTCGGCGTAGCCGTACCGTTCCCGGTGCGCCGAGTCCAAGCTTTCCCGGAGGGTAGAGAGTTCCTGCTCGAACGGTACGGGCAGCTCGTAGCTCTGCCCCACGTAGCGCACGTCCAGCGAGCACTCCAGGGACACGTCCTCCTGTGCGATCCCCTCGGCCTCGGCGAAGTCCCGCGCCTGCTGGGTCAGGTCGTCGATCACGGTACGGGCCCGTGCCAGATCGGCGGGATCGGCGTTCCGGTCGGCGAGGTTGGCCGCGAAGTCGTGCCGCACGGGGGCGTCCAGCATGCCCACCGCCGAGGCGATCCCGGGGTGCGGCGGAATCACCGCAGCTTTCATGCCGAGTTCGCGCACCAGCTCTCCCGCATGCAACGGTCCCGCTCCACCGAAGGCAAGCAGGACGCAGTCGCGGACGTCGACGCCGCGTTCCACGCTCACCGCGCGGATGCCGCGGGCCATCGTGGCGGTGATCACCCGCAGGATCCCGGCCGCCGTCTCGTCCTCGCCCAGGCCGAGTTCGCCGGCGAAGCTGCCCAGCCGCCCGCGGGACCGGGTCACGTCGAGGTCCAGCCGGCCGTCGAGCAGGGTGGTGCCCAACCGGCCGAGAAGCAGGTGCGCGTCGGTCACCGTGAGCTGCTCCCCGCCGCGCCCGTAACAGACCGGCCCGGGGTCGGCGCCGGCGCTCTGGGGGCCGACCCGGAGCCCTCCGCCGGCATCTCGCCAGGCCAGTGAACCCCCGCCTGCGCCGATCGTGTGTACATCTACGGAGGGCATCCGGATCCCGTACCCCTCGACCTCCCCGCTTGTCATCACGTCCGGCCGGCCGTCTCGAATGAGTGCGATGTCGGTGCTGGTCCCGCCGATGTCGAAACTGACCACCCGGGCAAGGTCCAGCGTTCCGGCCCACTGGGCGGCGCCCATCACCCCACCGGCCAACCCGGACAGGATCGTGCGAACGCTCTCCTCGCGAGCGGCCCGGCAGCTCAGCAAACCTCCATTCGACTGCATGATCCACAGCCGGGTGGCGAGCTTTTCCGCCTCGAGCCGGCTCTCCAACCGCCCGACGTAGCTGCTGATCACCGGCTGCACGTAACCGTTGAGCACTGCGGTGGACGTACGTTCGTACTCGCGCATCTCGGCGCTCACCGAGGTAGCCGCGAACACGTGCTCGGCCGCACCCTGCTTGGCCAGCAACCGGGCGCAGGCCACCTCATTCTCGTTGTTGGCGTACGCGTTCAGAAACGACACGACCACGACGTCGCAGTTTTGGGCACGAATCTGCTCCCCGACCCGGCTGACCTCCTCCTCATCCAGGGCCGCCTCCACCGAGCCCCCAGCGCTCACCCGCTCGTGGATCTGGAACGTACGGTCGCGGTCGACGAGCGGTGCGGGGCGTCGGGCCGCGAGGTCATAGATCCGTGGCCGGGTCTGATGGCCGATCGCCAGCACATCCCGGAACCCCTCGGTGGTGACCAACCCGACGCGAGCACCGGTTCGGGTGAGCAGAGCGTTGGTGGCAACCGTGGTGCCGTGGACGAACCGGGTGACGGTGCTGAGGTCGGTCTCCAGCTGATCGAGGGCCTCGCCGACTCCCTGTAGCAGCGCATCGTCGGGCGCCTCCGGCTGCGAGGGAACCTTCCAGACCAGGACCCGACCGTCCGGCCCGACCACCGCGATGTCGGTGAAGGTCCCTCCGGTGTCAACCGCGACCTGGTAGGTGTCCCGCTCGACCGTCGTCGGCGCTGAACTCATGCGCGCCCTTGCGGGGGTGGACCCTCGGGCGTACTGGCTTGGCGGCCCACGGACGTCCGACCCTTGGACGAACGGCCTGCGGACGAACGGCCATCCGGGGAAGAATCAGCTGAGCCGGCCAACCCATCGGCCCGCGGGACGTCGGTCAGGATGTCGCGACGCAGCGTCTCCGGGAGCGACCACACCGCGGCGATACCGATCGCGGCCGCGACGCCGCCCACCCAGAGGATGGACGCACCGAGCCCGATGTGGGCAGCCAGCCCGCCGATCGCGAGCGGCCCGAATGCGGCGATCCCACGACCGACGTTGTACGCGAATCCCTGACCGGTGGCACGGACCTTGGTGGGGAACTGCTCAGCGAGGTAGGCACCCATCCCACCTGCCTGGCCGGAGGCGAAGAAGCCCAGGAAGAAGCTGATCACGTATCCGATCTCAGGCTGGGCCACCGGTGACAGCACGAACAGGGCGATGCTGGCCACCGATCCGGCAAAGAACAGCGTGAATGTCGGCCGGCGTCCGATGCTGTCGTGTACGAACCCGGAGGCGACGTAGCCGACGAACGAGCCGACGATGACGACCCAGGTGTAGGTCGCGGTGCCGACGATGGACAGACCACGCTCGGTCTTGAGGAACAGAGGTAGGAAGATGAAGACCGAGTAGTAGATGCCCTGGGTCCCGACTCCGACCAGAGTCGCGAACACGGTCGTACGTATCTGGTCGCGCGCGAACAGGCCGGCCAACCGGGACGGCTGTCGTGTGGTCGAGGCGATCACCACCCGGTCCCGGGTCCGGCGCCGGATCCAGAAGGCCGCCAGTGCCGGCAGGATGCCGACCAGGAACAGGTAGCGCCAGGCCACCTCGGGCGGGGCGATGGAGAAGATCAACAGGTACGCCCCGGTGGACACCGCCCAGCCGATCGCGTAGCAACTTTGCACGAAGGCCAGCACCCGGCCACGCATTTCGGGTTTCGCGTACTC
>JBPCOF010000046.1:0-5638 GCA_051000515.1 Geodermatophilaceae bacterium
CCACACCGACGCTGCTCGATTCCGAAGCCGACGACGTTCCGACGATCTTCTCCTCGCTCGGCACCGAGATGATGGGAGCGCCGATGGGAGATCCTCGCCAGGTCGTGCTGGTCGGCCGTGCCGGCGGACCGCCGTTCTTGCGTTCGGAACTTCTGCGCCTGGCCCATCTCGTCGGCATCGCGGCCACGGTCGCGACCGTCGAGGCCTGAGCAAGCAAGCCCGGCTCAAGCTGGACTGGCGGTGGCGACCTCGGCGGCAGCGCCAGGGCCCTGATCGAGCAGGACTTGGAAGCCGGCCTCATCCAGAATCGGCACCTTGAGCGTGATCGCTCTGTCGTACTTCGAACCTCCCGGATTGTCTCCGGCCACGACGAAGTCCGTCTTCTTCGATACCGATCCGGTTACCTTGCCCCCCAACGCTTGTACCGCCTCGGTCGCGGAGTCCCGGCTGTGTTTCACCAATGACCCGGTGACCACCACGGTCACCCCATCCAGGGGTCGTGGGCCGTCATCGCTGCGCCCCTCGGCCAAGCGCACGCCCGCCGCCCCCCACTTCTCGACGACCTCGCGGTGCCAGTCGACGGCGAACCACTCCACGACTGCCGTGGCGATGGTCGGTCCGACACCGTCAGCTGCGGCCAACTGCTCCTCCGAGGCGCCGGCGATGGCATCGATCGAACCGAACTCCCGTGCCAGGGCCGCAGCCGCGGTCGGACCGACGTGCCGGATCGACAGGCCGACCAGAACCCGCCACAGCGGACGGTCCTTCGCCGACGCCAGGTTGGCCAAGAGTTTGCTCCCGTTCGCCGACAACGTGCCGTCCTTCTTGATGAACAACGGACACCGGATCAGTTGCTCCTCGTCCAATCCGAAGATGTCGCCCTCGTCTTTGACCAGACCGGCGTCCAACAACGCCACGGCCGCCTCGTACCCCAGCACCTCGATGTCGAAGCCCCCACGGCCGGCCACATGGAAGATCCGTTCTCGCAGTTGAGCCGGACACGACCGGGCATTGGGGCAGCGAATGTCGGCATCACCGGCCTTCTGGGGCGCCACTTTCGTCCCGCACTCGGGGCAACGGCTCGGCATCTCGAAGGACCGCTCGGAACCGTCCCGTAGCGCCGCGACCGGACCGAGGATCTCCGGGATCACGTCTCCGGCCTTGCGCAGCACCACGGTGTCGCCGATCAACACGCCCTTGCGTTGCACCTCCGCGGCGTTGTGCAGCGTGGCCATGCTGACCGTGGAGCCGGCGACCAGCACGGGCTCCATGACGCCGTACGGCGTGACCCGCCCGGTTCGCCCGACGTTGACTCGGATGTCGAGAAGTTTGGTGTTGACCTCAACGGGTGGGTATTTGAACGCGATCGCCCACCGCGGCGCGCGACTGGTCGAACCAAGCCGCCTCTGCAACGCGATCTCGTCGATCTTCACGACGACCCCGTCGATCTCGTGTTCGACGCTGTGCCGGTCCTCCCCGTAGCGCCGGATGTAGTCGTGCACACCGGCCAGGTCGCGAAACGTCTCGTACCGGTCACTCGTGGGCAGGCCCCATGCCTCGAGCACCGCGTAGGACTCTGATTGCCGCGTGAACTCCACGCCCCGTCGCGCCCCGACCCCGTGCAGCAACAACCGCAACGGCCGGCCGGCGGTGACCTTCGGGTCCTTCTGCCGAAGTGAACCGGCCGCGGCATTGCGCGGGTTGGCGAACGGAGCCTTGCCGCCCGCGACCAGGCTCTCGTTCAGCGCCCGGAAGCCCTCGACCGGGAAATACACCTCCCCTCGAACCTCGATCAGGTCCGGGATGTCGTCTCCGGTCAGCGTGCTGGGCACGTTGTCCAGGGTCTTGACGTTGGCAGTGACGTCTTCGCCGGTACGGCCGTCCCCCCGGGTCGCCGCCCGGGCCAGGCGACCGTTCTCATAGACCAGCGCGATCGCGAGCCCGTCGATCTTGAGTTCGCACAGGTACGTCGGATCAGCGGCTCCTTCCCGCTCGGCTCTTGCTGCCCACGAGGCGAGTTCATCCTCGGTGAAAGCGTTGTCCAGGCTCTGCATCCGCTCGAGGTGCTCGACCGGCGTGAACAACGTGGAGTAGACCGCACCCACCTTCTGGGTCGGTGAGTCCGGGCCGACCAGGCCAGAGTGGGCGTCCTCGATTCGGCGTAACTGCGCCATCAGGGCGTCGTACTCGCCGTCACTGATTGTGGGTGAATCCGTCACGTGATAGCGGAACAGGTGCTCGTGCAACTCACGTACCAATTCCGCGTGCTCGGCACGAACGTCCGCCGGAATCTCGTCGTCCGACGAAGTCACCGCACCCTCTGGAGTAGCCACGGACAAACGTTATCCGCCCGGTCGGACCCTTACCCTCGGCTCAGGTTCAGCCGGCGGCGAGTTCGCGGCCCGCGGCCTGCAGATGGGTCATGCAGGCGACCGCGTACGCCGGACCCGCGCCTGCCAGGCCACATGTCGGGGTCAACGTGACCGCGCCGGGCAGGCTCTCGGGGTCGAACCCGAGCCGGCGCCACCAGGACCGCAGCCGACCGGCGGTTTCCAGCGGCTTGGGCAAAAACGAGTCCGTACCCAGCACTACGCCGAGCAACAGACCCGTTCCCGCCTCGATCGCCACGCCCATCTCGTCCTGATCGAAGGTCAGGTTCAAGTCCAGGCTAAGCGCGCTCAGGCCGGTCCGGCAGAGCAATTCGATCGGTATGTCGGCTGCGCAGCAGTGCACGATCGTCGGCGCATCACCCGCGGCTGCCAACACCGTCCGCAGGCCGGCCTCGACGACCGGCTCCTCGATCGCGTCCAGCTGGCCGAAGCCGCTGGCCGTCTTCACACCGCCGCGCAGCACAACGGGCAGGCTCGGCTCGTCGACCTGGACGACCAGGTCGGCGTAGGGCAGCGCCCGACCGAGCACGGCCAGGTGCTCGGCCAGCCCAGCGGCCAGCGACTCTGCGATGTCCCGGGTCGCCCCCGAGTCGGCGACGGCCTTGTCCCCTCGGTGCAGTTCCACGCCGGCTGCCAGAGTCCAGGGCCCGGCCAGCTGGATCTTGAACCAACCGCGGTAGTCGCCGGCCTCCTGCGAGAGGGCGTCCAGATCGCGCGCCCACAGATCTCGCGTCCGACCGAGATCCATGCCCGGCCGGGGTACGAACCGCCAGCCACTGGGCTGCAGGTCGACAGGCAGATCGAGGAGCAGCCCAGCACCCCGGCCGATCAGATCCGCGCCCGGCCCGCGCTCGGGCAGTTCCGGCAGATGCGGACCGTCGGGCAGCGCATCGAGCACCTGACGGACGGCGACAACTGGATCAGTGCCCGGAAGGGATCCGGTCCCGGTCGCCGGCGGCCAGGCCGGAGTGTCGGTGAGCGCCACAGTCAGCCAGCTCTGTCAGTCAGCCCGCTCTGTCAGTCAGCCAGGACGACACCGCGGCGTCGGCGACGCCCGACGACACAGGCGCCAGCACCGGAGAGCAGGAGAAAACCAGCCAACGCTGATAACTCACCGGTGTGCGTGCCGGTTGCCGGAAGACCTGGACCTGGACCTGGACCTGGACCTGGACCCGGTCCCGGACCTGGTCCCGGGCCTGGACCTGGGCCCGGACCTGGACCAGGATCCGGGAGGTCGCAGGGCCCCGTACCCGAACCGTCGTCGTCGAGCGGCTGAGCCGGGTCGAGAGAGTTCGCCCGGTCCAGCGGCGGAGGTGAGATTGGCGAGTTCTCGGCGATGTACTCGGCCAGCGCGTCGACGTCGAGCTCGCCGGTGATCGGCGTCGTTCCGGTGGTCAGTGCCGTGAACCCGTCACCCCCCGCAGTCAGGAATGAGTTCGCGACCACGGCGTAGCCGGCGGCCGGATCCACCAAGACGCCATCGATCCGGATGTTGCCGACCTTTTCATTGAGAGGCAAGCGCGGGTCGAAGTCGTATCGCAAGGAGTCCGAGACCGACAGCTGTAGCATGGTGCGCTCCAAACCGGTGGCCGGGTCGATGAACTGCTGCTCCAAGGTGCTGTCTATGGCTGCCCCTGTGATCGTGACGACGTTGACCGTATTGCTGAAGGGTTGGGCGGTGAACGCCTCGCCGAAGGTGATGGTCCCGATCGGCTCTCCGGAATCAGTTGTCGCGCAATTGATGTCAGCACGGATACCCCCGGGGTTCATGAAGGCAGCGACCGGCTCCCCGAACAGCGCCGGATCATCCAGAGCAGATGCAAGTTGTGCATCCGCGATCAGATTTCCGAATCCGGACTCGGAGGTACGTACCGGCGCGCCGGCCAGATAGGCCCGGTCGAGGTCGGCGCTCTGCGTTCCCACGACCTCGGCACGCGGTCCAGCCGACTCGGCGAGCCAGTAGTCGACGATGGACTGGATCTCGGGGTCGGCGGCAACGTCGCGGGTCACCGGGACGTTGTCGGCGCTGATCGTCGTGCGGTCCACCTCGCCCGTGCCGGAGTTGATCTCCATCCGGATGTCGGTGATCGCCTTCCCGTAGAAGCCGGCCTGGGTCACCGGACGCAGGTCGCCATCAGGATCTGGCAGCTCGCAGTCGTAGGGCACGTGAGTGTGCGCGCTGATGATCAGGTCGACCGCGGAAGTAGTTGCGGCGTTGATGTCGACGATGGGGCCAGTCAGATCGACACAGGTGTTGTAGAAACCTCCCGTGCCCTGAAGCCCACCCTCGTGGATGAGCACGGCGAGGGCTTGCACCCCCTGGGCCTGCAATTCACCGGCCACCCGATTGATCGCGGTCGCCTCGTCCTCGAAGGTCAGCCCGGCGATGCCGGTCGGGGTGACCAGGTTCGGGGTGTCCGAGGTGACAACGCCGATGAGGCCGAGGCTGACCCCCCCGGTTTCGATGATCTCGTATTCCGGCAGCACCGGCTCCCCGGTCGCGGTGTTCAGAACGTTCGCACCGAGGTAGGGAAAGTCTGCGCCATCGAAGGTCGTGTCACCGGTGCTGTCGGTGAAGCAGGAGTCCACATTCGGCTTCCCGGTGCAACCACCGTCGATGATCCGCTGGAGCTCGGCGAATCCGCGGTCGAACTCGTGGTTACCGACCGAGGAGTAGTCCAGGCCCATCGCGTTGAGGACCTCGATGGTGGGTTCGTCTCTGAACACGCTGGACTCGAAGGGCGAGGCACTGATCAGGTCACCGGCACCGACGAAATATGACCCGCTCGCGTTGTCCGAGGCAGTGGCGAAGTCGGCGGCCCGCTGGTCGAGCAGAGTCGCCATGTACGCCGCTCCGCCGACCACGAGCGAGTCGGGATCGGTGCCGGTATCCGGCCCATCGGGGATGGGGAGAGAGCCGTCGCCGCCGGACTGGGCTGCAAAGCGGCCATGGAAGTCCGACAGGGCGAGCAACTGCAGGTCCACGTCCCCGGGGGCGGCCGAAGCAGGCGTCCCGATGGCGACCGAGCCTGCTGCGAGTGCGGCGACGGCAACTGACAAAGCGACACGCGTACGGCGCACCGGACCTCCATTGGACCTCGGCCTGCGGGGATCGGACCGCAATCCGCGGTCGTCCTGCGAGGAACCTAGTAGGCGCGCGGGTCGAGACCAAGGCCTGCCCGGTTCCGATCCGAGGATTTACCTGGACGCCACCTTGGTCGACACCCGATCGGCGCTCTCGATGCGCG
>JBPCOF010000107.1:0-6911 GCA_051000515.1 Geodermatophilaceae bacterium
TCGTTCTTGACCGCCTGGTCGTCCTCGTCGACGGAGAGTTCGTGCATCACGGCGATGTCGTCCAGCCGGGTCCGCAGGTCCTCGATCCGTCGTAAGTCCTGCTGTAGGTAGGACAGGCGGCTGGTCACTGCCTGGGCGTTGTCCGGGTTGTTCCAGAGGTCGGGCACCGAGGCCTGCTTCTCGAGTTCCACGACCTCGGTGCGCAGGGCGTCGACATCGGTCACTGCCTCGATGCTGCGCAGGCTGGTGTCCAGCCGGGCATGCTCGGTCTCGAAGTCAACGGCCACGGGCCGTCACGGTACCCGGCCACGACTTGTCCGACGTGCGGGACGCAGCTCTCTGAGGTGGGGCTTTCAGGTGGGGATGGTGTCCAGCCACTTGAGAAGGGCCTTCTCGTAAGCGATGCCGAACTCGGCCGCGGCCAGCGCGTACCGGTCCGCCTTGTCCTTCTTCAGCACGTTGATCGTCTGCTTGTGCTGCGCCAGGGAAATCTCGTGCTGTTCGCGGGCCTCGGTGACGAGGCGGCGCAGATCCGTCTTGTTGTGCTGGGCGCTGAAGCCCAGGCGCAGCAGCAGCGGATTGCGCGGGTGGTCGGCTTCCAACGGAGAGGCCAGCCACGCGGCGAAGGCCCGCTTGCCGGCGGCGCTGATCGTGTAGGCGAGCGAGGCTCTGGACCCCGGCTTGCCGGCTCGTACGTACCCGCGACCGGCCATCACCGGAAGCTCGCGATAGACCTGGCTCCGGGTCAGCGTCCACAGCGGCCCGAATCGCTGACCGGCCAGGGTCACCAGCTGTCCACCGGTGAGGGGACCCTCGTATAACAGACCCAGCAGGGCTGCTGACGTACTGTTCAGGCCCCCGGTCATTCACCGACCCTAGTCAAGATCGGGTACGGAGCGTAAGAACACCAAGTCAAGCGGTCGTCGGCAGACGGCTGGCGTTGCGCTCTTTGACCGCCGGTCCGAACCGACGATGGGGAACGTCCATGCGTAGGAGTAGCCAGTTCGCCGCTGCGGCGACCTGTTTCGGCCTGTTGTTGGCTGGCTGCACCAGCGATGGCGACGTCGAGTCGGCTCGTCCCACCGTGGCACCCAGTTCCTCCAAACCTGATGCCGCCCTAACCATGATCGCGGACACCGACCCGGCTGCGGCGGCGATCTCCACCAGTCGGGCTCTCTACGACAGCTCCGACGTCGTCGTCCTTGCCGCCCCGGACGATCAAATGGCGATCACCCTCGGGGCAAGCGCGGCCGTAGCGCTCGGCGTACCCATGCTGCTGTCGATGCCCATACAGCAGCCGGCGAAAGCACTCATGAGCGAGTTCGACCGCCTGGGAGTCACGTCCGTTCTTGCGGTCGGCGTGGGTGCAGCGCAAGACCTTTTACCTGGCGACGAGGTGCAGATCGTTGCCGTTGCCGCAGAATCCACTGCCCTCGCCGAGGTCATCGGCATCGAACTGGGCCAAGCCGAGCCGGTCGCGCCCGAGGGCATCGCCGCCGCGCTCGCCGGCCTCGACCCGGCCGCGCCGGTGGCGGTGCTGCCCACCGACGCAACCGCCCCGGTAACCAGTCAGGACGCTGACTCCGACAACGCGACCATGCCGGAGGCGACGTTGCCCGAGGTGACCCGACCGGAGGCGGTGACCGGAACGCTCGTCCTGGCTACGACGACGCCTGAATCGCTGCCGGGGATTGCCACCGCGCGCGCCGCCGGCGTCGAGGTGCAGGTGGTCACGGCTGAGCAGCTCGACCCTCGATCCTCGAGCGAGGCGATCAGCACGCTGAGTGAGTCCAAACCCGATGCGGTGATCGCGCTCGGCGCTGGCTACGGCGCGCAGCAGGGTCTGGACTGGAAGCTCGCGACGGCGACGACGGGTGCACAGCTACCCGGCGGCGGTCAGTTGCTCTTCCAGGAGCGGATGTTCGTGGCGCTCTATGGCTACACCGAAGGCGGTTCGCTGGGAGTCCTCGGCGAGCAGGACGCGGATGGCGCGGTGCAACGGGCCATCGAGACTGCGGCCGAGTACGACGATCTCGTGCCGACGCAGGTCGTCCCCGCGTTCGAGATCATCGCCACGGTGGCCTCGGAATTCGCCGGCCCGGACGGCAACTACTCATCCGAAGCCGATATCTCGCAGTTGCAGCCGTGGGTGGATGCCGCCGGCGCTGCTGGGATCTACGTCGTCCTCGACCTGCAGCCGGGTCGTACCGACTTCCTGACCCAGGCCAAGGCCTATGAGCCGCTGCTTCGCTTGCCGCATGTCGGTCTGGCCATCGATCCGGAATGGCGGCTGCTGCCCAGTCAGGTCCATCTGGACCAGATCGGCTTCGTGTCGATCGAGGAGGTCAACGCGGTCGTCACCTGGCTGGCCGACCTGACTCGAACGAACGCCCTGCCGCAGAAAATGCTTGTCCTGCACCAGTTCCAGGTGGGGATGATCCCGGACCGGGAGCTACTCGACACCTCCCGCGAGGAACTGGGCATCCTCATCCACGTCGATGGAAACGGCAGCCAGGGATCCAAACAGGACACCTGGGCCGTGCTGCACGAAAACCCCCCGGCCAACGTCTACTGGGGATGGAAGAACTTCGTCGACGAGGACTCGCCGATGCTCACGCCGGAGCAGACGATCGACCAGGCCCTGCCGACACCGGAGCTGATCACCTACCAGTGAGCACGTGTTCGGTGATGCGCCCGTGACGGACTTTCTCCGGAGAATGTGCGCTCAGCGAGCCGCCTGAAGTGCCTTTCTCCGGAGAAAGTCCGTGCGACCCAACAGCAACGCCTGTGCTGCTCAGGTGCAGACCAGCAGGCCGGAGTCCTGCTTGCTGATCAGCACGTGCATGGCAGCGTCATCGATGCGGGGAGCGAAGCTCGGATCACTCGCGGCTCGCGAGATCAGGGCCGAAGTCATTGGCTCTGCGTCGTTGCCGTCGACGGTGAGAACGAGGTCGCCTCCGGCCTCAATGAAGTCGACGGCACGCTGGCCAGTCGGTACGGCGGCTACCGCAGCGGCATTGCCGAGGTCGTCGGAGACCACGACGCCGGTGAAGCCCAGTCGATCCCGCAGCAGGCCGCCGATCACCGCAGGTGAGAATGCTGCGATGTTGTCCGGGTCCAGTTGCGGGTAGGACGCCGAGGACATCATCACCGCGGTTGCCCCGGCTTGGATGCCTGCCGCGAACGGTTGCAGCGCAACATCATCCACGGTGGTTCGCTCGTCGACGGCACTGGCGGAGGTGTCGGTGTTCGCGGTCACCCGGCCCAGGCCGGGGAAGTGCTTCACGGTGGCGTCCACCCCGGCACCCTGCAGCGCGGTGACAACCGTGCTCACCGCCGTGCCGACCGCCTGCGGATCGTCGCCGTACTGCCGATCCGAGGCTCCGATCGGCGGGTTCGCGGCCGCCGTGCCGGCGGGCACGGTGTCGGCGACCGGCGCCAGGTTGAGGGTGATGCCGGCCATCGCCAACTCGCCGGCCCATACAGCGGTTTGGGTGGCCAACTCCGCTGTGTTCAGCTGGCCCTGCTCGACTCCGGTAGGTATCGCGGTCAGGCCAGGCCCGGTGAGCGTCTGCACCAGCCCGCCCTCCTGATCCGCGGCTACGTGCAAAAAGGCACCCGTCGTGTTGATCGCCTGTAGTTGCAACGTGGTCACCGCCGTACCGACGGCCTCTGCTCCGGTGCTGCTGCGTCCGGCCAGGAAGACGCCGCCCACGGCGTACGGGATCAACTGGGTGTAGCCGCCGACCGGATCGGTCGCCGGGACTCCGACCATCATCAGCTGGCCAACTCGTTGGTTGAGATCCATCCTGGCCAGTGCCGAACGGGCACAGGCATCCGGCGCCGCAGTGGGGACCGGCTGCGGGGTGGTGGACGACGGTGGCAGCGTCGAGGTAACAACAGATGTGCCTGTCGGGCTCTGCGCAGTCTGCGCAGTCTGCGCGGGAACCGAACAAGCGGTGATGGCGACCAGCAGCACTGGGAGGAGGCGAGCCCGCCGCGAGCGGTTCGCTGCGAGAGGCACGATCACCGCGCCATCGTCACATCCGGTCTCCGTGAATGGCCAACCGGAGAAGCCTGCTGCGCTTCATCAGGCCACGTTCTTCTACGCCGGCGCTGATCCCATCGATGAGGCACCCACAGCGACCCTGGGTATTTCTGCGCATTCGCCCGCACACGGTATCCGCGCCTGGCCGCGGTTGGTGTCGTGATCGCCGCCGTGCCCCGATGCGTGATTGCGCGCGTGTACGTCGTTCGTTTCGGCGAGTCCGGATGGGGTGACGGCCTGGAAGGTCGCCCATCTATACGCGTTTTCGATGACGGTCTTTCTCGCGGGTGCTGCAACGTGGGGCTTCATCTCAGGCCGCCGGGGGTCGGCAGCGGGCCCATCCAACCGTCGGTGCACTCGCCTGACTCAGGCGCTGCGTCAGCTCAGGCGGCGTAGCGGTCGCGTTCGACGACGAACAGGCCGGTGGCGGTGTTGGATTCAATGAACTCCGGAAGCAGTGGCACTCGTACGGTCACCGTGACGCAGACGATGAACTCCTCGCCGGGGAACAGGCCCGGAATGTAGCTGCCGGCCGCCTCGCATCCGGTACCGGCCGGGGCATACGCGACCCGCAGGTCCTGGAGATCCACCGACTGGGCCTCGACGGCGAGTTCGGCGGCTCGTTGGGCCCGGGCCATCCCGAGTTCCGCGTCGGGAGCTGATCCGATCGCCCGACCGGCCTCACGGGCCGCTTCGGTCGAGGCGAAGATCCCCCGTTGCACGGCGCTGAACCCCACGATCAGGTAGGTCAACGGGATGAACACGAGCACCGAGATGAACACGAACTCGATGATCGCCGACCCACGATCCCGTTGACCATTGCGCACCAGGGTCATTCGGCGGGTCAACGCCCGTCGGAAGGCAGCCATCACTGACCTTCCTTGATCGCCCGGCCGGTGGCATTGACCGGCAGCAGATCACCGAGGGCGCCGAACAGCGCTGGGACTGCACCGGTGCACTGCACCACCACCAGCACCAGACCGGTGGAGTCCAGTTGCTCTCCTGCCTCACAGCGCAACCCGTCCGCTGTGGACCCACCGAGAGCGTTGCCGACGATGTCCAGGGTTCGCGGTGCACCTGCCCCGGAATCCACGTCGGCGTTTGCGGCGTACCACGCACCCTCCTGGGCGCTGGCCGCGACCACGTTGCGGACGTGTACGTAGACAGCTACCTGCAGTACCGCGAGCAACAGTCCCATCACGAGCGCGGAGATCAGCACGAACTCGACGACCGCGGCGCCGTCGTCGCCGCGGACACGAGCCCGCAGCCGACGGATCACTGCTGCGAGGTGACGCTGTCCAACGCTGTCTGGATCGCCTCGACGATCGCCTCACGGAACGGGATCAGGATGGCCAGCACGAGGGCGGCCGTCATGACGGTGATCATCACCCAGCCGGGTACGTCACCGCGTTCCCGATCCGGACCGCGCAAACGCGCCAGGCTCGTTGCGCACCACATGAGCAGGGCGGTCCCCAGCATGCCGGCGCGGACACCCATCCGTTGACACCGATCGATCATCTTATTGCTTCCTCTCAACGAGTTGTGCATGTCCGTCAACCGGCCAGCGACACGATGCTGATAAGCCCGGGGAACAACGCGAAAAGGACTGTCACTGGAAGCACCAGAAAGACCACCGGCACCATCATCGCGATCTCCTTACGGCCACCGCTTTCCAGAAGGTCTCGCTTACCCGCTTCACGTACGTCCGCGGCCTGAGCGCGCAAGACCTCGGCCAGCGGGGTACCCCGTTCCAGGGCCACCACCAGCCCGTCCACGAACCGGGCCAGCGGCGCAAGAGAGGTTCGCTCGACAAGTCCCTGCAAGGCGTCTACCAGCGGAATGCCGGCCCGCGCCCGGCCCAGTGTTTCGGCGAGCTCTTGACCCAGCTGCCCACCGCTGAGCCGGCAGACCCGATCGATCGCGCCGACCGGGCTCTCCCCGGCGGTCACCGCAAGGGCCAGCAACTCGGCGACGATCGGGAACTCGGCGAGCATGATCTCCTCGCGTTTGGTGACCTTCTGGGTCAGCCACCAGTCCCGGCCGAGCACTCCGCCGACCAATCCGGCCCCGCAGAGCAGGGTCACCGAGAGCAGGTTCAACGTCCCGCTGGCAGTGCTGAACACCAGCGCCGCGACCGCACCGGCACCGAGACCCAGCACCGCCCAGATGACCTGTTCGATCCTGAAGTCCTCGACGGTGTCGTCACTGCCCAGCGCCGCGAGCCGACGGCGTACCGAGGCCCGCCCGCCGAGTAGTCGATCGACGAACCGTGCGCCGTCGGCGATGGACGGACCGGCCAGGCGTCGTATCAGCCCGGTCATTCCCGACGTCGGTGCAACCACCGATAGGAGCCGCGAGGGAGTCGGGGTGTCTCGGAGGTAGGGCGCGAGGCGATCGTCGAGTCGAATGGGACGAAGCGGAGGCGCTGCGCGCAGGGCCAGCAGGACCCCCATCGCCGCGAGCAGCCCGAGACTCATGCCGAGCAGGGCGGGACTCACGACAACGCTCCGCACGATCCGGGGTCATTCGCTGCGCTCATGACAGCACTCGCGGCTCGTCCGGCAGCCGCCCGATCCGCAGCATCAGCCGGTAGGCGAAGACGCAGACCACGCCGCCGCCGATCAGCAGGCCGGTGCCCACCGGGGTGTCGTAGGCGACCAGGGTCGTCTGTTGGGTGGCCAGCAACAGCAACACCGCCCAGGGGGCCGCGACGGCCAGCCGAGCGGCGTTGACCGGCCAACCCTGCCGGGTTTCAAGCTCGGCTCGTACCCGAGCGTCCTCACGCAGGAACGTGCCCAGGGTGCGCAGCACCCGCCCGAGATCGGTCCCGCCGACCTCACGAGCCACCCGCAGGGTCTCGATG
>JBPCOF010000109.1:0-3194 GCA_051000515.1 Geodermatophilaceae bacterium
TTTCCCTTCGCCGTGGCCAGGTGGGCAACTGTAACTAGGGACGCGGACCCCGCTGGTCGCGGGTCGCCCCGGGAGGCTCGGTCGTACCCGCTTGAGCCGGCCCCGCTGTCGGATCCTCGCCGCGTTCCAGAGCAGCCCACATAGCAGCCTCGCTGGTCGCAGCCGGCTGCGCGGACGAGGCGGCGCGGGCAGCGCCTGACCGGTCCTGAATACCAGGCACGGGAGAGGCGGCCCGGCGCTGGTAGCGCGCGCCCATCACGGGCCACGACCCGCTGCGCAGCAAGGTGAATACCCCAACGGCGACTGCGCTCAGGCCCCCGACCAGCGCGAAAACCGCAGGCCCGGTCGACACATCTCGGTTGACCAGGACAGACGCTCCGACCCCCGCTCGGGCCGCCGCCCACTGCACCGCCGGCTGACTTCCGTCGTCGTACAGGAAGAAGCCGACCGCAGCCAGCACCGCCAGTCCGCCCAGCACGACGACGCCGGCAACGACAAGGCGACCGATGTGACGGGTGGCGATCAGCGCCAGTCCGGCCGCACCGACCAGGAGGCCGACCGGCACGAGCGAGTCCACCACCTCCTGCCCGGTCAACGTCTCACGGGCGGCGGGGAGCGGTGCTCGGGCAGAAAGGGCAACCTCCAGCCAGCCCTGACCGGATGCGAGCACCAGAATCGCCGCCGCCCCCAGGCAGCCGAGAACGGCCAGCAACAGACCGCGTGGCTGGGAGCCTGGCGCAGGCGAGTGCGGCTTGGAGCTCATCGATGACATGACGTGCTCCGCACGTGCGCGCCCATCGGGCGCTGTGTTCGCTGCCTCCTCGCTCGTTCCTCGCTTCGATGCTCGCTCACTGAACCTCACGCATGCTCTCGGCCGTGGCGATGGCCGAAAGCACGACCTGCGCCTTGTGCCGGGTCTCGGCTTCCTCCGTCACCGGATCGCTGTCCGCGACGATTCCGGCACCAGCCTGAACATAGGCCACCCCGTCGCGCAGCACCGCCGTACGGATCGCAATGGCTACGTCGATGTCGTCGGCGAAATCCAGGTAGCCGACCGCTCCGCCGTAGATACCCCGGCGGGAGGGCTCGAGTTCCTCGATGAGTTCCATCGCACGAGGTTTCGGGGCGCCGGACAGGGTCCCGGCCGGGAAGGCGGCGCGCAGCACGTCGAACGGCGTGACACTGATGTCCAGCGTCGCCGAGACCGTGGACTCCAGGTGCATCACGTGGCTGTAGCGAGCCACGTTCATGAACTCCACGACCTCGACCGAGCCCGGCCGGCAGATCCGGCCCAGGTCGTTGCGAGCGAGATCGACCAACATGAGATGCTCCGCGCGTTCCTTGGCATCGTCGAGGAGTTCGATGGCCAGGCGCTGGTCCTCCTCCGGATCCTCGTCACGTGGCCTGGTCCCGGCGATCGGCCGGATCACCGCCGTCCGGTCCTTGACGGTCACCAGCGCCTCAGGTGAGGAGCCGATCAGATCAACTCCGTCCTCGAAACGCAGCAGGTACATGTACGGGCTCGGGTTGGTCGTGCGCATCACCCGGTAGATGTCCAGGGCACTGGCCGAAGTCGAGACCTCGAACCGCTGGGATAGCACCACCTGGAAGATATCGCCGGCCCGGATGTGATCCTTTGCCACCTCGACCGACTTCGCATAGTCCCCGCTGGCCGTGCGCGAGCTGAACTGCGGGGGCATGATCCCGATCGTGTTCACCGGATGCTGGGCCGGTCTGGCCAGCGCAGCGGTCATCTCATCCAGCCGGGCAACGGCATCCTCGTAGCCAGCAACATGGTCGTCGGTCGCGGCAAAGACATTGGCCACCAGCAAGACCGAGCCCTGGACATGATCGAGCACGGCGAGGTCGGTGGCGACCAGGAACGCCAGTTCGGGCAGGTGCAGCTCGTCAGGAACCGTGGCAGGCAGCCGCTCGAGACGACGTACCGTGTCGTAGCCCAGGTAGCCGACCAGGCCGCCGGTCAACGGCGGCAAACCCATGTCCCGCGGTGAGCGCAACGCTGCGATCGTGGCACCGAGTGCGGCCAGCGGGTCCTGCGGCAGATCCGCGATCAACGGATCGCCGATCCACCGGGTACGGCCGTCCCGCTCGGTCAGCGTCGCGGGGCACCGCACGCCGACGAAGGAGTACCTGGACCACGAGCGACCGGGCTCGGCGGACTCGAGCAAGAAGGTACCCGGACCACCGGCCAGTTTCCGGTACAGGCCGACCGGGGTCTCACCGTCGACCAGCAGTCGGCGGGTGACCGGAACTACTGGCTCGGTGGCCAGTCGGGCAAGCACCGCAGCGCGGTCCGGTCCGGTGCGGCTGTTCATCGCAGTCCCGCTGAGCGCGCTGCGTCCGGCTCGACGGTCAAGTCGGTGCCGAAGCAGGTCGGCTCGCCGGTGTGACAGGCCGGTCCGGTCTGTTCCACGCGCAACAAAATGGTGTCGCCGTCACAGTCGAGCAGGACCTGGCGAACGGTCTGCGTGTTTCCCGAGGTCTCACCCTTGACCCAGTACTCGCTGCGGCTGCGGGACCAGTAGGTCGCCCGACCGCTGCGCAGCGTCCGGGCCAGCGCTTCGCCATCCATCCAGGCCAGCATGAGCACCTCGCCCGACTCGACGCTCTGCACGACCACTGGCAGCAGCCCGCGGTCGTCGGTGCGCAAGAGAGCGGCAATCCTGGGGTCGAGCGTGTGGGTCACGACACCATTGTCGACCCTGTCAGGACGCGGTCGCCCGGCCCATCTGCTTGGCGGCGATGTAGTCCCTGACCGGTCTCCCGACGGCCAGCGGCAGGGCCACGAGCGGAAGCACCGTATACATCAGCGGAACCACGAAGAAGAACGTCGAGCCGTCGCCGGTGAAATCCGGGAGCGAGCCGATCCGGATCATCCAGTACACGGCGAAGGCTAGCTGGATCCCGCAGGCCGCGATCGCGAGCTCGCGGCCGTTGGCGCTCCCGCCCAGCAACTGCACCCCACCGAAGATCAGCAGACCGACCGAGATCAGTTGCAGAATGCCGATGATCGTGAACTCGGTTTCATACGTGTCAGCCTCGGGCACCCCGGCCGCGCTGGCACTTCCGGCCAGGCTGGCGAAGAACAGAACGTAGAAGGTCGAGATCAGCGTAAGCGCGGCCTGGATGAACATCAGCACCGCCGAGGCAGTCGCACCGCCGGGCCGGACCGG
>JBPCOF010000117.1:0-8357 GCA_051000515.1 Geodermatophilaceae bacterium
ACGGATGTACCCGGCGCGGACGAGCAGGCGATGGCTCGGGATCTCGGCGTCGGCCGGGTCTTCACGAAGGGTCCGTAGGAAGAGGGTCGACATTCGCAGCAGCACGCCGCGCAGTCTCCCAGACCCCTTTCTGCTGATTCGCCTGCGTGGCGCCTGCATTGATTGCCGTTGGCGTCCTCATTGGTTGCCGGGGTCGTACCACTGCAGGCCGGGGAATCGGGCGAAGCTCCGGTCAGCCGTGGCTAGCCTGGCGCCGTTGGTCACGGCGAGGGCGGCCAGATGGGCGTCGGGTACGAGGTTGCCCCGGATCCCGGGATCGTCGCGAATCCACGACCCCAGGGTCGCCCAGACCGTCCGGTTTGCTGGGAGCCATCGGCTGATCTCCACCTCGACCAACGCCTCGACAAATGTCATCGCGATCGCTGTGGGCGCGGGGCGCGGCATGATCTTCGGATTCGTGACGACCCTGAGAAATCCCGCCAGCACCGGATCTACCAGCGCGAACTCCTCCTGGCCCGCGATGACATCTGACAACCAGGGCCGGTACCGCGAATGCTCGGCGCAGTCGGAATCGAAGGCGTACACGAGCACGTTCACGTCGGCGAGGATCATCCGACCTCGTCGAGAACGTCCCAGACCGCCTGCTTGTCTGCCAGGTCGACAAGATGACCCTCAGCGCTGGCACCGGCCCATGTAGGTAACGCCTCCGGACTCGAGATCCTGCTAGGGAGATCTTTCAGTCGCGCTCGGAGCGCCTCCTCGACGAGGCTGGTCAGAGTGCGGCCCTCGGCGCTCGCCCGTTGTTTGGCTTCGGTCAGCAATGCATCGGGCAGATTCATCGTGGTCCGCATGCATACGATCATACGGCCGCAGTATGACTGTTCGTACACGCAACGGTGCGTAGCGTCAACGCCGGCTCAGGCGACGACTATGCCGCGCAGGACGATCCTCGCTGGGCGGCCGAGCACCGAGAGGTCGGCCCGCGGGTCGCTGTCGTAGGCGACCAGGTCAGCTGGCGCGCCATCTTCGATGCCCGCTAGGCCGAGCCAGGACCGCGCCGTCCACGAACCGGCGGCCAGCGCATCGGAGGCGGACATTCCGGCGGCTGCCAACGCCGCGATCTCGCGGACGATCAGGCCGTGCGGCAGCGAGCCTCCGGCGTCGGTTCCCGCGTAGATCGGTACGCCGGCCGCGTAGGCCGAGGCGACCATGTCCCGGGCTCCGGCATGCAGGCGTCGCATGTGCGCTGCATAGGCCGGGAACTTGGCCTCTCCGGAATCGGCGATGGACGGGAAATTGTCGATATTGATCAGCGCGGGCACCAGCGCCGTGCGTCTGGCAGCTAGCTTGTCGATCAGATCGGGAGTCAGGCCGGTGCCATGCTCGATGCAGTCGATCCCAGCGAAGATGAGATCCGGGAGTGCCTGGGCGCTGAACACATGCGCGGTGACCCGGGCCCCGGCGTCGTGGGCGGCCCCGATCGCGGCCACAATCGCGTCGGCGGGCCAGCAGGGGGCCAGGTCGCCGGCATCTCGCTCGATCCAGTCCCCGACCAGCTTGACCCAGCCGTCGGCGGCTCGGGCCTGCTCGACCGCGGCGTCGGCGAGTTGTGCGGGATCGTCCAGTTCCACCGCCACGCCAGGCAGATAGCGACGGCGCGGGGCCAGATGACGCCCGGCTCTGATGATGCGCGGCAGATCCAGGTGCTCATCGAGATGCCTGGTGTCAACGGGTACGCCACAGTCCCGGAGCAGCAGTGCACCGGCATCCCGGTCCGTAAGGCCCTGAGCGCGTTGCGTGTCGAGGTCGGTGGCCCTACCGTCCGGGGCCATGCCCAGATGGTTGTGGGCATCCACGAGCCCGGGGACGAGCCAACAGTTCCTGGCGACGGTCTCCGCCCCGGGAACGGACTCGAAGGTGATCAGCCCATCGCGCACCCAGATGTGGCGCGGCTCCTCCTCGGGCAGCACCACTCCGTGCAGGTGGAGTGCGGGAAGCGGCGGTGTCATGGCCGCAGACCCGGCAAGGACACCTTCATACGGTCGCCCGCATGAACGTCTCCTCGTGCTCGGTGAACAACACCGGCAAGGTTCGGCGATAGTCCTGCGCCCTATGGCTCTCGGGATCGGCCGCAACGGCGGCCCGCACGCGCTCGTACTCCGCGCTGTCGTCGTATTCCCAGATAGCAACCACCCGCGCGTCCTCGGTCTCCCAGCGTCCAACAAGTCGGGCCCCGTGGCGCAGTTGTGTGGGCAGGAGCCAGGTACGGAAGAACTCATGGAAAGTTTCGGCGGCCTGACTCGTCGTTCGATAGATCCGCATCCGATAGAACATCCCGATATTCCAACATCCGACCGGACCCGACACGAGACAGCGGCGGCGGCGATCCGCGAAGCGCTACTTCTTCTTTCCGAAACGCAACGCAGAAAGATCCGGCAGTTGCATACCCGGTGGAAGGCCGCTGGCCCCGAGCATCTGGCTCAGGTCCTGCTCGGCGGTCCCCTGGCCGGGCTGGTCGCCGCCGGCGCGCGGCCCACCCAACTGCCGTGGCGGACCGCCCTTCTTGCCTTTCTTCCCCTTGGCGTTCTTGCGTGCCTGCAGTTGCTGCTGACGACCCTTCGCCTTTTTCGACATCGAGCGGGCACCGGGGATACCCATGCCCCCGGCCATCTGGGTCATCATCTTGCGGGCCTCGAAGAAGCGCTCCACCAAACCGTTGACCTCGGTCACCGTGACTCCGGAGCCGTTGGCGATCCTGACCCGACGCGAGCCCTTGATGATCTTGGGGTCGGCGCGCTCGAGGCGGGTCATCGACCGGATGATCGCGGCGGTGCGATCGAGGTCCTTGTCATCGACCTGGGCCAGGGCTTCCTTCATCTGACCCGCTCCGGGCAACATGGCGAGCAGGTTGCCAATCGGGCCCATCTTGCGGATTGCCATCATCTGGTCGAGGAAGTCATCCAGGGTGAAGCCGTCGCCGGAGGCCAACTTGCCGGCCATCATTTCGGCCTCGTCGGCGTCGAAGGTCTTCTCGGCCGCTTCGATCAGGCTCAGGATGTCGCCCATCCCAAGAATCCGGGAGGCCATCCGTTCCGGGTGGAAGACGTCGAAATCGCTGAGCTTCTCGCCGGTGGAGGCGAACATGATCGGCCGGCCGGTGATCTCCCTGACCGACAGGGCCGCCCCACCCCGCGCATCGCCGTCGAGCTTGGTGAGGACCACGCCGGTGAACCCGACGCCGTCCCGGAATGCCTCGGCGGTCGTGACGGCATCCTGACCGATCATCGCGTCGACGACGAACAGGATCTCGTCGGGCGTGACTGCGTCCCGGATGGCCGCTGCCTGACCCATCAGATCGTCGTCGACGCCCAGTCGGCCGGCGGTGTCCACGATGACGATGTCGTGCATGGTCCGAGCCGCATGATCCAGCGAGTCGCGAGCCACCGTGACCGGGTCACCGACGCCGTTGCCCGGTTCCGGTGCAAAGACGTCGACGCCGGCCTGCTCACCGACGATCTGGAGTTGGGTGACCGCGTTGGGGCGCTGCAGGTCGGCAGCCACCAGCAGCGGAGTGTGACCCTGCTCGCGCAGCCAGAGTCCCAGCTTGCCGGCCAGGGTCGTCTTACCGGAACCCTGGAGTCCGGCAAGCATGATGGTGGTCGGTGGGTGCTTGGCGAAGCGCAGCCGCCGGGTCTCACCGCCGAGGATGGCGACGAGCTCCTCGTTGACGATCTTGATGACCTGCTGGGCGGGATTGAGTGCCCGAGCGACTTCGCTGCCGCGAGCCCGCTCTTTGACCGCGGCCACGAATCCCTTGACGACCGGTAATGCGACGTCGGCCTCCAGCAGCGCGATCCGGATCTCCCGGCAGGTCGCATCGATGTCCGCTTCGGACAGGCGACCTTTGCTGCGCAGACCCGACAGGGCCTTCTCGAGTCGATCGGACAGGGTTGCGAACACGCTTGGGGAAACCTCTCAGATACTGGCGCGCGCCCCTCGGCCGGTGCTCACGCGCCTACCGAGTCTAGCCAACCGCGGACCCGGGATTGATCGAGAAAACCGTGACAACCGTGTCCGCCGTCCAAGACAATGATCATTCCGCCTGGCGCGACGTCGTGGGCCGAGAGACAGCGGCCGTAACGAGGGGACTCATCCTGATGCAAACGAATTCGGTGCGAGCCCGACGGGTCCGGCTGATCGTCGCCGTCGCAGGCCTGGTGAGCCTGCTCGGTCCCCTCGCCGGGACGGCGGTCGCTTCCCCGGCCGCGGCCACGCCCGACCCGCCGCTCGAGGTGCAGAACCGGACTGGCAATCACGCCATGGGAATCACGATCGAGACCTACGAGGGCGGCCAGCCGGGTGTGATATCGCCGACGAGTGCGGTGGCTTCGGTGCCTGGCATCGACGTCTCCAGCTATCAGGGCAACGTCAATTGGCAATCGCAGTACAACGCGGGCAAGCGATTTGCCTACGTGAAGGCCACCGAGAGCACGACGTACACGAACCCGTACTTCGCCCAGCAATACAACGGCTCGTACGGAGTCGGCATGATCCGCGGCGCCTATCATTTCGCCCGGCCTGACCGATCCAGTGGTGCGAGCCAGGCGAGCTACTTCGTCGGGCACGGGGGCGGTTGGTCCAGCGATGGCAAGACTCTGCCGGGTGCCCTGGACATGGAGTACAACCCGTACGGGTCAACCTGCTACGGCAAGAGCCAGACCAGCATGGCGTCCTGGGTCAGGGACTTCCACAACACCTACTTCTCGCTGACCGGTCGGTACCCGGTGATCTACACCTCGACCAGTTGGTGGAATCAGTGTGTGGGCAGCGCCTCCAGTTTTGGCGCTACGGCGCCGCTGTGGGTGGCCAGGTATGCATCCTCGGTCGGGACATTGCCCAGCGGTTGGAGCTACTACACCTTCTGGCAGTACACGTCCTCGCCCATCGACCAGAACAAGTTCAACGGCGCCTACGACAGGCTGGTCGCCCTCGCCAAGGGTTGATCCGCCCGACCATCCGCACCCCAACTACCCGCACCGCGACTATCGGCAATGAAGTCGCGCCCAACGATGGTCGCCGCGCCGCACTGGGTGCAGTACCACTCCGGGCAATCGGCGCCATGACCGTCCCGGCAGGGTGGCTGCTCGAACTCTGTCGTGCGCGCGCAGTTGCGGCAGGAAAAACTGGCAATGCTGGCGAACGCGATGATGCTCGAGGTCATCTCGAGCCTCCTCTCAGGAGCCTGGGGGATCTCCTGATAGCACGGTCGCACAGTTACCGGATGACACCGGTCACCTCTGTCGGTGTGTCTCTGACCGGTGAGACAGACTTGGCCGATGACCACTGTTGCTGGCAAGTCCTCCGCCACACCCGAGCCCGGACCCTCGCGTCGCAAAGACCGACTCTGGCTGGTCATCGTGGCGGCCGCCCTCTGGGGTACTGACGGGCTGCTACGAGTTCCGCTCGTCAATCAACTCGAGCCCAGCACCATCGTGTTCGCCGAGCACGCGATCATCTGCGTCCTCATCCTCCCGTGGCTGGCCGGGGCCCTTCGGGCGTTCGCCACCGCCCCGGCAAAGGTCCAGGTTGCGATCCTCGCCATCGGCATCGGCGCGTCGGCGGTGGCCACGACGCTGTTCACCGAGGCCTTCGCACTCGGAGATCCCGTCACGCCGCTGGTCCTGCAGAAGCTGCAACCGGTCATCGCCATCGCCGGGGCGGCGTTGCTGCTCGGCGAGCGGATCACCGCTCGATTCCCACTGTTTCTGCTGCCCACCTTGATCGGCGCCTGGTTGTTGACCTTCCCCGATCCGCTCGGCATCGCACTGAACCAGGCGCAAGCGGCACTCCTCGCGATCGGGGCAGCGACGCTCTGGGCCGGTGGGACGGTGCTCGGCCGGTACGCGGCCACCGCCATGGCGACCCACCATGTGACCATCTTGCGATTCTTCTTCGGGCTGATCGCCTCGTTCGTCATCGTGCTGACCCTGGATGCCCCGCTGTTGCCGGCGGCCGAGGACCTACCCGGACTGATCCTCCTCGCCCTGATCCCAGGACTGCTCGCCTTGCTGCTCTACTACCGGGGGCTGGCTGGAACTGCGGCGTCCAGGGCGACGCTGGGCGAACTCGCCTTTCCGCTGACGGCGGCTTTCATCGGGGTCACGCTGCTGGACGGTTCTCTGGACGGGTCTCAATGGATCGGCTTCGCGATCCTGCTCGCCTCGGTGACCCTGCTGGCCCTGCACGAGCGGCGGGCGCGGACCCCGGCCATCATGGTCGGTCCGCTGCAGCCTGCAGAAGCGCACTGAGGCGCCGGCGAACCTCACCGGTGCGCGCGGCCTCCATCGGCAGGTAGAAGACATCGATGGCATCGGCGCCGAAGGTCTCCACCCGGGCGGAGATGACGTCGATGCCGGCCTCGTCGAACACCGACGTCAGCCAGTAGAGGAGCCCGGCCCGGTCGTCTGCTCGTACCTCGACGACGGTGGCCTCGGCGGCGGCGTCGTCGTACCAGATCACCTCGGTCGGTTGAGCGCCTCGCGAACTGCGCAGATACGCATGCTCGCGGGCGGACAGCCGCTCGGCCAGCGGCAGGGTCCCGGTGATGCTCGAACGCAGATCGGCAGCAAGCAGGCTGGGCTCAGGGGGCCGGCCGAACAACGGGCGGACGGCGAAGACATCGTGCACACGACCGTCGCTGCTGGACACCGCCGCGTGCCGGATCTCGAGTTGATGCAGGGCCAGGACTCCGGCGATCTGGGACAGCAGCCCGGCCTGGTCGATGGTGTGCACCGCAACCTCGAAGCCGTCCAGATCCGCACGCATCAGCACACGCAGGTCCTCGGCCCCAGACGGCCCCTCCGGTGCGATGGACCCCGGCGGCGCGTCGGAGGCGACGACGCTCGCGTCGTCAGCGCGCTCCGGGCGCGATCCGGATCCAGGGAGCAGGCTCAGCGTGGTCGGTCGGTCCGGTTCCAAGGCGGCGGCGACGTGGCGGACCAGATCGGTGATGACGTGCGCCCGCCAGGGGCTCCACACGCCGGGGCCAGTCGCGCGGGCGTCTGCCTCGGCCAAGGCGTGCAACAGGCTCAAATGGTCCAGCCGATCGCCGATCCGGTCGACAATCAGACCGATCGTGGCCTGGTCCGACGGATCCCGGCGCAGGGCCGTATGTGGCAGCAACAGATGCTGACCCACCATCAGCGTCACGGTCGCGACATCGGCCTCGTCCAGGCCCATCCGTCGAGCCATCGGCCCCGCGATCTCCACACCCTCGGCGCAATGTTCGCGGTGGCCCCCTTTGCCGATGTCATGCAGCAGGGCACCGATCAGCAGGAGATCGGGACGGCGTACCCGCCTGGTCAGCTCCGCGGCCATCACGGCTGTCTCAACCAGATGTCTGTCCACTGTGTAGAGATGTGCTGGATGTCGTTGCGGGAGACCGCGGATGCGTTGCCACTCCGGCAAGTACTCCGCCAACAGCCCCGACTGATCGAAGGCCTCGAACACGTCCACGATCCCGCGACCCGCACCGAGTAGTCGGACGAACCAGGATCGTGCCGCGGCCGGCCAGGGATCGGACAATGGTCGGTGCCGCTGCGCCAACAGCAACATCGTCGCCGGCGAGATCGGTAGACCGGATTCCGCCGCCGCGGTTGCCACCCGCAAAGGGAGGACGGGGTCATCGGCAGGATCGACGTCACGAGCCAGCGCCACCTCCCCGTCATGGGCCACGACGCCGGCCAGCAGTGGGCTTCGAGCCGGCTTTCGCCGACGGAGCAGCCCGCTGACCCAACTGGTTGTCCCCAGCCCAGGGGCGACCCGGCGCCAGGCAGCTCCCGTGGCAAAGCTGATCACTCGTGCGGCGTTGGATATCTCGCGCAACAGTTCGTCCTCGGTCGCCAGCCCGAGCGCTCGCATCACCGGAATCTGGTCCTGGCGGATCAGCACATCGGTTCGGCGCTGCGAGGACTTGTGCAGCGCATCCCGCACGTCGAGCAGGAGGGCGTACGCCACCATGACCGCGGGGCCGGGCGCGTCTGTCAGCTGCGCTGCTGCCAAGGCTCGAAGAACCAGGACATCGCGCATGCCTCCGCGGCCCTCTTTGAGCTCAGGCTCGACGAGATAGGCCGTGTCACCCGCAAGTTCGCCCCGGCGGATCCGTTCCTCGTGCAACAGCGGCAGCAACGTACGGGCCTTCGATCGCCAGGACGCGGCGGCGGCCTGCCGCAGGCGTTCGGCCAGGTCACGGTCGCCGGCGATCCAGCGAACGTCCAGCAGGCCCAAGCCGGCGACCGCATCAGAGCCAGCTATTCGTACGGACTGCTCGACCGTGCGCACCGAATGGTCCAGCCGAA
>JBPCOF010000179.1:0-24831 GCA_051000515.1 Geodermatophilaceae bacterium
ACATTGCTCGGCTCCGCGTTCGCTGCGCTCCTGGCTCGTACTCGCTGCGATGCTCGCTCACTGTCGCCTTCGGTGACGCCGGCCGTCCTGCAGCCGGGCCACACGCAGCCGCTGTCGCGGATCTCGATCGCGGTCCGGGATTCCCCGGTGTAGAGGTGCCGTTCCCGGCCCAGGTCGACGGGCTGCCCGTGGCCGTCCAGGACGGCCGGGATCAGGGCCGCGTCGCAGGCCAGCATCCTGGCCAGGGTCGGGGCTGATCTGCGACCCGTCGTCCCGGTGAAGTCGCGTTTCCCGAACGCCCGCGCTTCGTGGTCGCCGATCTTCGCCTCATCCCCGACCGGATCCAGCGAGTCGCACGCACTGATCAGAGTGGCCTCGCGTCGGCGCGTAGCTCCGGGCCGATGCCGTCGCTGAGGTCTTTCAGCGAGTCCACGATCACCTCGGCCTGCGCGAAGGCCACGCTGCCCCGGGTCATCGCCGCCGCGGTGGCCGGGAGCTGCCCGCGCAGGGCCCGGGCGGTCCTGACCAGCCCAGACGCCTCGGAAGCGCTCAGCCGGTGCGAGCCGCGCAGCCAGGCCACCATCGAGGTCGCGCCGCGGGTACGGGCCAGGCCACGGGCGTCGGCCTCACCCAGGCGGGCCAGCAGCACCGCATCCGCCTGCGCCCGCAACGCCACCGCGTCAGCTATTTCGGCGGCGAGCTGCCGGTCGGTCAACGACCACAACTCGGTGGCCGCAGCCGCCCGGACCACGCCGCGTGCGTGGGCCAGCCCGGACAGTCCGGGTTCGTTCAGCACCGTGGTCATGCCATGTAACCAACCGGAGGTCTGACATTCCCGGCCCTCAAAGCGGCTGCAGGCCAAACTATTCCGAGAATCTTCGGCCACTCCGATCACACCCGCCCCACCACCACTCAGGGCGCAGGCCGACCAGAGGACACCCCCGAGGTCAGACGCGCCCCACCCCCGAAAACCGGCGTGAAAGCGAGGTCAGACGCGCCCTACCTCGCAAATGCCTCCACCGCGAGCCGACAGTCCAAGCCGAGCGGAGGCCGTACCCGGCGTTGCTGCCGCACTCAAACCCCCGCACGACCGCCCGCGACGACGCAACACAGCCGGGCCCTTGCCCGCCGTTGCTGGGTCGTTCGTACCGCCACCAGCGCGGCGCTCCTAGGCGGGGTGTACCGAAGAAGCTGTCCGTGCTGGGTGCCCGCGTCAGGCGACGATCCGCATCGGGCGGCCCCGGGCATCTGTCGGCGTACGGGCCCCCGGGTCCGCGCCGAAGACTCGTGCGCAACCGGCTTGCCACCGTTGCGCAGACCAGGCCGCGATACAGGCATCCAGACAGTCGTCGAGACCCGGGCCGGCGGGGACATCAGCCAGTGCGCCTGTGATGTCGAAGCAGGAGGAAAGCGCCGACATTCGTTGGCCTAGACCACGGGCGGTCCGCTTCGGGGTATCGATGCCTTCGTCCAAGAGGCGAAAGGAGACTTCCGGGTGCACTTCGATGACGCGCTCATCAGGTGGGTCACCAAGTGCTGCATCCATCGCGGCGATCCGATCGACGATGTTCCAGGTCTGTTTGGCTAGGCCCTTGCCAGTCAGCCGGCGGCTCAGCGCGTTGGCCTCGAGGTAGGTACCGGCGGCGACGACCTCGCGTACCGGCGTGAAGAAGACCGAATTGCCAGCTGCCCAGGGGTCGCGCAAGAAATCTTTCGCTGCGATGTCAGCCCTCCGGCGAAAACCGTCTGCCGGCTCTGGCAGGCCGATCGGGATGTCGATTCCGATCACTGCTGCGTCCACCGCCAGGATCGCGGCGGCGTCGGCCAACCACAGCCAGGTCACCGAGCGACCCCGGACCAGCGCCCCGATCCAACCCCCCCGGCAGCCGTCCACACCGAGGACCACCTCGCCTGGACTGACCATGTCCTGAGACCCTAGGTTCCATGCCGTTGCATCCGCAGGCCCGTGCCTACCTCGAGGCCCTGCCTCCGCCGCCGGTCACGAGTCCCACGGTCGAACAGATGCGAGCAGCCTCGGTGGCCATCACCAGATTCGCCGGACCGGGTCCGGAGGTCGCCGAGGTCGAGAACTGCGTCATCGGGGGAGTGCCCTGTCGGGTCTATCGACCCTTGGCCGACACCGCCCTACCGACTGTCGTCTTCATTCACGGAGGTGGCTGGGTGGGCGGCAACCTGGACACCCACGACACCGCCTGCCGGATGATCGCGGTCCAGTCCAGTTGGAACGTCGTGGCCGTGGACTACCGGCTCTGCCCTGAGCATCCCTTCCCCGCGCCGCTGGACGATGTCGAATCGGTGGCTGCGGCCCTGCGTGACGGATGGGTACCCGGTGTCGACGGGACGCGGCTCGCGCTGCTCGGAGACAGCGCCGGCGGGCATCTTGCTGCGGTGGCCGCGCGCCGAGCGCGCGACCAGGCACTGGCGCCATATCTGTTCCAGGGACTGATCTATCCGGTGATCGACGCGGCAATGAGGTCGCCGTCCTACGCAGAGAACGCCGAGGGGTACGGACTGACCGCCCCGGGGATGGCGTTCTATTGGGATTGCTTTGCACCTGAGGGCGTCGACCGTTCGCATCCCGACGTCTCACCCGCGCGCGCCAGGGACCTGTCCGAGCTCCCGCCGGCGTTCGTGTTGACCTGTGAGTACGACCCGCTGCGTGACGAGGGCGAGTCCTACGCGGCGATGCTGGCCGATGCCGGCGTTCCGGTCGTAGCCGTGCGAGTAGTCGGGATGATCCACTCCTTCTTCCGGCTACCCGCCAGCTTCGACGCCAGCCGAGCTGCCATCAGCCAGGTCGCCGCGATGCTGGCCGACGTTGCTGCCCAACCGCTTCCACGTTCGGCACGTTGATCAGCGTCGAGGGCGCAGGCGCGTCAGCGCGACGCCGGTCAGACACAATGCCCCCCCGATGAAGGAGACCGCAGGCGGAACCTCATCCAGCAGGATCCAGGACAGCCCCGCGGCGACGACCGGGACCAGGTACGTCGTGACCCCGAGTTGCCCGGCCGGAGTGCGAGAAAGCGCATAGGCCCACGTGGTGAACGCGATTGCCGTCGGAAAGACACCGAGGTAGATCAGTCCGAGAACCGAGCCGGTGCTGGCCTGACCGACCTCGGTCCACAAGGTCGGCGTGAACGGCAGGCAGGCCACCATCCCGACCAGGCAACCCAGCCAGGTCGCCTGCAGCGCAGGGGTGGTTCTCAGCACCGGCTTCTGGGCGACCATGCCGGCTGCGTAGAGAACTCCAGCCAGCAGGCAAACGAGGACCCCTGCGAGATCGATCCGGCGCTCGGCACCGCTACCGGCGGCGATGATCACCGCACCCAGCAGGGCGACCGCGCTTCCGGCCAGCAGTCGCGGCGGGAACCCTTCCTTGAGGAAGACGCCGGCCAGGATCGCCACGATCACCGGCGCGACCTGCACCAACATGGCTGCCGTACCCGCATCGAGGGAGGTCTCTGCGATGTTCAGCGCGACGTTGTAGCCGGCAAACCACAACAGCCCGTACATCCCGACGAACAACAACTCGCGGCCGCGCGGCACGACGATTCCGCGGACCAGGACGAAGCCGCTCAACACCAGCCAGCCAATGGTCAACCGGCCCAGCGTCAATGCCCCGGGGCTGAAGTCCGCGCCGACGGCCCGGATTCCAACGAAGGCCGAGGCCCACAGGACCACCGTGACCCCGGCGGCGATCAGTGCCGAGGACGGCGCCGCCCAGAGACGTCGGTTCGGCGCTTGGGTGATCGGGGTACTCATGACACTGACGCTAGGAGGCAAAAGCTTCGCCGTACGCCGAAATGTTGCCGTTCTACGCTGATGTCGTGCCAACCGAGTCCGCTCTCGCCGTACCGGCAGCCCTGATGGGCGAGCCGGCCCGCGCCACGATGCTGCTGGCCCTGATGGACGGCCGATCCCGGCCGGCGGGAGAGCTCGCCCGGCTCGCCGGAATCCGACCATCCACGGCCAGCGGCCACCTGCAACGGCTCACCGACGGGGGCCTGATCCGGGTCACGGTCGTCGGCCGGAACCGGTACTACGCCCTGGCCGGCGGTGACGTCGCCCGAGCGATCGAGGCGCTGCAGGCATTGGCCCCGGCGGTTCCGGTCCGCTCGCTGCGTGCCGCCCGTACGAGCAGCGCACTCGCCTTCGCCCGTACGTGCTACGACCACCTGGCCGGCGAACTCGCGGTGGCCCTTGCCACGGTGCTGGTTGACCGCGGCGTGATCGCGCCGCTGGAGCCAGGTTCGGTGGGAGACCTGTTGCAGCCTCAGCACGAGGTGCTCACCCTGTTGGGGGTCGGCTCTGCGCCCGTGGCCGGACGACGCCCGGTCGTGCGGGGATGTCTGGATTGGACTCAGCGGGTGCCGCATCTGGCCGGTGGCCTCGGCGCTCTTGTGCTGTCCGGCGTGATCGGACAGCGCTGGATGGTGCCGATGACGTCCAGCCGCGCAATGCGGCTCACCGATGAGGGGCGGCGGGCGCTTGCAGAGGCTGGGGTGTTCTCGAACGGCTTGCTCGTCGCCTGAACTGGGTACCGTCGGCACATGACGACGTCACCGGTCCTGAGTCCCCTGACGATCAGAGCAGTCGAGGTGGTTCTGCCCTGCTCCGATCTCGACGCCACCGTGGACTTCTTCCTCGATCCGCTCGGATTTCGGCTCGACGTGATCATGCCTGCCGATGACCCCGCCGTGGCGTTGCTGTCCGGCCACGGGATGCGGATCAGGCTGGACCGCGGGGCAACCGGGGATCCAGGTGACCTGCGCCTGGCAGTCGACGAGCCACACTTCTTCCCAACTGACCTGCTGACCGCTCCCAACGGCACTCGGATCCACGTGGTGGACGCCGACCCTCCACTGGTTGTCCCTGACGCGGCACCCCTGTTCGAACTCACCCGAGACGACGGGGACGTCGGCGGGGAAGGACGTGCCGGGATGCGCTATCGGGACCTGTTGCCCAAGCGGCAGGGCGGGCGCTTCATTGCCTCGCACATTCTCATCCCCGAGGGCGGACCGGTCCCGGACTACGTGCATCACCACCGAGTGCGCTTCCAGATGATCTATTGCGCGGCGGGCTGGGTACGGGTCGTCTACGAAGACCAGGGGCCGGCCTTTGTGTTGAAGGCCGGTGACTGCGTGCTGCAGCCACCCGGTATCCGGCACCGGGTGCTGGAGAGCTCTCCGGGTCTGGAGGTCGTCGAGATCGGTTGCCCTGCCGAGCACGAGACCACCGCCGAGCACGTCATAACCCTCCCCACACCGGAGGTTCGTCCCGATCGCATCTTCGATGGCCAGCGCTTCGTACGGCACGCCGCCGCTGAAGCCACCTGGGAGCCGTGGAGATCGGCGGGATTCGAGGTCCGCGACACCGGGATCGGTGCCGCCACCGATGGGCTCGCCGGGGTGCGCGTGGTCCGCCTCAGCGGCAATGCCGCGTCCGCGAACGACGGAGTGTCGGCAGAAGATGTAATGTCCACAATGGACGTAATCCACGACGGTGAACTCCTGTTCTGGTTCATACTGGCGGGCACGACGACGTTGCACGCGCAGGGCCGGCCGGACGAACCACTGGGCAGAGGTGCTGCCGTAGCTGTTCCCGCTGGCCTGGGTCACCGACTGGGTGAACACTCCGACGACTTGGAACTCCTCGAGATCACGCTGCCAGCCGCCCTGGAAGTCAGGACGACGACGCGCTAGCCCGCAAGGCACCCGTCCTGCCTCGATCACTCCCGTCGCGATACCGGGTATGCGCGCAGAACGGGTGGAATGCGGCATCATCGCGACACCGTCGGTGTGCCTGCGAGACTCCATCGCATGCGGGTCTATCTGGGCAGTGATCACGCCGGCTTCGAGCTCAAGATGCACCTCGTCGGCGAGTTGGGTTCCGCCGGCCATGAGGTCCTCGACGTCGGGCCGCCCAGCTACGACGCCGAGGACGACTATCCGGCCTATTGCCTGGCAACCGGTGCCGCCGTTGTCGCTGATCCCGGCGGCCTCGGCGTTGTCATCGGTGGGTCCGGCAATGGGGAGCAGATCGCGGCCAACAAGGTTCGTGGCGTACGCGCCGCGCTTGCCTGGTCGATCGAGACCGCGACCCTGGCCCGCCAACACAACAACGCGAATGTCATCTCTATCGGCGCCCGGATGCACACCGCGGCGGAGGCGACCGCGCTGGTCTCGGCCTTCCTGGCGACCGAGTTCTCCGCCGAGCAGCGCCACGTCCGCCGAATCAGCCAGGTGAGTGCCTACGAACGGACCCACCAGATCCCGGCGCTACCACCGACGGACTGATCCGACGAGGGCTAGAAGCCTTCCGGGCTGTAGGTGGCCACCGGCCAACCAAACGCTGTGGTCGCGGCGGCCACCGCACCCGGCGTGATCTCCCGGACCCGGCCGGCAGCGGCTAGCGTGGCCAAGGAGGTTTCCCCGAGATAGACCGCCCCCAAGGTCTCGGCGGACATCGCCAGATCGGGATCGTCCTCGGAACGGTTGCACCGGCCGTACGACGGCCCGCCGGTCAGCCGCCATCGCCCGGCATTCCACGGGCAGAAGGAATCCTCGACCTCGAGGATCAGGTCGATCGTGGTTGGGTACCGCCGAGCCGCGAGTGCCGCGCCCACATCGACCAGACGCACGTACAGCGCGTCGCCCTGTGACATCCCGACGGCGCGGGCGTCAGACAGCATGTGCCGCAACGGGTCGTCGCGACCGGCCAACGGGACCGAAAGATGTCGCACCAGGTCCAACGACAGGATGTACTGCCACAGCGCGGCCCTTGCGGCGCGGTGGGTGGCGTGCAATTCGGTCACGAAGACCGTTCCGTCCGGCCCGCTGTCACCCCAGTCGGTCTTGCGCCGGTAGAGCGCGAATCCGGTCACCGACCCGTCGGCTTCGGCATGTAACAGATAACGGCGAGCAGTCCGGCCGTTGCGCTGCTTCTCGGGGTCGGTGAGCAGGCTGTCCCACCAGCGATCCTTGCGGGAGAGCAGCCCCGGCGTCTCGGACCGGATGGCGTCATAGAGCGGGATGGCCGCCGAGCGGAAGTCCTTCTCCTCCACCGGATAGACCCGGCCGCTGCCTGTGTCCAGCTCTGGTCGCAGCCGCATCGACTGGGTCTCGCCCTTCAGTTGGCCTTGATAGCTGGCCAACCCGTACCCGAACCGTCCGTAGATCGTGGCCTCCGAGGCGTACAGCGCGGCGATCGGCTCGGTGCCGCGCTCGTGAACCTCGCGCAGCTGGCGGCGCATCATCGCGGTCAGCACCCCGCGCCGGCGGTGCGTCGGCGAAACCGAGACGAGGGTGACCGCGGCGAATGGGACCACGGCGCCCGGGATCGTGATGTCCCGGGAGTAGATCCCCGATGTGGCCACCACCCGGTCGCCGTCCCACAAACCCAGGGTCCGTGCGGGTTCGAAGACCATCCGATCGCCTTCGACGTCGACGATGTCCTCACCGAAGCTCTCGCTCAGGCAGGCGAAGGCCGCCTCGAACTCATCGGCGGTGAACGGGCGAAGTCGGCTCTCGAGGTCATCGGGCACGCTGCCTGTCTACTACTGATCGTTCCGGAGGTCAGCCGAGTTTCCACGGCTACCCGCCCACAAAAGAGCGAGACTGAGCCGAACGACGCCACCGAGCCGAGGAGCCAGCGTGACGACCGACCCAGCCGAGTCCGAACGAGCCCAGTCCGTACCAGCCGAGTCCGCTCACGTTCTGGAGTGGTTGCGCGAAGGCGAGGCGCGCTTCCTCGGCCAGCTCGACGGCCTCACCGACGACGAACTCCGCGAGGCGTCGGCGCTGCCGGACTGGACCCGTGCCCACGTCGCTGCGCACGTGGCCCGCAACGCAGAGGCCGTGTCCCGGCTGTTGGCCTGGGCCCGTACGGGCAAAGAGACATTGATGTACCCCGACAGCCAGACCCGCGACCGGGACATCGATACCGGAGCTCGGCAAGAGGCCGACCAGCTGCGGGCCGACGTCCGCGACACCTCCGCACGGTTCGACGCTGACAGCGTTGCCCATCCGGCGCCGGCCTGGTCGGCTCGCGTTCGTACCTTTCAGGGCCGGGACATCCCGGCGGTTGCCACGTTGTGGATGCGCACGCGCGAGGTGTGGATGCACTTGGTCGACCTCGGGTCCGGAGTATCGGTGGAATCCTGGCCAGGCGATCTCGTGGACGCCTTGCTGGAGGAGGTCACCACCACGATGAACGGTCGCGACGACGCTCCGTCCTGGCTGCTACAGGCCACCGATCGTGAGCGAACCTGGCAGATCGGTTCTGGGGCCACCGATGATCTGACCTATCGTGTAGTCAGCGGCAAGGCGGCCGACCTGTTGGCCTGGCTCACCGGGAGATCCACCGGTGAGGGACTGGCCACTGAGGGGATTCTGCCCAGGCCGCCGCCCTGGATGTAGTCACCGGCGGCGCTCAGCGGGCCAGCCGCTCCACGGCGGCACCGAAGACCCGGGGCAGCCGCGCGGCCACCGGTACGAGCAGACGGCGGGCGAGCGGGATGCGGGTAGCGGTGACCAAGCCGCTGGTCAGCCAGCGGTAGTCCCGGGTCAGCGAGCGCCAGTCGGGCGGATAGTCCATCGGCCGGCCGGCGGCCACGCAACGAACGGCCGCCTGTGCGCATGCCAGGCCGACGCGCAGCCCCTCGCCGGTGAGCGCATCGACGTACCCGGCCGCATCCCCGACGAGGAGCACCCGGCCGTAGACCGGGGAGGAAACCTTCTGCTGCAACGGGCCTGCCCCACGCGCCGACGTGGTCCAGGCAACGTCGGTCAATCGCCGGGCCAGCGCGGGAAAGCTGCCCAGTGCCTCGTCGAAGGACCACCCCCGCGGGCCGAGGACCGCGATCCCGACCTCGGTGGCCGAGATCGGCGTGACGTAGGCCTCCCCACGGGCCGACCAGTGGACTTCGACCACATCCGACCAGGGTGCGAGAGCGGCATGCCGCCGAATCCCGAACCGCCGGCCGTCGCTGCCACGGGCCAGTCCGGTCTCCCGGCGGACCACTGAATGCAGGCCGTCGCAGCCCAGAACCCAGCCGCCCCGCACGGCGCTGCCATCGTGCAGGACGACCCGCACGTTGGCGGCGCCCTCGCCGGGCGCCAGGCCGACGACTCGTCCCGGCTTCCGGACCACTCCCACGTCGTCGGCGCGCTCGGCAAGGGCGGCGTGCAGCGCGGTACGGCGTACCCCCATGCCGATCCCCGCGGAGAAGTGATGGGTGGCGGTGGTCGTTCCGTTCGGTGCCACGTATCGGATGCCGCGAACCGGCGCCCCCTGGATGCAGACTCCGAGACTGCGCAGAGCGCTCACCGTGCCAGGCATCAGCCCTTCGCCGCAGGCCTTGTCCACCGGGCCAGTACGCGGTTCGATCAGCAACACCGACATTCCGGCCAGGCGTGCCTCGATCGCGGCGGCCAACCCGACGGGACCGCCGCCGACGACCAACAGGTCGGCTCCGGTCGGTGTCATCTCCTCGCCGATGTCATCCCGCCCCGCGTCGTCCTGCCGAGGCTGTGTCCAGCGCGCGCTCCTCGCCCGGAATGCGGAAACCCAGCAGGAGTACTGTGTTGAGCCCGGTGAATACCAGGGCGGTCACCCACGCGGTGTGTACGAGCGGGAGCGCGACGCCCTCGATGGCCACCGCCAGGTAGTTGGGGTGACGAAGCCAGCGGTACGGCCCGGCGGCGACCAGCGGGTGCCCGGGGATGACGACGACGCGGGTGTTCCACCGCCTTGCGAGGGTGCCGATGCACCACCAGCGCAGCGCCTGGGCGCCCAGAACCAGCGCCAACATGGTCGCGCCCAGCACGGGCAAGAACGGTCGATGACCGGCAAACACTTCCAACAGGCAGGCCGCCAGCAGTCCGGTGTGCAGGGCAACCATCAACGGATAGTGCCCGCGGCCGGTTTCGGCCCCACCTTGGCCCAGCGCCCAGGTGACATTGCGCTGGGAGACAACCAGTTCGGCGATCCGCTCTACGACCACGGCGGCGATGAGGACTGCGTACCACAGCTCAGAACCCATGGACTCGGTCCTGGGGCCAGCGCAGCAAAACCAACTCCGCGCAGAAACCGGGGCCCATCGCCATCAGCACTCCATACGACCCAGCCGGGGGTGCCGGATCGTCGAGCGTCGCGGCCAGGACGTGTAACACCGAAGCCGATGACAGGTTCCCGACGCAGGCCAGGGAGTCCCAGGCATGCTGGAGCGCCCCGTCAGGCAACGCGAGAGCCTGCTGAACGGCAGCCAACACTTTCGGCCCGCCGGGATGCGCTATCCACCGGCGGATGTCTGCGGTGTCGAGGCCGCTTTCGGCCAGAAAGGCCTTCATGTCATCGGCCAGGTGCCCGCCCACGACATCGGCGACGCTGGCGTCGAGAACGATCCGGAACCCGGTACCGCCGATGTCCCAGCCCATCACCCGCTCAGTACCAGGATAGAAACGGGAGCGTGTGCTGAGAACATCGGGCGCGGGCCGAGCGGTGTCCGCGCGGCGTGCACCGGTCATGACCACAGCGGCGGCGCCGTCACCGAACAGTCCGCTGGCCACCAGGTTCGCCGTGGACGGGTCGTCGCGCTGCACGGTCAGTGAGCACAGCTCCACGGACAGCAGTACGGCCACGTCATCTGGGTGCCCCAGCAGGTAATCGTGGACCCGGGCCACCCCCGCGGCACCGGCGACGCAGCCCAGGCCGAAGATCGGGATCCGCTTCACGTCCGGGCGCAGGCCCAAGCGGGGGACCAGGCGGGCATCCAAGGACGGCGCGGCGATGCCGGTCACCGACGTGGCGACGATCAGGTCGACATCCTGGGCGGTCAGACCAGCACGGTCCAGGGCCTCGGTGACGGCTCGTACGCCGAGGTCGGTGCCGACCCGGATGAACACGTCGTTGGCCGCCCCGAAGCCGTCCAGCTTGGCGTAGTCCTCCAGGGGAAGGACCAGATGCCGCTGCTCGACGCCGGCATTGCCGTGCAGACGGTGCAGCAGGGCGGGAGACATTCCAGCCGGCAGGACCAGGTCAGTGACCATCGCGGTGATGTCGGCCTGGTCGTAGCAGTGGTCTGGTAGTGCCACCGCCACGGCCGCGATCCGGCTCGACGTTTCGCCACGAGACCGCACCTGACCATCCGCGTCCACTCCTCGGTTGTACCCGATCCATGCGCGTTGAGTGGTCGTAATCGGCGCGCAGTGAAAGACTGCGTAGATCAGAGGAGACAGAGGAGATGGGGAGGTCATGGCGCCGGCTATCAGCACCGATGCCGACGGCGTGGATGTCACCGGGCGGCGACTACCACTGAGCCGGGAGCTGATCATCTCAGCCGCCGTACGTTTCGTGGACGACAACGGGCTGGCTGCGTTGACCATGCGGGGGCTCGGCAAGGAACTCGGCGTCGAGGCGATGTCTTTGTACCGGTACGTGAACGGCCGCGAAGATCTGCTCGAGTGCGTCGTCGAGAGCATGGTCTCCGAACTGCATCTGGATCCCGCAACGATGGAGCCGCTCAACGGCTGGCAGGCATACCTGCAGTGGTTGGCCCACGGAGTACGCCGTATCGCCCAGGATCATCCGGCCGTCTTCCCACTGATTGCGACGCGGCACCCCGCCGCGCCGTGGCTCCGACCGCCGCTGCGCAGCCTCAAGGTCGTCGAGGATTTTCTCAGCGAGCTGATCAGCCGAGGGTTCACCGACGAGAGCGCCATTGCCGCTTACCGGGCGTTCTCCAGCTTCCTGCTTGGGCATCTGCTGCTGGAAGCCGCCGCACGTGGTGCCAAGCTTGACATCATCGCCGACTCACCGGGTCACGAGGACTTCGCGCCGGCGAGCCTGGAATCGTCGATCGCGACGTTCCCGCAGATCAGTCGGCTCGGTTCTCGGCTGGCCGAGGATCACAGCGATTTTGAGTTCGAGGCTGCGCTGGAGAACATGCTCGATCGGCTGGATCGCACCCTGGCCCACTGAAGCGTTCATTAGGGTGGCCGAATGCACGCCCGTGATCTCGCAGTGCCATTTCCCGCCGTTGGCTTGGATTCCGACGCGCTCGAGGCCGCCCAGTTGATGGCCGAGCGCAAGCTGCCCGGGATCGTGGTCTGCCACGGCGACGGCAGCCCGCACACGATCTTGCCCGGCTCCCAAGTCTTGCGGTTTGTCATCCCCCGCTACGTCCAGGACGACGAAGCGTTGGCTCGGGTGATCGACGAACAGACCGCCGATGAGATGTTCGCCGGTCTTGCCGGGAAGAAGGTGCGGGACCTCCTTCCGAAGGAGGAGTACGAGCTACCCGTTGCCAAGGGTGAGGACACCGTCATGGAAGTCGCTGCCTTGATGGCACGGGCACACAGTCCGCTGGTGGCGGTTGTCGAGGAAGGCCGCTTGCTCGGTTGTGTCACGGTCGCCCGATTGCTCGAGCGCTACCTCCCGGTGGCCTGAACGGTGGCTGTCGTCGCGGTGGTCGTCTTCGTCGCTGCCTATGTGTTGATCGTCACCGAACGAATCCATCGGGTCGCCGCCGCCCTGGGGGGGGCCGGGATCATGCTGGCCGCCGGCGTCGTTGGCGCGGAGGACGCGTTCTTCAGCGAGGACACCGGCGTCGATTGGAACGTCATCTTCCTGCTGCTCGGGATGATGATCATCGTCGGCATTCTGCGGGAGACCGGAGTCTTCGAGTACCTCGCGATCTCAGCGGCCAAGCGGGCCAAGGGAAAGCCGTTCCGGGTCATGGTCACCTTCGTCCTGCTCACGGCCTTCGCCTCGGCGCTGCTGGACAACGTGACGACCGTGCTGTTGATCGCGCCGGTCACCCTGCTGGTCTGCATCCGTCTCGGCGTCCCGCCCGTACCCTTTCTCATCGCCGAGGTGCTGGCCTCCAACATTGGGGGAGCCGCCACCCTCATCGGCGACCCACCCAACATCATCATCGCCAGTCGTGGTGACCTGTCGTTCAACGACTTCCTGTTCAACATGGGCCCGATCATCCTTCTCCTCCTCATCGTCTACTTAGGACTGTGTCGGGTCCTGTTCCGCAAGGCCTTTCTCTACGACGAAACCAAAGTGGCCGCGGTCATGCGCCTCAACGAGAAGGAAGCGATCGAGAACCGTCCACTGCTCATCAAGGCCAGCGCGGTGCTTGTCCTCGTGACGATCGGGTTCGTGCTCCATTCAGCCTTGGACACCGAGGTCTCGGTGGTGGCTCTGCTCGGCGCGGGGCTGCTCGTCGCGATCGCCGGTCTGTCGCCGAAGGAGTACCTCCGCGAGGTGGAATGGACCACGCTGGTGTTCTTTGCGGGCCTGTTCATCATGGTCGGCGCCCTGATCAAGGTCGGGGTCATCGGATCGCTGTCGAAGCTCGTGACCGAGGTGACCGGGGGGAACTTGCTGCTTGCCTCGATCTTGATCTTGGTCGTCTCCGGCGTGCTGTCCGGCATTGTGGACAACATCCCCTACGTGGCCACGATGGCACCGCTGGTCGCCGATCTCGCGGACGAATCAGGCAATCCCGGCAACGTGCTCTGGTGGGCTCTTGCCCTGGGTGCCGACCTAGGCGGGAACGCCACGATGGTCGGCGCCGCCGCCAACGTGGTGGTCGTGGGTATCGCGGAGAAGAACGGCTACAAGATCAGCTTCTTGGAGTTCTTCAAGTACGGCGGTCTCGTCGCCTTGGTGACAATCGCGTTGTGCATTCCCTATCTCTGGCTGCGCTACTTCGTCTTCGCCTGATTCTCCGACCGTCTTCTCGGCTATTCATAGATGTCCGGTACGCCGTCCACATCCGAGTGGCGCGCCTCGCGTTCGCACAGTTGTCGGTAGGTGCGGTTGCGCAGCCGTAGGACAACGGCGGCAAGAACCGCCGCGAGTAGTGAGCCGGCCAGGACGCCGACCTTGACGAGGTCATCCAGCGCGCTTCCGGCGCCGAAGGCCAGTTCGCCGATCAGGAGCGAGACAGTGAACCCGACTCCAGCAAGAAGGGCGAGCCCGAGTACGTCGATCCAGCTGAGTTCGTCGTCCAGGGTGGCCTTGGTGAACCGCGCCACGAGGTAGGTCGCGCCGAAGACGCCGATGCCCTTTCCGATCACCAGGCCGGCGATGATGCCGATAGCAACCCGGTCGGAGAGGGCGTTCCCGAGGTCAGAGAGGCCGCCGATTGTGACCCCTGCGGCGAAGAACGCGAAAATCGGCACAGCCACTCCCGCGGAGAGGGGTCGGAATCGATGCTCGAAGTGCTCGGCCAGTCCTGGCCCGGCGTCCGGGCCACCTGCCCGCTCACTGCGGATCACCGGTACTGCGAAGCCCAACAGCATTCCGGCGACAGTGGCATGCACACCGGAGGCGTGCATCAGCCCCCACGCGAGCAGGGCAAGCGGGAGCAGCAGGTACCACGATCGGATCCGGCGCTGGACAAGAACGGTGAAGCCCGCAACTGCCAGGAGCGCAAGCAGCAGCGGCACCAACCTCAGGTCGGAGGTGAAGAAGAGCGCAATGATCATGATCGCCAGCAGGTCGTCGACGACCGCCAGTGCCAGCAGAAAGGTGCGTAGGCCGGTCGGCAGGTGCGTGCTGATCACGGCCAGTACCGCTAACGCGAAGGCGATGTCAGTGGCTGTCGGGATCGCCCAGCCCCGCAGCGCCCCGTCGCCGGTGTTCAGGTTGACCAGCACAAATACCAGCGCCGGCACCACCATTCCACCCACCGCCGCGGCAACCGGAAGCGCGGCTCGGCCTGGACTGCGCAGATCACCGGCCACGAACTCTCGCTTGAGTTCCAGGCCGGCCACGAAGAAGAAGATCGCCAATAGCCCGTCCGCGGCCCAAGTCCCCAGGCTTAGATCGAGACCGAGCGACGCTGGCCCAATTCTGGTGTCGCGCAAGGCGGCGTAGGCATCTGCCCAAGGGGAGTTGGCCCACACCAGAGCGACCAACGCCGCCACCAGCAGCAGTGCGCCGCCGACGGTCTCCTTGCGCAGTATCCCGGTCAGCCGGGAGGACTCGAGCCAGGAACCCGCAGTGAACAGCTTGGACGTGCCAGGACCGGTCACTGAGCTCCTCGGGGGTCGACAAACTCGTTTGCCGACCAGACTTCCCGGCGCTCCGGCTCCCAGGCTAGTCGCTAACTGCGGAGCTCTACCACCGTGCTGGACTGCGCGTTCCCTAGAAGCGGCCGCCGCCACCGCGTCGACCTCGGCTGCCCGAACCGCCGAAGCTTCCTGTGGACCGACGACCTCCGCCTCCTCCACCACCGAAGCCGCCACCGAAGCCGCCACCGAACCCGCCACCTCCACCGCCCCGGCCGCCGCCGAACAGGATTCCGCCGAGGACGAGACTGCCCAGATCCGGACCGCCCCCGCGGCCGTAGCCGCGCCCGCGCGGGCCGCCTCTGCCGTACCCGCCGCGGTTCAGCCCAGTGTTCGAAGCGCCGCGATCGGCATCGCTGCGCGCGTAGTGCAGCGCCTGCTGCCCCAGCGCGTCGGCGTGCTGAGCTTCGCGCAGTGCGCCAGCCGGGTCCGTGGCTGTCAGCGACACGGCCTGGTCGAGACGGCGCTGTCCCTCGGCCAGTCTGGTACGCGCCTGGCTGCCGACCACGCCGCGTCTGGTCGTGATGAAGTCCTCGGCGGCAGCGAGCGAGGACTGCGCTGTGAGCATGGCCTGATCGAGGCGTCGTTCGATCTGATCCGCCTGCGTCCTGACCTCACGAGCCGAACCCAACGCGCCGTCCAGCGCGAGATCGGCCTCTGTCAACTGTCGTAGTGCGGTCAACGGGTCCGGCAAGTCCCCAGCAGTCGCCGTCACCGCCGCGTCGGCAGCGGCCAGCGCGGTCTCGGCTCGGGCCACCATCGAGGCCAATCCGCCGGAGTCACCCGAGCTGAGCAGGGTCCTGGCTTCGGCAAGATCCTTGTCCGTCTCCAGGCGCGCGGCGATCAGCGCGGCGCCGGCCTCGGCGAGTTCGGTCTCCAAGCGCCAGATGCCGTCCAACAGCTGGTCGGCCTGAGCGGTTGCATCCTCAGCGGTCCGCAGCGACACCACGGCCGCGCTCGGCGTCGGCGACTTGAGGGCGGCACGGGCTTCGTCGAGCTCCTTTCGGGCATTGTCCAGCAGAGCCCGAGCCTGTTCGACGTCGTCATCGATCGCGCTCAGGGCTGTGGCGGCGTAGCGCCCCCGCAGTGCGTTGAGTCGCTGCTCCTCCTTCGGCAGCCGAGCCTCGACTCCATCGAGCTTCGGGGTCAGGCCCGCGAGCACCTGGGGCGCTGTGTGGTCGAGATCACGTAGCCGGTCGAACGCCTCGGACTGGGAGTCCAGACGCTGATCGGCGGACTGACACAGTCGAAGGATCTCGCCCAGCAGCCTGCGCTGTGCCGGTTCGGCTTCTGGCACCTCGTCGTCCAGCTGTTGGCGGAGCGCAAAGGCTTGGCCGAGTTCGGCACGCGAGGCGTCCAGCGCTTCCTGGAAGCCGGTCACCGCTTCGTCCCCGAACTGACCTTGAGCAAAGGTCAGTTCCTGCGCCGAGGTCTGTACGGCGTCATCGAGGTCGATCAGGGCAGAGCTGGCCTGGAAGGTCAACTGTTGGGTGGTCAGATCGGCATGCGGGTCGGCATGCGCCTCGCCGGTGCCGGATCGACGGGGTTGATCTGGCGCCCGGCCGGAGTCCTCGGACTTCGTACCCGCCTGCTTGCGTCGTCGGTAGACAAGGTAACCGCCACCGGCGAGCACGGCCCCACCGAGCAGCAGCGCGATGGGGATGCCGCCGCTACCCGATCCGGCGCCGCCCAACCCGTCGGCCAGCGCGATGGCTGCACCCGCCCAGTCCTGCTCGGACAGTTGCGGTTCGACGTCGTTGACAAGGAGATCGGAGAGTTCCTCGTCCGCAAGCGGATAGTCTTGGTCGACCGACAACCCGTACACCCGGTCATCGACGGCTACGGCAAAGAGCACGTCGCTGCTGCCCAGCTGGGACTGCTGCGCGCTCTGGTCGGCCCAGTTCTGGCCGTCCAGACCATCGAAGCTCGAGACGAACACGATGAACAATTGGGTGCCGTCATCGGCACGCAATCGGTCGATCGCCTGGCGCACCTGCGTGTCGTCGCCGCCGAGGGCATCGGCCTGATCAGTGATCTGATTGCCAGCGCGCAGCGGTGGCGTCGCAACGGCCACGCCATCGCCGATCACTCCCAGGATCACCAGCCCGACGACGAGCGCGGCCACACCGAGGACGGCTGCGAGCACCCTGCGCATCGACGTACCTCCGGTCAGCTGATCGGCCCCCAGTCGCAGCATGCAGTCGCCGGGCTTGGGCGGACTTTACGCAATTAGGCTGGCCGCTCCGTTGCCCAGTGTCGAGGAGACCCGATGTCGCTGATCAGCCTGCCCAAGGCGGAGTTGCACCTGCACGTCGAGGGCACGATGGAGCCTGAGCTGGTCTTCGAACTGGCTGCCCGCAATCACGTCACGTTGCCGTTCACCGACGTCGAGGACCTCCGAGACCGGTACGTCTTCGCAGACCTGCAGAGCTTTCTGAACCTGTACTACGCGGCCATGGACGTCCTCCGCACGGCTGCGGACTTCACCGACCTGGCCAGCGCCTACCTCGACCGCGCGCACGCCCAGGGCGTCGGCCATGTCGAGATGTTCTTCGATCCGCAGCCGCACATGGATCGCGGTGTTCCAATGGAGGCGGTCATCGACGGACTTCGCGCCGCGCTGGACGAGGCCGAGCAGGCCGGCCGGATGTCCGGCGGACTGATCCTGTGTTTTCTGCGCGATCGCGGGCCCGATGAAGCCGCTGCGGTGCTTGCCGCCGCGAGCTCGAGATTGGGTTTCCTGATCGGAGTCGGCCTGGACTCGGCCGAGGTGGGGTATCCGCCAGGCGCGTTTCGAGATGTCTACGCTGCGGCACGTGGCCTCGGGCTGCATACGGTCGCGCACGCCGGCGAAGAGGGCCCACCGGCCTACGTGTGGGAGGCACTCGACGTTCTGGGGGTGGAACGGATCGATCATGGGATCCGGTCGATGGAGGACCCGGAACTGGTCGCTCGGCTGCGCCGGGAGCGCATTCCGTTGACCGTGTGCCCCTTGTCGAACGTACGGCTCGGTGCGGTGCAACGACTTGACCAGCACCCGCTGGCTCGGATGCTTGCCGACGGCCTGATGGTCACGGTCAACTCCGACGACCCGGCCTACTTCGGTGGCTACGTGAGCGACAACTACGAGGCATGTGCACTAGAGCTCGGCCTCGACCGTAATCAGCTGGTGCTGCTCGCCCAGAACTCGGTCAACGCATCGTTCGCACCCGAGAAACGCAAGGCTGAACTTCTGGCCCAGATAGCTTCCTGGACCGACGGCTGAACGCGACGGTAGATCATGGCCGTCGGCCAGCATGCTAGGAAGGCTCGATGACCGAGGGTGAGCGCGCGGTGCGGCTACTACTGATCGGTCCGCCCGGCTCAGGCAAGGGAACGCAGGGCAAACGCGTGGCTGAGCGCTACCGCGTGGAGCACATCGCCGCCGGTGACCTCCTGCGTCACGAGGTGGAGACCGCGTCCGCCCTCGGCAGACGCGCCTCGGAGTCGATGCAGCGGGGGGAACTTGTCTCGGACGCGCTCGTCTACGAGCTGGTCATGCCGAGGGTTCTGGCTGCTGGCAGAAAGAACGGCTACGTACTGGACGGCTTTCCGCGCTCGGTCGGACAAGCGGAGGAAGGCCGCGCGATCTTCGAGGGCAACGATGTCGCAGTGCGACTGGCCGTACTACTCGACGCGATCCCGGATGACCTGATGCCTCGACTGCTCGAGCGAGCGCAGCGCGAGGGCCGCTTCGACGACACTCCCGAGGTGATCCGGGCGCGCCTTGACGTCTTCCATGAGGAGGTCGAGCCGTTGCTCGACTTCTATCGGGAACGCGGCCTGTTGGTCACCGTGGATGCCAGCGGCTCACCCGACGACGTGTGGGCGGAGCTACAACGCTCGCTGGACAGCCGGTAAGACCCTGCCCGACCAACGACAGGAAGGCGTCTCGATCGGCCGACGAATGGAGCGGGTGACGAGAATCGAACTCGCGTAGCCAGTTTGGAAGACTGGTGCTCTACCATTGAGCTACACCCGCGGTGTTTCGGTGTACCCGCAGGGCACACCGTACGAACGCAGAGGTTACCTGGCCGCTCGGCTGTGCTGACGACGTGGACCGAGCGGAGGCAGCACAACGGTTCACTAGACTGGCCTTTCGCCGCGGGGTGTGGCGCAGCTTGGTAGCGCACTCGCTTTGGGAGCGAGGGGCCGCAGGTTCAAATCCTGTCACCCCGACATGACACCGCCCCGCGATATGACACCGCCCAGCGATATGACACCGCCCAGCGACATGTCACCGTCCAGCGATATGTCACCGTCCAGCGACTCGACCAGGTCCGACGACCAACCGCTCAAGGACATCCTCGCCGGAGGGCACCTCGGAGTGCTCGCCACACTGAAACGGGACGGGCGGCCACAGCTGTCAGATGTCTCCCACCAATTCGACGCAGATCCGGACACCATCCGGGTGTCCATCACCGAAGTCCGCGCCAAGACCGCGAACCTGCGGCGCGATCCTCGGGCCAGCCTGCACGTCCGACCGCCCAGTGGGGGGGGATACGCCGTAGCCGAAGGGATCGCGCAACTGTCGCAGACCGCGGCGGACCCGACCGATGTCACGGTCGAGGCGCTGATCGATCTTTATCGGACCGTCAAGGGGGAGCATCCGGACTGGGACGAGTACCGGATGGCCATGGTCAAGGACCGCCGCATCGTGCTCACGATCCTCGTGGACAAGATCTACGGTTGGGCGCCACAGTCGGACTAACCGGTCAACGGGTCGAGGGCGAGAACTTGGCCGCCAGTCTTCGGATCGTCGTGATGTTGCGCGCAGTCGCTGGTCCTCCTGCTGCGCGCTCGACTTGAGCCCCGGTCACTTGGCTCTCGAACCCCGCGCGGACCAGCCAATGCAGTTCGCGTCCGACCACTGCGAAGTCCTCGCCCTCGCTACGCAGGGCCAGCAATCGAGCAGTCGACTCCTGCGCGAGCGCATTCTTCAGGAAGGTCACGTAGTAGCGGCCCGGCGCAGCGGAGAACGGGTCCGCCGCAACGACGTCGGCCAATTCGGCGATCGTCCGCACGAAGCTGGTCACGGGGTAGCCGAGGTCGGCTGCCAACCCTGTCTCGAGCAAGGACTCGGCCGTGCCCGGCTTGCGGCGACCGCCGTCCATGATCACGTTGCCGCTGGCAATGAACGTCTCGACCGCGTCGAATCCGTAATCGCTGATCAGCGTCCTCAGGTGGTCCATCTTGACGTTGTGCCCGCCGACGTTGATCGCACGAAGGAAGGCGATGAGGCGGGCCACGAGCGGGACGCTAGTAGTAACCGGCCCGTTTCAGCTGTCCGCCCAATCGATTCCCATGGCTTCGGCGATCCGGCGGAAGTCCGCCTGGCCAATCTCGAACAAGCCTCGCCGAAACGGATAGCCCCACCGCTTCGGATCGGCGATGAAGTCCAGATCGCCCACCAGCGGCCGAGCGGGCGCCGCGGTCACCGGGCGGAAGTCGACGGCCAGCCGCCACGGGTTGAAGTCGGGGCTCATCGCCACCTGATACGGCTCGGTTCCGCGAATTCGTCCCAGGGCGGTGAATTCCTGCAGGGGACGTCCAGCACGCATCGCCGTCCGTGGGGAGTAGAAGACCAGCCAGTCTCCTCGGCGCAGTCGCTTCAGTCTGGTCGAGCGACCGTGGTCGGCTTGGGTGAATCCACCTTCGACGCCGAGCTGCACATGCTCCAGGGACACCGCGTTCACCCAGTACCGCACACCTTGGTCATCCATCTGCTTCTCGGTCATGCCGGTAACCCTGCAGGACCCCGCTGACAGCGCGTACAGCGAACGCGGCGGTCCTGCGCTGGGTACTGACGCTGGGCGGACGACCTGCGCACTAGACTCCTGTCCGGGCCAGCGTCCCATCGCAGCGGCCAATCCCTGAAGATCTGCCGGAGGAGTTACGCCTGTGAAGACCACGGTCGAGCCATTGAGCCCGACCCGGGTGAAGTTGGCCATCGAGATGACCTTCGACGAGCTCAAGCCCGCGTTCGATGCTGCGTACAAGAAGATCGGCGCCGAGGTGCGCATCCCCGGCTTCCGCCCGGGCAAGGTTCCGGCCCGGATCCTGGAGCAACGCATCGGTCGCCCGGCGATCCTCGACGAGGTCGTCAGCAATGCCGTACCTCAGGCCTACGGCGAGGCGCTGCAGGAGAACGACGTGCGCCCCCTCGGCCAACCCGAGATCGAGGTCACCCGGATCGAGGACGGCGACACGATCGCCTTCACCGCCGAGGTGGACATCCGGCCGACGATCGAGATTCCTGATCTGGAGTCCCTGGCGGTGACCGTCGATCCCGTCGAGGTGACCGACGAGGAGATAGACAACCAGATCAACGCACTGCGGGACCGGTTCGCGATGCTGACCGGCGTGGACCGCTCGGCGGCCACCGGTGACTACGTCAGTCTCGACCTCTCCGCGTCCGTCGACGGCAAGGAGGTCGAGGGCGGTACGACGACCGGGTTGTCCTACGAGGTGGGCGCTGGCGATCTCATGGTCGGGCTCGACGAAGCGTTGATCGGCATGGACGAGGCCGACACCAAGACCTTCCAGACGCAGCTGGCCGCCGGTGACCAGGCCGGAAAGACCGCTGACGTGGAGATCACCGCACGTTCGGTCAAAGAAAAGCAGCTGCCTGCGGTTGACGATGAGTTCGCCTCGACCGCAAGCGAATTCGATACCCTCGAGGAGCTTCGCGCCGACATCAGTGCGCGGCTGACCCGGACCAAGCGGTTGCAGCAGGGAGCCAGTGCACGGGACAAGCTCGTCGAACATCTGATCGCATCGACGGACGTGCCCCTTCCTGAGGGCGTGGTCAACGGTGAGCTGGAGTGGCGTAAGCAGGCGATGACGGCCGAACTCGACGAGGCCGGCATGACTCTGGAGTCCTATCTCGAGGGTCTCGACACCACGGTCGCGGAGCACGACAAGGAGTTGCGGGACTCGGTCGAGCAGGCCGTCCGTACCCAGTTCATCCTCGACGCCATCGCCGATCAACGCGAGATCGGCATCGAGAACGACGACCTGGTCACCTACATCATGAGCCGGGCCCAGCGACTGGGCGTCAGCCCGGACGAGTACGCCAAGCAGGTCAGTTCGGCCGGTCACCTGCCAGCGGCCGTCGCCGAGATCCGCCGCAACAAGGCGTTGGCCCAGCTGCTGGAGGCGACCACGGTCACCGACACTGCGGGCGAGGCTGTCGACCTGGACACCTACCTCGGGAAGAACGCCGGTGGCGTGACCGAGCACGTCGGTCACGACCACGAGGGTCATGATCACGAGGGTCATGATCACGGCGACAACGAATCACGCGACGTCGAGACCGAGGGCGGGGACGGCAGGTCCTGACGCCGGACAGCTGGTGCGCCGACAGCGAACACCGGCCCGAGCGGAGTCCGCTGTCGTCATCGGGCGTTAGTGTCGGCAGAAGAGCTAATCCAGTCGGCGCTTCGTCGACATCACCCGTAGGAGAGGGATCATCGCTGTGAGCACGCCCGAACCCGCCCAGCGCATTCGCGTGTACCCGGAGCTGCCTGCCCATCCGCAGACGCATGCCCCTCAGATGCGGGGCGCCGGCTCGGGGATGACCCTGACCGACTCGGTCTTCGAGCGGTTGCTCCGCGAGCGGATCGTCTTCCTGGGCAGCCAGGTCGACGACGAGATCTCCAACCGGCTCTGTGCCCAGTTGTTGCTGTTGGCCGCGGAGGACCCGACTCGTGATGTGAACCTGTACATCAACTCCCCGGGCGGTTCGGTCACCGCGGGCATGGCCATCTTCGACACGATGGAACTCATCGAGTGCGACGTGGCCACGTGGGCGATGGGCCTGGCGGCCTCGATGGGTCAGTTCCTGCTCTCGGCCGGAGCCAAGGGCAAGCGCTACGCCCTGCCGCATTCCCGGATCCTGATGCACCAGGGGTCGGCCGGCCTGTACGGCTCGGCCTCAGACATCAAGATCCAGGCCGAGCAGTGGAATCTCACCAAGCAGGAGATGGCCGTCATCACTGCCGAGCACACCGGGCAGACCGTTGAGCAGATCGAGAAGGACGCCGATCGCGACCGCTGGTTCACCGCCCAGCAGGCCCTGGAGTACGGCTTCGTCGATCAGATCGTGACCCGGGTGGGCCAGGTCGCCGCCGACGTGCCGATCAGCTCCGATGGAGTGGGTGCCTCCCAACCGACCGACCCGTCCGATCTCGCTGACGACTCCGACCCAAGCTCCGATCCGAAGAAATGAGCGAGCCCATGAACGTCCAGATGCCCAGTAGCCGGTACGTACTGCCCTCCTTCGTGGAGCGCACCAGCTACGGCATGAAGGAGTCCAACCCGTACAACAAGCTCTTCGAGGAGCGAATCATCTTCCTCGGCGTCCAGATCGACGACGCCTCGGCCAACGACGTGATGGCCCAGCTGATCTGCCTGGAGTCCACCGATCCGGACCGCGACATCATCATGTACATTAACTCGCCGGGCGGCTCCTTCACCGCGCTGACGGCGATCTACGACACGATGATGTTCGTCCGGCCGGACATCTCGACTGTCTGCATGGGCCAGGCCGCCTCGGCCGCTGCGGTCCTGCTCGCCGCCGGCACTCCCGGCAAGCGGATGGCGCTGCCCAACTCCCGGGTGCTGATCCATCAACCGCATGGTGGGACCGAGGGTGCGATGCAGATCTCCGACCTGGACATCCAGGCCAAGGAGATCCAACGGATGCGCGAGTTGATGGAGAGGATGCTGGCCCAGCACACCGGTCAGACCGAGGACCAGGTGCGCCTGGACATCGAGCGGGACAAGATCTTCACCGGCGAGGAGGCCAAGGCCTACGGCCTGGTCGACAACGTGATCGAGTCGCGCAAGCTCAACGTCGTCAAATCCTGACCCTGTGGATCGGAAGCGATGATGCGCACTCCCGGTCTTTATAGGTAGGACCCGCGCCGCGCCGCGCCGTACCCTGGGAGAAACGGGCAGCACTGCTGAAAGGCGGTAGCGTCGCCGGACGGCAAGAATTCGGGACAGTGTGACGAAGAGGAAGGGACCGCGTGGCACGCATCGGTGAGAGCGGCGACCTGCTCAAGTGTTCCTTCTGTGGGAAATCCCAGAAGCAGGTCAAGCGGCTGATCGCAGGCCCCGGGGTCTACATCTGCGACGAATGCATCGATCTGTGCAACGAGATCATCGAAGAGGAACTGTCCGAGACAGCCGACCTCAAGTTCGACGAGCTACCCAAGCCCACTGAGATCTTCGAGTTCCTCGAGCAGTACGTCATCGGCCAGGACAGCGCCAAGAAGAGCCTCGCTGTCGCCGTCTACAACCACTACAAGCGCATCCAGGCCGGCGGCGACAAGCCCGGGCGTGACGACGGCGTCGAGCTGTCCAAGTCGAACATCCTGATGATCGGCCCTACCGGCTGCGGCAAGACCCACCTTGCCCAGACCCTCGCCCGGTTGCTCAACGTGCCCTTCGCCATCGCCGATGCCACCGCGCTCACCGAGGCGGGCTACGTCGGCGAAGACGTCGAGATCATCCTGCTCAAGCTGATCCAGGCCGCCGACTACGACGTGAAGCGGGCCGAGACCGGAATCATCTACATCGACGAGATCGACAAGATCGCCCGCAAGTCCGAGAACCCGTCCATCACCCGGGACGTGTCTGGTGAGGGCGTCCAACAGGCGTTGCTGAAGATCCTGGAAGG
>JBPCOF010000184.1:0-9624 GCA_051000515.1 Geodermatophilaceae bacterium
GTGCCCTCGCCGTGCTCGGCGAGCGGGGTGTTCCCGCCTGGGTCGCCGGCCGGATCACCGAACGGCCCGGAGCTGCCGAGAGTTCGGCGGCTTCGCTGACGGGGAACTATGCCGACTCTAGGGACCATGCCGACTTCAGAAGCCATGCTGACTTCACGCAGCGATATCCGCCTGCGGAGTGAATCAGCGGGCGCTGGAAGCCCAGCGATCCTCGTCGGGATCCGATTGACCGGCCCATACATCAGGCTCGTCGTCGGCCAGACCAGCATCGGGGGTCGAACTCGATGACCCCGCTCCACCGGACAATTCTCGCTGCAATCGCTCGAGATCAGTGTTCGGAGAACTGTATTTCAAGTCCCGAGCGACTCGAGTCTGCTTGGCTTTCGCACGGCCGCGCCCCATGGCTCGACCCCCTCGTACAGGAATACGGGTCCGGCGAGGCCCCGATGGGTGTGTATGTCAGAACGCAAGACTACCCGCCCCCTGCCGACCTGGCACGACGGGCCACGAGCGTTCTTGGTCAGGTGACCGGCATCACTGTGCAGCCGGGTGCATCACTGTGCAGCCGGGCCTCCGTTGGGGAGGCGGATGGCCGATAACCGCCCGACCGACGCGATCCGGCGCTCGGCCAGCCGGTCGGCGGCGGCAACCGGAGGAACGCCGTCGGCTTCGGCGAGGGCGAAGACCCGCAATGTGGTGTCGAAGATTCGCTCGGTCATGACGCGGGCCCGCTCGGCGGGGTAGCCGCCGACCTCGTTCTCACACTGGATCACCCCGCCGGCGTTGACCAGGTAATCCGGGGCGTACAGGATTCCGCGATCGGCCAGCACCTTGCCGATGTCGGGATGGGCCAGTTGGTTGTTGGCTCCGCCGCACACAACGCGGGCCTTCAGCGCGGCGACCGTCTGATCGTCGAGAGCACCGCCGAGGGCACATGGGGCGTAGATGTCCTGCTCCTCGGACAGCAGGGCGGCGTTGTCGGCGGCCACCTCGACCAGCGGGTGGATCGTCCGGACCCGGTCGAGGGCAGCTGGATCCACGTCGGTGATCACGACCGATGCACCGTCGGCGACGACGTGGTCGACAAGGTGGCTACCGACCTTGCCCACACCAGAGATGGCCACCCGCCGACCGCTCAACGATGGTGTGCCCCAAACGTGCTGGGCACTGGCACGCATCCCTTGGAAGACTCCGACGGCAGTGAGCCCGGCAGAATCGCCAGCCCCACCGTGCTCCACCGACCGAGCCGACACGTGCCTGGTCTCGCGGGCGATGACGTCCATGTCGGGGGTGTAGGTACCGACGTCGCAGGCCGTGATGTACCGCCCGGCCAAGCTCTCCACGAACCGGCCGTACGCGCGAAGTAGCTGCTCGGTCTTGTCACGGGCCGGATCGCCGATGATCACAGCCTTGCCGCCGCCGAGATCGAGTCCGGCCAGGGAGTTCTTGTACGACATCGCCTTGGACAGCCGCAGGACGTCGGTCAGCGCGGCCGCCTGATCGGGGTAGGGGTAGAACCGGGTTCCGCCAAGCGCCGGCCCGAGGGTCGTCGAGTGGATGGCGATGATCGCCTTGAGTCCACTCGGCTCATCGGTACAGAAGATCACCTGTTGATGGCCCGCGGAGAAGATCACGTCGACACTGGAGGACTCGTTCACAGGATACAAATCTAGTCCGTTTCGCCGGGGATCCGCGGCTAGGGTCGCGGGCTGTGACCTCCTACGTACCGCCAGGGCCCAGTGCCGCCTCACCCACCGACGTCGTCGCGAACCGGTACGTCGAGGACTACTGCGCCCTGGAACCGATCGCGGCGACCTTCTTCGGCGTACCGGGTTACGAGACCGAACTGACCGACTACGGCGCTGACGGGTTCGCGGCCCGAGCCGAGCTGGCTCGGCGTGCGGTGGCCGAACTGCACGCGATCCAACCGGTCGACGACCGAGAGCGGGTGGCGAACGCAGCGATGGTCGAGCGGCTGTCGACCGAACTCGACCTGTCCGACGCGGGCGACCTCAGCTCCGAGTTGAACACCACCGCGAGTCCGATGCAGTCCCTCCGAATCGTGTTCGACCTGATGCCCACCGACACCGAGCAGGACTGGGCCGCCATCGCGAGCCGGATGGCCAAGCTTCCCGCCGCCTTGAAGGCGTACGCAGCCGGCCTGGACGTCGCCGCTGCGGACGGTCGGGTGGCCGCTGCGCGCCAGGTCCGGGCCTGCGCCGGCATCGCGGCCCGATGGGCCGGCGACGAGGAAGCACCCCCTTTCTTCGCCGCTCTCGTCGAACGCTCGAACAGCGAGGGATCCCTCAGGGGCGACCTGGAGGCGGCCGCTTCGGCTGCCGCACATGCGCTGCGAGACTTTCGCGGCTTTCTCACCGACCGGCTGTTGCCGGCAGCGCCGGTCTCCGACGCGGTGGGGGAGCGGCGGTACGGCCGGTGGCTGCGCTACTTCACCGGCGCGGATCTGGACCTGGCCGAGACCTACGAGTGGGGCTGGGCCGAGCTGGCGCGGATCGTGGCCGAGAAGGAGCAGGTCGCCGAGCAGATCACTCCCGGAAAGGGGCTGGCCGAAGCGATCGCTGCCCTCGACGACGACCCGGCGCGGATTCTGCGTGGCCGCGAGGAACTCACCCGCTGGCTGCAGACGACCGCGGACGATGCAGTCAGCGCACTGGCCGGGACGCATTTCGACATTCCGGATCCGGTTCGCACCATCGAGGGCAAGCTCTCTCCCACCTCGGGTGAAGGCATCTACTACACCTCTCCGTCGGAGGATTTCACCCGTCCGGGACGAATGTGGTGGTCGCTGCCCGAGGGCGCGGAGGAGTTCACCACCTGGCGGGAGAAGACGACGGTCTATCACGAAGGTGTGCCCGGCCATCACCTGCAGATCGGGCAGACGGTCTTCCGGGCGGATCTGCTCAACCGGTATCAGCGCTTGATGATGTGGTCATCCGGGCACGGTGAGGGCTGGGCGCTCTACGCGGAACGATTGATGGCCGAGTTGGGCTTTCTGGATGACCCGGGTGACCGACTGGGCATGCTCGACTCGCAGGGCTTCCGGGCGGCCAGGGTGGTGCTGGACATCGGCATCCACCTGGAACTCGCGATTCCGCGCGGTTCGGGTTTCCACGAGGGAGAGGTGTGGACGCCCGACCTCGGCCTGGAGTTCCTGCGGGTGCATGCCTCGATGGATGACCAGATGCGCCAGGACGAACTCAACCGCTACTTGGGTTGGCCGGGTCAGGCACCGTCGTACAAGGTCGGTGAACGAGTCTGGCTGCAAGCTCGGGCGCAGGCCCAGGCTCGGCTGGGAGCCGCATTCGACCTCAAGACCTTCCACACTGCGGCCCTGAATCTCGGCGGCCTCGGCCTCGACCTGCTCGAGGCTGAGCTAGCCCGGTTGTAGGGGTCGGCGGCAGCACACCCCGGGTGGCTCCGGCGCGATGCCAGGTCGCCGCCCAAGGGCGCCTGCGCACTTGACGGTCACGTGCAGCTTTACGGTGGTACCAGAGTTATTGTTGGGAATCCTGTGACAGGTGATGACAATGGGGTCCCCACTGTGCCATTGTCTGCGGACGGTCTGTGACACCCGAAGCGGTCTTTATCGCGCCGGGTCCTTCCCGGCAGGCCCGTGCCGAAGGGGGTTCATGGACGCCATCCGGCCTTCCATGTCCACCGCACGACGTCCCTCTCGCACGCGGCGACGCGCAGTGTGGAGTGGCTCTGGGTCGCGCGGCACAGCCATGTTGTTGTGCGCGGTGGTCTGGACCCTGCTGGTGGCCGTCACGCCCGCGTACGCGGTACCACCGCCACCGCCGAACCCCTCGAACGAACAGATCAATACCGCCGACGCCGCCAAGCAGGCGGCTGCGGCCGAGGTCGGCCGGATCTCCGGAGAGCTCGCCGCCGCCGAGGCCGAACTCGGTCGCCTCGGCATCGTCGCCGAGGCGGCGAGCTATGAGTATCTGGCCGCAGAGGGCCGGCTCCTCGCCGCCCAGGACGCCGCCGCACAGTCGGCGGCAGACTTCGCGCAGGCACAAGAGGAAGTCGAGGGTGCCCAGGACGCGATCGTGGAATTCGCTCGTGGCAGCTTCAAGTCCGGCTCCTTGCTGACGAATGACATGGTCTTGCTGACCAGTCAGGATCCGGGTGAACTGATCCAGCGCGCGGCCTTTCTGGACTACATCTCCAGTGGCCGGCTGGATGTGCTCAACAACCTGGAAGTCGCCCGCGTCACGGTGGCCAACTCCGACTCGATCAACCGTGCCGCCGAGATCGAGATGGCCGCGGCGGAGAAGGCCGCCGAAGAGGCAAAGGCCGCCGCCGACGCGGCCTTCGCCAGCGGAGCCGTCATGGTCAGCCAGGTCCAGGCGCAGAAGGCGTCCCTGGACGCTCAACTTCGCGACGCTCAGGTCGCCCTGCTCGGCTTGGAGGGTGCGCGAGCGGCCTACGAGGCATGGGAGGCGCAGAAGCGGGCTGAGGAAGCCGCGGCGGCCGAACGCGCCCGGATTGCCGCAGAGCAGGCCGCCGCCGCCGAACGTGCCGCTCGTGCCGCTGCGCCGCCTCCGCGTCCATCGCCGCCGCCGAGCTCAGGCGGTGGTGGGGGGAGCCCTGCACCCGCGCCCGCACCAGCGCCCGCACCCGCACCCGTCCAGGGACCGGGCGCCTCTTCTGGGGTACCTCCTACATCGGGAACGACCACCAGCTGTTTCGGTTCTCGGTGGGGGACTTTCCACTATGGCGTCGATATCGCCGCACCGATCGGCACGCCGGTCTACACGCCGCTGAGCGGAAGGGTGTCCCGGGCAGGGGCAGCCAGCGGCTTCGGCCAGGCCGTCTACATCACCCACGACAACGGCAACGTCACCGTGTACGGCCACGTCAGCCGGATCTTCGTCTCGACGGGGCAGCGGGTCTACGCCGGGCAGAACATCGCAGCCGTCGGCAACGAGGGGCAGTCCACCGGGCCACACCTGCACTTCGAGGTGCATACGAACGGCAATCTGTACGGCAACGCGATCGATCCGGTGCCGTGGCTGAAGAATCTCGGGATCTACCTGACAGGTCCCTGCGCCTGACCTAGCGCCTCTGTCCGGTGACTGGGCCGCGCGGCAGAGGCACAGCGCAGAATGGGGCAGTGATCGATTTGCCCGCGGCGTTCGGCGACCTCGTTCCGCCGGCAGATCCCCGTACGACGTGGGACTTGCCGGAAGTCGGCCGGCTGCCTCCTACGTTTGCCCTCGAGCCGTTGGTCACCCGGGTGCTGGCGCCGAACCCTTCCGGTATGACATTGGACGGCACCAATACCTACCTCGTCGGCGAACCGGGATCGGGTCAGGCAGTGCTGATCGACCCCGGCCCCGACGACCCTGCACATTTTGATCGAGTCACCGCATCCCTGGCCGAGCGGCAGGCCCGCTGCGTGGCAATCCTGGTCACGCACCATCACTGGGACCACGCCGAGGCGGCGCTGCCCTGGGCGGCGCACTTCGCTGCCCCGGTCGCCGCAGCCGACGCCGCCGTGGCCGGTCCGCGCGGGCAGGTGCTGCAGCCCGGGGAGCGATTGAATCTGGCGGGTACGACGATCGAGGTGGTGCCCACCCCCGGGCATTGCGCCGACCATCTGGCCTTTCGGATCGAGTCCGGCGCGGTGCTGGTCGGTGACCACGTGCTGGGCCGAGGGACCTCGGTAGTGACCTTTCCGGAGGGCGACGTACTGGCCTATCTCGAGTCGCTGCGCCGGGTGCACGACCTCGGCCCAGCGGCCCTGTACCCCGGTCACGGCCCGGCGCTGAGCGAGGATCCGATGGCGGTCCTGGATTTCTATGTCGCGCATCGGGCATTTCGTGAACAGCAGATTCTGACGCTGCTGTCCGCAGGCGTGCCGTCGGTGTCGGCCTTGGTCGAGCTGATCTACGCCGACGTACCGCGGTCCCTCTGGCCGGCAGCGATGCAGTCCACCAGCGCCGCGTTGGCCAAGCTGGAGACGCAGGGCCGAGTCCAGGTGACCGACGACGACGTCGGGCTGGTTGGGTAGGAGCGTGGCTGACACCGACAACCGTGACACCGACCACCGTGACACCGACATAGGTGACACCGACATCACCGGAGATCACGCACGTCGGGTCACCGAGTGGATCGCGGCCCACGTCCCCGAACTGAGCCCGCCGTTGCGCTTCGACGTGATCGAGGGCGGTCGGTCGAATCTCACCTACCGGGTGGCCGATCTCGCGGAGAACACCTTCGCGCTGCGCCGGCCACCGCTGTCCGGAGTGCTCCCCTCCGCGCATGACATGCGCCGGGAGTACCGGGTGATCACCGCACTCGGTCCCACCGACGTACCCGTACCCGAGACGATCGGGCTATGCACCGACCACGACGTGCTCGGGGCGGACTTCTATGTGATGGACTTCGTGACCGGAGTGGTCGTGCACGATCCGCAGAGCAGCGCCGCGTTGCACGTGCCGGCCCGCCAGGCCGCCGGAGACGATGCGGTGGACAGCCTGCTCCGGTTGCATCAGGTCGATCCCGACTCGGTCGGGCTCGGGGACCTGGGTAGGGGCAACGACTACGTCGCGGGACAGCTCAGGCGGTGGACCGGGCAGGTCGCCAGCCTGCCGATCGAGCCGATCCCCGGGCTGATCGACATGGGTGAGCACCTCGCTGCCCGCGTACCGCCGCAGCACGCGGTCACGATCGCCCACGGCGACTACCGCTTCGGCAACCTGATGCTCGACCCGGACGGCAAGGTCGCGGCCATCCTGGACTGGGAACTGTGCACCCGCGGGGACCCCCTGGCCGACCTCGGCTGGCTGCTGTCCTACTGGAGCGCGCCGCCCGGCATCGAGAGGCTTCCGATGGACATGCCGACGACGGCGCCGGGGTTCATCAGCCGCGACGAGGCGCTGGCCCGGTACGCGGCGAGCAGCGATCTGCCGATGGACGACGTCGACTTCTACATCGCGTTCGCCTACTGGAAACTCGGAGCCGTCCTTGCGGGGGTTTACTCGAGAAGCATCTCGGGTGCCTACGGTGACGGACAGGCCCAACAACGTGGACTGAGTACGGAGGGCATCTCGATGCTGGTCGCTGCCGCCCACGCCTCGCTCGGCGAAAGCTGAATACCCAGCGGGTTCACAGCCGGTCGCGGTAGGACTACCCCCATGAGCGTCCAGGGCGGACGTAGCTAGGGGGATTCGGGCAGGATGTTCGACACTGTTTTCGGCTTACCCACTCATCCGCTCATCGTGCATGCCGTGGTTGTCTTCGTCCCGCTCACCGCGCTGGCTGCGATCGCGCTGACCGCCGTACCGCGCTGGCGTACCAGGTTCGGCGTCCTGGCTGCCCTCGCGGCGCTGACCTCCATCGGGTCGGTGTATGTGGCGCAGGAGAGCGGGCAGCGGCTCGAGGACCGAGTGCTCAGCTCCCCGGATGCACCCTTCGACCTGGTCCGGGCACACACCGCACTGGGAGAGGATCTGCTGCCCTGGGTGCTCGTCCTGTCGATCGCCTTGCTCGCCCTGATCGGCCTGGCCTACTGGGTCAATCGCCGCGGAGGGGATCGACCGTCCTGGGCAAACCTGGCGGGCTGGGGGATCGGGGCGGTCTCGATCGTCGGCGCGGTGCTGTCGCTGATCTACGTCATCCGCATCGGGCACAGCGGAAGCGAAGCGGTGTGGAGTGACCTTCCCAGCTGAGCGTTAGGGTGTCCGTTCGGTGAACGGCCGGCATCTGGGAGACGACGCGTGGACAAACAAGCAGGCGCCGTCGACCAGCGGCCGGGCGAATCGCCAGCCGAGCGAGCGGACCGTAATTTCAACGATCTGCTCCAGGAACTACGGGTCACCCAGACCGGCGTCCAGATCCTGTTCGCATTCCTGCTGACCCTGGTATTTCAGCAGCGATTCACCGAACTCGACCGGTTCGCGGTGACCATCTACGTCGTCACGGTGGTCTTCTGCGTCGCGGCCTCGATCTTTCTCATCGCTCCGGTCGCCCTGCACCGGGCGATGTTCCGGCTCGGACGCAAGAGCGAGGTGGTCGACGGCTCGGCTGAGCAGGCCAAGACCGGAATGGCGCTGTTGGCAGTTGCCCTCGTCGGTGCGACGTTGCTCGCGTTGGACGTGGCGCTGCCCCGCTGGCTGGCGTTGGTGATAGCCGGCGGGATCGTGCTGACCCTGCTGACGGTCTGGTACGTCGTACCCGTGCTTCGAGTTCGCCAGCCCGCGAAACCGGACCCGACTGATCACCCCTGAGCACACTCCGACGCACTGACAGTCGGAATTCCGGCCGCGCCGAGCCGGTTGCCCATGGCATGACCCCACGCACGCTCTCAGAATCCACCCTGTCCGACACGTTCGCCATCGGAGGGGACCGGACCGTCCACCGATTGGGCTACGGCGCGATGCAACTCCCCGGCCCTGGTGTCTGGGGTGAGCCGACCGACCGGGCGGGCGCCCTGGCCGTCGTACGCGCCGCCATCGAGCTGGGGGTCGACTTCATCGACACCGCCGACTCCTACGGGCCGTTCGTCAGTGAGCAGATCATCGCCGAGGCGCTGCACCCGTACCCGGAGGGTCTGGTCATCGCCACGAAAGCCGGACTGACCCGAACCGGCCCGGGCCAATGGACAGCGGTCGGTCGTCCGGCCTACCTCAAGCAGCAGGTCGAACTCAGTCTGCGGCACCTGAAGTTGGACCGCATCGACCTGATCCAGCTACACCGCATCGATACCGACGTGCCGTTGGCCGATCAGCTCGGCGCCTTCACCGAACTTCAGGAGGCCGGAAAGGTCGGCCACATCGGCATCTCCGAGGTCTCGATCACCGAGATCAGGGCAGCCCGCGAGATCGTGGACATCGTCAGCGTCCAGAACCTCTACAACCTTACCAACCGCCAGTCCCAGGACGTGTTGGATCACTGCACGGCCGAGGGCATCGCCTTTATCCCGTGGTTCCCGATCGCGACCGGCGACCTTGCACAGCCGGATTCGCCGGTGGCCGACATTGCCCGTGAGCTGGACGCCACGCCGTCGCAGATCGCGCTCGCCTGGCTGCTGCAGGCATCGCCGGTTGTGCTCCCGATCCCGGGTACGAAGTCGGTGGAACACCTGACCGAGAACATGGGGGCGGCCCAGGTCCGGCTGAGCGCGGACCAGGTCAGCCGCCTCGACGCCCTGGCGTGAGCGACTAACTGGTCAATTGCCGTTGATCTGACTTGCGGCAATTGACCAGTTACGTCGGAGGTGGGCAGGGGCGGGGTCGAACCGCCGACCTCTCACTTTTCAGGCGAGCGCTCGTACCGACTGAGCTACCTGCCCCACGAAGCCGTACCGCTGGCGAGAGCGGTACGGCCTCCTTGCAACTCCGGACCAGTGTGTGAACACCGGGCGGAGCAGCGACCCTGACCGGGCTCGAACCGGCGACCTCCGCCGTGACAGGGCGGCGCGCTAACCAACTGCGCTACAGGGCCTAGCTGGTGGTGCTTGGTTACGGACAGAACTGTCCGTACCCCCAACGGGATTCGAACCCGTGCTACCGCCTTGAAAGGGCGGCGTCCTGGACCACTAGACGATGGGGGCCCGTGCACCATTGGGGCCCGCCGAGTGTAGAGGATGCCCGC
>JBPCOF010000238.1:0-6059 GCA_051000515.1 Geodermatophilaceae bacterium
CGCGGGCGTGGTGTTCGCGGATCCCCTCGATGAAGGCATCCCGATAGGCGCGAAGGGCCTCGGCGTCGTCCCTCGTTTCCAGCGGGACCTTCACCCCGACCTTCGGCGCGAACTCGTCGATCTCCGCGCCGTTCACGTGCCGGATGATCTGATCCCGGTCGCGGCCGCCGCCCCGCGGACCCTTCTGGAGCTCGGGCGAGACGCGTGCGGCGACGTCGTCGAAGGTGTTCCAGGAGGCCCGGAGCAGCGCGATCTTCCGCTCGCACTCGGCTTCGGTCATTGCGTCGTTCTCGGGCGCGGCCGTCCTGCCCGAGAGGCTGTAGAAATCGGTCATCCCGATACCTTCGAGTCGCTCGACCACGTCGAGCTCCCCCGTGGCCCCGAACTCGGCGCCGAAGCCGGCCAGCTCGGCGACCTTCGCGTAGCGGAGTCGATAGGCGGCGAGGACCGCGAGCACGTCCTCACCGATCCTGGCGCTCCGGTCCCATCCCGGCCAGTCGAAAGCGCAGGCCACCACCCGCTTCTTCTTGCCCTGCTCGAGCATCACGCGGAGCGGATCGGACATCCCATCACCGTACGACAGTCGTCCGCCGGCGACCTTCAGCACTCAACCCCGCCGAGCGCACGCAACTGACCGCTCGCGGCATCACGGTGATGCCCGGCGAGGTCACCGGGCTCATCGTCGAAGGCGACCGACTCAGCGGCGTCCGGCTGGCCTCCGGCGAACGGCGGCCGTGCGAGGCGCTCGTCATCGCCCCCCGTTTACAGGCCCGCACGGAGGTCCTCGCCGGGCTCGGCCTGCGGCCGGTCGCGCAGGTCATGAACGGACACGTCTTCGGTACGGCCATTGCCGCCGATGCCATGGGGCCACAGAGGTCCCCGGAGTCTGGGTGGCCGGCAACGTCGCGGACCTGCGGGCTCAGGTGATCACGACGGCGGCCGGCGGGGTGAACTTCGGCGCGGCCATCAACGCCGCCCGCATCGCCGAGGACGTCCGTCAGGCCGTGACCGCAGCCACGGTCGCGGCCTAAGCGAGGCTGGTAGCCAGGCCGCGGCCGGTACGCCGGTCAGTTCGGCGCCGCTGAATCCTCGGTCGGTACGTCGCCCAGGGCACGCTCGATCTGGGTGATCAGGGCGACCGGCGCCTCGAACATCGCGTAGTGCCCGGCGTTGGCCAGCACTTCCAGCCGCGCGTCCGGCAGCTGCGCCAGCCAGGTCGCCTTCATGGAGTCCGCGCCCAGGGCCGGATCGTGCTCGCCGACGATCACGGTCACGGGGATGGACGGCTCGGGCAGCTCGTCGACGAACGACGCGTGCGCCCAGCTCGGCAGGTAGCCCCCGAAGGCCTCCCGCGTCGACTCGGCCACGGAGAAGGCGACCATCTGGTTCAGCCACGTCGACGACTGCCGGTTCCCGGTCGTGAAGTCGATGATCGCGTACCGGTTGCCGTCCTGCTGCGCGGCGCCGTTGAACAGGTTCCAGCCCTGCTCGTCGAACGGCACGCCCGAGGCGGGAACCGGGCTGACACCGACCAGGGCGGTCACCGCTTCAGGGGCATCGGCCCAGATCCGTGCCGCCACCGCCCCGCCCATCGAGTGACCGAGCAGCGCGTAGCGATCCCAGCCCAGTTGGCCGACCAGTTCCCGCGCGTCGGCCGACACTTCGGCGAGCGAATAGTCGCCGGACTCGGTACGCCGGTCGCCGTACCCCCGGTTGTCGAGGAAGGCGTAGCTGTACCGCTCGGTGTCGATCAGTCCGGGCAGGTAGCCCCAGCCGGCGGCCGAACCGAACCAGCCGTGCAGCGCGAGCACCTTGACCGGACCCTCGCCGACCACCCGCTCCGGAATCGCCATCGAACCTCCTCACCAGCCTGCACCCGCCGTACGCCGGGTCGTCGTGCTGATCTACACCGCACCGCGGTCACCTCGCAAGGCCACGACGGAGTTCTTGAGCGAAGCATCACGCGTGAGCCATCTTTAGCAGACTCGGCGGCGAGGACAGCACGTGACAGAACGACCGACGAACCTGCGGCTGGACGACCAGCTGTGTTTCGCCCTGTACGCCGCGACCAACGCCGTGGTCCGGGCCTATCGCCCACTCCTGCACCACATCGGCCTGAACTATCCGCAGTATCTGGTGATACTCGTGCTCTGGCAGGACGGCGAGCAGGCCGTGCACCAGATCGCCGCTCGGGGCGCCCTACCCGCCCATGCACTGAGTCCCCTGGTGCATCGACTGCAGCGCGCCGGCCTGGTGCGGCTGCGGCGCGAGCCGCCGGACCGCCGCGTCGTGCATGTCCAGCTCACCGCCGCCGGTGAGGCACTCCACGCGGCCGCCGCCGAGGCGCAGCGCACTGTCGCCTGCCAGACCCGACTACCGCCCCGCGGCCTGGATGACTGCGCGACAAGCTGCACGCCCTGGTCGACCAGATGGCCACACCGACCACCGAACGGTGCGCGGTACCCCATCCGACCGAAGGAGCCGCGTCATGACTGACACCATCGAAACCGAGACCCGGAGGCGGCGACCGCGTCCGCGCAAGTCCCGGCCGACGCCTCGTTGTACGACCGCCTGGGCGGCCTCTACGGCATCGCCGTCGCAGTGGACGTCCTGGCCGATCGGCTGTACGACAACGTCTCGGCCAACACCAACCCGCACGTCGCCGCCTTCCACGCGATGAAGGGCCACGCCGGCTTCAAGTTCCTCGTCACCGCGTGGTCGATCGAGCAGACCGGCGGTCCCAAGTGCTACCCCGGCCGCGACATGACCGAGGCGCATGCCCACCTCTACGTGAGCGAGCCCGAGTTCGACATCGTGGCCACTGAGATCGCCGCCACCCTGTGGCACGTCGGCGTCCCGGCCAAGGAGCACAAGGAGTTCATGGACATCGTCGAGAGCTACCGCGCGCAGGTCGTCGGCCCGCCGGAGGCCTAGCCACGCCGATAGCCTCGGGGCATGGTGGAGCTGCAGCCGATCGGGGTACACCACCCCAAGGTGAAGCAGGTCCTCGCTCTGCAGCGCAACACCGTGCCCAACGGACAGCAGCTGTTCGTCGCCGAGGGGCTGTGGGCGGTCAACGCCGTGCTGGCCGCCGAGGCACCCGTGCACTGCTTCCTCTACTGCCCGGAGGCGGGCTACTCCGACGAGGCGCGGACCCGCGCCGCGCAACTCGCCGGACGGGCCACCCAGGCGTTCCAGGTCTCGGAGAAGACCTTCGCCCGGATGTCCGAGCGCGACCGGCCCGACGGCCTCCTGGCGATCAGCCAGCTGCCGCACTGGGCGCCGGCCGACGTCCCGGTGGCCGACGACGGTTTGGTCCTGGTCGCGGACGGCCTGGAGATCCCGGGCAACCTCGGCACCCTGATCCGGACGCTGGACGCCTGCCGCGCCGACTGCCTGGTCCTGACCAACCGGCGGACCCGGCTGACCCACCCGAAGGTGTTCCGCGGCAGCCACGGCGCGACGCTGACGGTCCCCTCGGTGGACTTCGAGGAACCGGCCGCGGCGATGGACTGGCTGGCCGGGCTGGGCTGCACCGTCCTGCTCGCGGACACCGAAGACGCGACGCCGTACCGGCAGGCGGACTACTCCGGCCGTACGGCGATCGTCGTCGGCAGTGAGCGGTTCGGGATCGCCAAGCCCTGGTACGAGCGCGGGTTCGCGCGGGTGTGCGTCCCGATGCTCGGCCGCAACGACTCGTTGAACGTGTCGGTGTCGGCCTCGGTGCTGCTGTACGAGGCGCGGGCGCGCAAGGAAGGTTGGTGAGTACGGCGCCGGCCCGCCGCGCCAGGTCGGACGACGGGCCGGTGCGCCGGATCGACTAGCGCGTGACGCCTCGGTTCCGACCGGCGTACAGCCGGTCGGCGAGCGCGACGAAGATGACCGCGAGAATGATCTGGAGCACGATCTCGATCCAGTCGATCCCGTCGGTGGTCTCGACGCCGACGTACTGCGCTAGCAGGGTGCCGAGGATCGCGGCCACGATGCCAACCACGATCGTCAGCCAGATCGGGATGTTCTGCTTGCCGGGCAGGATCAGCCGGGCGACGACGCCGATGATGGCGCCGATGATGATCGCGGTGATGATGCCACTGGGGGTCATGTGTGCCTCCTGAGCACGAAGTCCGGTGGGATGGTGACCCCCGGATCGTCTGGAGCGACGTATCGCTCTGAGAGCAGCATTCCATCCCGAACCGGGTACGGCGCGCAACGCGCCGCACGAAGCCGGGTATTGCCCCGGTGGACCCGGGCGCCCTCAACCCGGTGCAGGCACTATCCTGGCGGTGCTCGTTGCTGCCTCACCACGCGCGCCAGGAGGGCTCCCCATGACGATCGCGCCCGCTCCGATCGTCACCCGGCCGTCGCCGCTCCACGCGCCGGAGAAGGGTTCGGCGTTCCTTCGGGTCCTGGGCACGACCGACCACAAGACCATCGGCATGATGTACATGGTCGCGTCGTTCGGGTTCTTCATGCTCGGCGGGCTGATGGCCATGCTGATGCGCGCCGAGCTGGCCCGGCCGGGACTGCAGTTCCTGTCCCCCGAGCAGTACAACCAGCTGTTCACCATGCACGGCACGATCATGCTGCTGCTGTTCGCGACGCCGCTGGTCTTCGCCTTCGCCAACCTGATCCTGCCGCTGCAGATCGGCGCGCCGGACGTCGCCTTCCCGCGGCTGAACGCGTTCTCCTTCTGGCTGTTCCTGTTCGGCGGGCTGGTCGTCGTGTCAGGCTTCTTCACCCCGGGCGGTGCCGCGGCGTTCGGCTGGTTCGCCTACACCCCGCTGTCCAACCAGATCTACTCCCCGGGAGCGGGCGCCGACCTTTGGATCGCCGGGCTGGTGGTCGCGGGTCTGGGCACCATCCTGGGCGCGGTCAACATGGTGGCCACGGTGATCTGCCTGCGGGCGCCGGGGATGACCATGTTCCGGCTGCCGATCTTCACCTGGAACATCCTGGTCACGAGCCTGCTGGTGCTCGTCGCCTTCCCGATCCTGACCTCTGCTCTGATGGTCCTGCTGGCCGACCGGCACCTCGACGCGCAGGTGTTCGTCTCGGAGAACGGCGGGCCGATCCTCTGGCAGCACCTGTTCTGGTTCTTCGGACACCCCGAGGTCTACATCGTCGCGCTGCCGTTCTTCGGCATCGTCACCGAGATCATCCCGGTGTTCAGCCGCAAACCGTTGTTCGGGTACAAGGGCATGGTCTTTGCCACCCTCTCGATCACCGCCCTATCGTTCACCGTCTGGGCGCACCACATGTTCGCCACCTGCGCGGTGCTGCTGCCGTTCTTCTCCTTCCTGTCCTTCCTCATAGCCATCCCGACCGGCATCAAGTTCTTCAACTGGATCGGCACGATGTGGAGGGGATCGTTGACGTTCGAGAGCCCGATGCTCTTCGCGCTCGGCTTCATGGTCACTTTCCTGTTCGGCGGCCTGACCGGTGTCCTGCTGGCCAGCCCGCCGATCGACTGGCACGTGTCCGACAGTTACTTCGTGGTAGCGCACTTCCACTACGTCCTGTTCGGCACCATCGTGTTCGCGGCGTACGGCGGCATCTACTTCTGGTTCCCGAAGATGACCGGTCGGTTCCTCGATGACAGGCTCGGCAAGCTGCACTTCTGGCTGACGTTCATCGGCTTTCACACGACGTTCCTCGTCCAGCACTGGCTGGGCAACGAGGGGATGCCACGGCGTTTCGCCGACTATCTGCCCACGGACGGCTTCACCGTTCTCAACACGGTGTCGTCGATCGGCGCGTTCCTGCTCGGGGCCTCGATGCTGCCGTTCCTCTGGAACATCTACAAGTCCTACCGGTACGGCGAGGTCGCGACCAAGGACGACCCGTGGGGGTACGCGAACTCGCTGGAGTGGGCGACCTCCTGCCCGCCGCCGCGGCACAATTTCCTGGAGCTGCCACGGATCCGCTCCGAGCGGCCGGCGTTCGAGCTGCATTACCCGCAATACAAGGAGCGCATGGAGGTGGAGGCGTATGCTGGCAGGCGGCGGCAGTCCTATGCCAGCGAGGCGCTCGACGGCACCGGAAAACGACAGGGCTCGGAC
>JBPCOF010000326.1:0-3974 GCA_051000515.1 Geodermatophilaceae bacterium
TCAACGGCTCGAAGATCGACATCCCGTCCTACCGGGTCAGCGTCAACGACATCATCGAGGTCCGCGAGAAGTCGCACGACATGACGCCGTTCCTCATCGCCCAGGCCAATGCGGGCAGCCGCCCCATTCCGGCCTGGCTCGAGGTCATCAGCTCCCAACTCAAGATCCTGGTCCACTCGCTGCCGCTGCGCGCGAACATTGACACCCAGGTCCAGGAGCAGCTCATCGTCGAGCTCTACTCCAAGTAGCGCACGATCGCACTACCGGATCGTTCGCGCGCCCGATCGAAGTACGCCTCGTACGGACATACCGACGTTCGTACGAGCGGCACAACCGCACCACTTGCGGCGTCATATTGCGGTCGCCCGAGTCCTGAGAAGGAGAACCACTGTGCTCATCACCCAGCGCCCCACCGTCAGCGAAGAGACCGTCGACGAGTTCCGTTCCCGGTTCTCGATCGAGCCGCTCGAGCCTGGCTTCGGCTACACCCTCGGCAACTCCCTGCGCCGTACCCTGCTCTCCTCCATCCCGGGAGCGGCCGTCACGAGCATCCGGATCGACGGCGTGCTGCACGAGTTCACGACCGTCCCCGGTGTCAAGGAGGACGTCACCGAGATGATCCTGAACCTCAAGGGCCTCGTCGTGAGCAGCGACGTGGACGAGCCGGTCACGATGTATCTGCGCAAGCAGGGCCCCGGTGACGTGACCGCCGCTGACATCGCCGCTCCGGCCGGTGTCGAGGTGCACAATCCCGAGTTGCACATCGCCACGATCAACAAGAAGGGCAAGCTCGAGGTCGAACTCGTCGTCGAGCGTGGCCGTGGCTACGTTCCGGCCACCCAGAACAAGGCAAGTGGTCAGGAGATCGGGCGCATCCCGATCGACTCGATCTACTCCCCGGTGCTCAAGGTGACCTACAACGTCGAGGCCACTCGGGTCGAGCAGCGCACGGACTTCGACCGGCTCGTCGTCGATGTCGAGACCAAGCCGTCGATGGCCCCACGTGATGCGATGGCCTCCTCGGGCGCCACGCTGGTCGAGTTGTTCGGCCTGCTCCGCGAACTGAACTTCGAAGCCGAGGGCATCGAGGTCGGGCCTTCCCCGTCCGAGGCTGCCGACATCGCCAACTTCTCCATGCCGATCGAGGACATGGACCTGACCGTGCGCTCGTACAACTGCCTCAAGCGCGAGGGCATCCACACCGTGGGAGAGCTTGTCACCCGCAGCGAAGCCGACCTGCTCGACATCCGCAACTTCGGGCAGAAGTCCATCGACGAGGTCAAGCTGAAGCTTGCCGCGATGGGCCTGGCGCTCAAGGACTCGCCGGCCGGCTTCAGCGGTGGCGGCGTGGAGACCTTCGGCTCGGATTACGACGAGACCTTCGGCGGCCAGTTCAGTGGCAGCGGCGCGGGTGTTCCGGAAGGCCAGGCGCCGGCAGCGGCTGTCGATGACACCGATTACGCCGAGACCGAAGAACTCTAAGAGGAGATCAGATGCCCACGCCCACCAAGGGTCGCCGGATGGGTGGCTCATCGGCCCATCAGCGGTTGATGTTGGCCAACCTCGCCACGGCGCTGTTCGAGCACGGCAGGATCCGGACAACCGAGTCCAGAGCCAAGCGGCTGCGCCCGTACGCCGAGCGCCTGGTGACGATCGCCAAGCGGGAGGACCTGCACTCCCGCCGACTGGTGATGAAGACGATCCGCGACAAGGAGATCGTGCATCACCTCTTCGCCGAGATCGCCCCCCGCTATGCCGAACGTCCGGGCGGCTACACGCGGATCATCAAGATCGGTGCCCGCAAGGGCGACAACGCCCCGATGGCCATCATCGAACTCGTCGAGTCACTCACGGTCGCCCAGGAGGCGGTCGGTGAAGCCGAACGGGCCCGTGGGACGCGCTTTTCCCGGCGGCGCGGGGCCGACGTCGAGGACACCGTGTTGGACGACGACATGGACCACAGCGATCTCGACGAGGACAAGGACTCGGCTGTTTCCGCCGAAGCCTCCGGCGACGAGGACTCCTCCGACGAGGACGACGACCTGCAGCCCGAGCTCCTCGTTGACGACGACGACGATGACGCTGACGACGCGGGCGCCTCCGATGACGCCGCGCCGTACGGTTCGGGTAGTCACGGGCCTACTGCCGACGGCTCCGCTCCGGAGGGCTTCGCGATCAAGGGCAACGCCAACTCGATGAAGTTCCACCAGCCCGACGGCCAGTGGTACGAGCAGACCGAGCCGGAGGCCTGGTTCGCGACCGTGGCGGATGCCGAACGCGCCGGATTCACCGAAGCCGGTTCTTCGGCTGAGGACGACGACTAGGTCTCCCACGACTCCTGCACGGCCAGGCGCATGAAGGCTGACGGGCCGACCACCGAAACAGGTGGTCGGCTCGCTCGCGTTCGGCTACGACTGGACCTGTCCTACGACGGAGCCGACTTCGCCGGCTGGGCACTTCAGCCGGGGCAGCGCACTGTTCTCGGCGTTCTGGCCGACGCCCTCGCGGTACTGGTTCCAAGCTGCGGTCCGGTGACGGTGGCCGGGCGAACTGACGCCGGTGTGCACGCGACCGGACAGGTCGCGCATCTGGACGTCCCCGTCCAGGAGTGGACCACCATCGCCGATCTCCGGGCCAGGCTCGCCGGCCTACTACCGCACGACGTACGGGTCCGCGAGATCCGCGAGGTGCCGGCCGCCTTCGATGCGCGGTTCGCCGCGCTCTGGCGCCGGTACGTCTACCGGATCAGCGACGCACCCTGGGGCGTAGAACCGTTGCGGCGCAGGGACACCCTGCATTGGCGCCGGTCCCTGGACGATGCCGCGATGCAGCGCGCGGGTACGGCGTTGCTGGGCATACACGACTTCGCGGCGTACTGCCGCCACCGCGACAACGCGACGACGATCCGGGAACTGCTGCGCCTCGAGGTCGTACGAACCGGTTGCCTCCTGGAGGTTGACGTCCAGGCCGATGCGTTCTGTCATTCGATGGTGCGCAGCCTGGTCGGGGCACTGCTCGCGGTCGGGGACGGTCGCCGATCACCGGACTGGCCGGCGTCTTTGCTGAGGCTGCCCGCTCGGGCTGGCGATGTGCAGGTTGCGCCTGCCCATGGACTCACCCTGGTCGACGTAGCCTACCCGCCGGACGACCGACTGGCTGTCCGTACGCAAAACACGCGAGCCAAGCGATCGTTGCGGGTTGACTGAACCTTCTGCAGCTGAATCGGCCGGCCAAGAGCTGCGCACGGTTCACTCGACCTGACCATCGGTGGATTCCAGCGCCGGGTCCCAGCCACGTTCGATCAATGCCCGCGCAGACACGCCAAGACCGCTAAGACGCGGCGGTCGTGTCCAGGATCGGGCGGGAGGCCGAGTTTGGTGAAGATGTTGCCGACGTGGGTCTCCACTGCGCGCGGGGTGAGGAATAGCAGGCCGGCGATCGTCGGGTTGGCGTGCCCCTGAGCGATCAGCTCGAGCACATCGCGCTCTCGCGGAGAGCGTGCGGCTCGGCCTGTTCGACGAGAACATGGCGCACACCGCGCCCCCGGGTAATCCTCTTGGTGCGCCCCGTTTAGGGGGTACCCTAGGGGTATGCCCAAGGTCAGCGTCTACCTACCTGACGATCTGTATCGTGCAGCGCGTGATCGCGGCTTGTCCGTTTCCTCGCTCACTCAGCAGGCAGTCCAGGCAGCTCTCGGGGCGGCCGAAACCGACCGCTGGATTGCCAGCGTCCGCAGCCGCCCGGCGCGAGTCAGTGAGGTGCTGGACACCGCTGAGCTGATCAGCGAGGTCCGAGACGACTTCGGCCGATGATCGTCCTGGACGCGTCCGCTCTGGTGGACGTCGTTATCGACCAGCCGGCGAAGAAGTGGGTCCTGGATCAGCTGAATGGCCAGGAGATTTGCGCACCAGCACATCAGCCTGCCGAAGTCCTTTCGGCGCTGTCCCGACTGCGGCGTAGCGGCATCCTGGACC
>JBPCOF010000023.1:0-2918 GCA_051000515.1 Geodermatophilaceae bacterium
CCGTGGACATGGCCGCCCAGGGCCAGGAGTTGCAGCCGCATCTTTCGGCCCGGCTCGAGCGGGTCGTACCGCTCCCGCCGCTGTGATCTGAACGACTCAGGGGCGTCGCTGAGTCGAATCAATCGACCCAGGGACGCCCTGAGTCGGCAAGAAAGTGGTGGCGAACTCGCCCATCTCGTCGTAGCGTGCTTCGTACACGAGAGAGGAGGTGGTCCGAACCTTGCATACTTATCGGACGCGTGAGGTGGCTGTCCGCTAGCCGCCGTCGAAGCGACCATCGCCTCTTGTAGACGGCGGTCGGCGACATCCGGACAGTTACCCTGCCCTCGGGCTGTCGGCCAGTCCAGCCGGCCCATTCATGACGTGCTACGTGGTGCGGGTGAGCGGAGCAGCCCGGGGGCTGTCCACGTCCAGACCCGTTTCTCGCCAGACTCGTTCCTCTGGCCGGCCCGTTGCTCGGTGTGGCGATGTCTACGCGGCTCACCGTAGGTCCGGATACGGCCCGACGGGGACGCCGGCGCCGGGTTCGGCGCCTAGTCTCAGCACCGTGGCGCAACCCTCGTCCCGTGCCGATGGGCCCTTGTCCCGCTGGCTGCGCTGGTCGACCGATCGTGGCTGGGGCGGTGGCCTCTGGCCGCACACGCTGGGCGGTCCCTGGGGGCACGCCCCCGGAGAGCCGGGACGACGAAGCGGCGTGTTGCACGCCGTGTTTGCCGTCGTGGGTGCGGTCGGGATGTCCCTGGGTACGCGCGGGGCCGGCAGGTTCCAGACCGATCGGGTCGAGGTGGATGCGCTCGCCTTTTTGCTGATTGCCGGGATGGCGTTGGGCCTGTTCTTTCGCCGTACCGCACCGTTGGCCGCACTCGCGATCACCACGGGCGCAACGGCGCTGTACTTCGGCCTGGGTTACCCAGCCGGACCAGTGTTCTTCGCGATCTGCTTCTTGATGGTGGAGGTCGCGCTCTGGCTGCCGACCAGGACGTCGTTGATCGCCTGCTCGCTAGCGGTCGTGACGGTGATCGGCAGCGAGGCGATCGGCCGGATCGTGGACGGCGGCAGTCTCAGCGGGTTCGCGCCCTATCTGGGGTGGCTGCTGGTGCCGTGGGCGGTCGGTGCGGTCAAGCGGGCGTGGCAGGAGAGCCGGACACAGCAACAGTCCGAACAGGCCCAGCAGCGCCGATACCAGGAGCGCCTGGCCGTCGTCCGTGAAGTGCATGACGTCGTGGGGCACGGCCTCGCGGTCATCAATCTGCAGGCCGGCGTCGCTCTGCACGTCCTGGACCGGCGGCCTGAGCAGGCCGAGATCGCGCTGAGCGCGATCAAGCAGGCCAGCAAGGATTCTTTGGACGAACTGCGTGCCACGCTGGCTGTGTTCCGTCATGCCGACGGTGCGGCTCCGCTGCGGCCGATGCCTGGTCTGGGCGATCTTCCGGACCTGGTGTCCTCCGTGCGCGTGGGTGGTCTCGCTACGGAGTTGAGCATCACCGGCCAGCCTCGGGCGGCACCGTCCAGTGTGGACCTCGCCGCCTATCGAATCGTCCAGGAATCGCTGACCAACGTCGTACGCCATGCTCGTGCGTCCTACGTCACCGTGACGGTCGACTATCAGCAGGACGCGATCGCGGTGCGGGTCGTCGATGACGGAATGGGACCTATGCCAGGACCTGATGCAGGGCAGGGTGTTACCGGCATGCGGGAACGTGCGGCCTCACTGGGTGGCCGGCTTTCGGCGGGCCGGGGGGACAGCGGCGGGTTCGTCATCGATGCGTGGCTTCCGCTGCCTGGCCGGGTGCTCGATTCTGATTCTGGGTCCGACGGTGATGAGTCGGCGGAGCCGAGTTCTATTGCCGCCGAACAGCTGTCCGGTCGGTCACGGTGATCCGGGTCGCGGTCGCCGATGACCAGTCCCTTGTACGGCTCGGGGTAGGAGTTCTGGTGGAGACCGAGGACGACCTCACGTTGGTCGGCTCGGCGGAGGACGGCCAGCAGGCCGTCGCGCTGGCGCGGCGGGAGCGTCCCGACGTGTTCTTGATGGACATCCGGATGCCGGTCAAGGACGGTCTGTCCGCGTTGCGCGAGATCGTCGAGGACCCGTCCTGCACCGACACCCGTGTGATCATGTTGACCACTTTCGAGCTCGACGAGTACGTTTTCGAAGCTCTGCGCGGCGGGGCCAGCGGGTTCCTGATCAAGGACGGCGAACCGGCCGAACTCCTGCATGCGATCCGCGTGGTCGCCGACGGTGGCTCGTTGTTGGCGTCATCGGTGACCCGCAAGCTGATCGAGGAATTCGCGACGAGGCGCCCGAACCGGACCGCGCCGCACCCGCGACTGAACTCCTTGACCGTTCGAGAGCGGGAGATCGTCGGCTGGGTGGCGACCGGTCGCTCCAACGACGAGATCGCCGCTGAGCTCGTAGTCAGTCCGGCGACCGTGCGAACGCATGTCGGGCGCGCGATGACCAAGCTCGGGGCCAGGGACCGGGCGCAGTTGGTCGTGTTCGCCTACCAGTCGGGGTTGGCTCCGTAGGGACGTCTACGTACGCCAGGCGGCTACGGCGTGACTGCGGGTGGCTGGGTCCTCGACACGAAGGACGCGGCAACGGCGTGCCATCCTCCGGGGCTCCGGTCATCCGGCCGTCTTACGTCTCGCACGCGTCAGCGGTGCAACTGTGTCTCGCACGCGTCAGCAGTGCAGCTGTGTTTGATGCTTGAATTCTCACAGCTTTTCGCAAAGGCCTTGTGCTGCCGCCGACTTCATGTAGAATCGAACACATGTCCGAGGACCTGAGGTATGCGGAGTGGGAGGCTCAGGACGACCTGCCCGAACTCGACGTCGACACCCTGCAGGCCCGCTATCCCTGGGCCGGGCACTACTTCCAGGACGACCCGGCCTGGCAGCCGGATCCGGCGTGGCTG
>JBPCOF010000045.1:0-6336 GCA_051000515.1 Geodermatophilaceae bacterium
CCCGGGATCGGCAGCGTTCGGGCGACCGAACCCGGTGCGACGACGAGAATGTCGTAGCCGATCTCGTACGGCGCGCCGCCCGAGGGCGCCACGGTCGCCGAGCGACCGCGGTGGTTGATCCGGGTGACGGCGCCGGTCACGACGGTGCAGTGTTTCAAGACCCGTCGCAGGGGGACGACCACATGGCGTGGCTCGATCGATCCGGCCGCGGCTTCGGGAAGGAACGGCTGGTAGGTCATGTGCGACTGCGGATCGACGACGATGATCTCGGCCGCTCCCCGAGACAGCTTGCGCTGCAGGCGGAGCCCGGTATAGAGCCCCACATAACCGCCACCGACGATGAGGATGCGTGGGCGGGAACTGCTCACTACGCCGCTCGCCTCATGCCGGCCACCCTAGTGAGCCCTGCCTGGCCGCTGACCCCCGCCCGGACCGGCATCGGCGCCTCTCGCCAACTCGCGGGCATGGCGCAGGACGGAGTCCAGCATCGCCTCGGTGAGGACGCCGGTGAAGGTGTTCTGCTGGCTGACGTGATAGCAGCCGAGCACGTCCACCGTGGGCTGATCGGGATGCTCGATCTCCACCTGCGCGCCGTGTCCGAAGCGCGGCCGGGGACGCGGGATGACGTACGACATGGCGCCCAGCACCGGCCACAGCGCGTTCCAACCGAATTGGCCGAGCACCACGATGACCCGGAGGTTCGGCAGCAGAGCGAGCTCTTGGACCAGCCACGGTGCACACGTGTCCCGTTCCTCGGGAGTCGGTTCGTTGGCCGGCGGGGCGCACCGTACCGCGGCGAAGATCCGGGTGTCGGTCAGCCGGAGTCCGTCGTCGATCATGACCGAGGTCGGTTGATTGGCCAGGCCGATGCGGTGCAGTGCGGCATAGAGCCAATCACCGCTGCGGTCCCCGGTGAAGACCCGTCCGGTCCGGTTGCCGCCGTGCGCTGCCGGAGCCAGGCCGACGATCGCTATCCGAGCATCACCCGGACCGTATCCGGGCACGGGCCTGGCCCAGTACGTCCAATCCTGGTACGCCGCCCGCTTGAGCCGCGCGACGTCCTCTCGCCACCGGACAAGTCGCGGACATGCGCGACAGTCGCTGACCGCCGCATCCAGGCTCGGCAGGTCCGTCACCATCGGCGCGAACGTCGTGGGGTAGTCGCTTCGCTCGACGTCCATGAACTCATCGTGCACCCCGACGGACGCGAGCCCGGTGGCGCTCGGCATACGCGCACCGGCATGATCGAGCCAGAGGTCGGGCCGCTGTGGTCACGACCAGGAAAGGAGTACCGGTGGCCAAGAAGCCGAAGGGGTCGATCTTCTGGAAGCTGCTCGGATTCGCGTTCGCCATCCCCGCTGGCGTCACCGTACGGAAGATGCTCGATCGGGCGTGGATGCGGGTACGCGGAAGTGCGCCGCCGAAAAACCCGGCCGCACCTGGTACCAAGTGGAGCGAGGCACTGACGTGGGCCGCGGCTTCCGGGGCCGGTGTTGCCTTCGGCCGGCTGATCGCGGCCTGGGGCGCGGCCGGTGTGTACAAGAAGCTGACCGGCAAGCTACCTCCGGGACTTGAGTCCGAAGGCCCCTGACTCAGCTGCCGAGTCACCAACCGGAACCGGAACCAACCGGAGCCAGCCGGACTGAGCCACGATCGGCTGGAGTCAGCCGGGATCGGCCAGTGAGGCGGCGATCCCGTCCAGGATGTCGTGCTCGCTGACCAGTAGACCGTCGATCTCCCAGGCGTCCATGACCACGCGCAGAATCAGCGCGCCGGCGCCGATCACGTCGACCCGGCCCGGGTGCATCGTTGGGAGTGCGGCGCGTTGCGCCCGATTCATCGTGAGCAGTCCAGCGGTCGTGGAACGCACGTCACCGACGGGGATCCGGCTGTGGTGGATCGCGGTGGGGTCATAGGCCGGCAGGCCCAGCGCGACGGCGGCCACGGTGGTCACTGACCCGGCCAGGCCGATCAGGCTGAGCGGCTGGTCCACCGGAACGGATTCGGCGACTGAGCGCAGGGCGACTCGGATGTCGGCCTCGGCGGCCCCGATCTCGTCCGGCGTGGGCGGATCGGAGGCCAGGTGCCGTTCGGTCAGCCGTACGCAGCCGATGTCGACCGACAGTGCCGCGGTCACCGTTCCAGCGGTGCCGAGGACGAACTCGGTCGAGCCGCCGCCGATGTCGACAACCAGGTACGGCGCGAGCGGTGGATGGGCCATCGTCGTGAGGCCGACGGTCGCGCCGGCGAAGGACAATGCCGCCTCCTCGGCTCCACTGATCACCTCGGCGGGCTGACCCAACAGGGCCGTCACCATGGTCTCGAAGTCAGTCCGATTACGCGCATCCCGGGTGGCGCTGGTCGCGACCATCCGTACCCGTTCGGCGCCAAGGTCAGCGATCTGCGCTGAGTAGCCGGCTAGGGCGACGCGGGTACGTTCGATCGCTTCCGGCGCCAGCTCGCCGGTCCGGTCGACACCGGCGCCCAGGCGAACGATCTCCATGCGACGCAACACTTCTGACGGTGCCTTGCCGTCCCGGAGGTCGGTGATCAACAGCCGGATGGAGTTGGTCCCGCAATCGATGGCGGCGACGCGCGTCATCGATCCTCGCCTTCACCGGCCGACACCGCAACCGGTGTCTGGCTGCTCGTCAGCTCCGCCGACACGCAGGGGCCGTTGGCCCACCACGGTGGGATCACGGCCAGCGCCTCGTCGCCAAGCGGATTGCGTCCCGGTCCCACGGCGAGCGCGTGAGCGACTAGGGCGTGCAGGCACTTCACCCTCTCCGGCATGCCGCCGGCCGAAGCGTCGGTGTCCAGCTGACCAAGCGCATCCCGCTCCCGCAGATAGGAGTCGTGCGCGCTTCGGTAGGCCGCCCGCAGGTCGTTGTCGGTGACCAGGCGTTCGGTCATCTTGCGCATCACCCCTGCAGCCTCCAACCGGCTGACCGCGGCGGCCGCTCGCGGACAGGTCAGGTAATAGAGAGTCGGAAAGGGGGTGCCGTCGGCCAGCCGCGGCTTCGTCTGTACGACGTCTGGCAGGCCGCAGTCACAGCGATGGGCCACGGCTCGCATCGCCCGAGGCTTCCGGCCGAGTTGGGCAGCCACGATCGCACGGTCGGCGGCCTGTGCCGGTCGCCATTGCGGGGTCTCGGCTGGTTGGCTCATCCGCCGCCGTCTGCGATGGAGATGGAGTCGAGAACACCTTCGAACCAGGCGACCTCGCCCTGCTCGGATGTGGGCTCGCCTTGTCGTCGTCCGGACACGGCCTGGGCCTGTCCGCGATCGTCGATGACGTAGAGCAGGTCTCCGGGCATCACGTACTGCAAGCGGGACTGCGCCTGCGTCTCGATGAAGGCCGGGTCGTCCAACTGATCCACCTGTCCGCGCAGGTCCTCGACCCGTTGTTGGGCGGCGCTGTTCTCGGCCGCCAGCCGATCGATGGCGGCCTGCTGGGCGAGGTAGCGCTGAAGCGGATAGGCCAGGCTGACGACCAGCAGTACGACGACGGCTGCCAGCAGAATCGCTCGACCAGTGAGCCGAGAGGTCCAGCGCTGCGCTGCCTGCGGCACGGCCGTCGCCCGGGTCGGCCCCGGTCCTCGGGTGCTGCGTTTGTCGCCTGGTCCGCGCTTTCGACTTTCGGCGCGGGTCAGTTCGCCGGAAGCGCCGCGTCCACTGCCACGGCTTCGCTCCGGCCCGCGCGAGCGCTCTCCCCCGCGAGTCCGGTCGTGTGCCGAGCGGCGACCGTCCGGGCGGGTCGCCCCGGTCAGTCCGTTGCGCCGGCCGCTACGTCGGCTTCCCGGTCCGTCCGGCGTACTCATGAGCGGCGGGAGCGTTTGCGCGCTCTAGATGTGGACGCCGAACGCGACCCGCCGCCCTGTCCGGCATCGGCATCGGCATCGGCATCCTGATCGGCCCCGGTATCCGGCTCGACGGCATCATTGGTGCCAACCCGATCACCAGAAGTGTTGCCATACCGAGGGAACGCACCACGGCCGGCGTACCGGGCAGCGTCGTCGAGTTCTTCCTCGATCCGTAGGAGCTGGTTGTACTTCGCGACGCGCTCACTGCGCGCGGGAGCTCCAGTCTTGAGCTGGCCGCAATCAGTGGCCACGGCAAGGTCGGCGATCGTGGTGTCCTCGGTCTCCCCAGATCGGTGACTCATCATGCAGCGGTAGCCGTTTCGGTGCGCCAAGCTGACGGCATCAAGGGTCTCCGTCAGCGTACCGATCTGGTTTACCTTGACCAGCAACGCATTTCCCGCACCACGGGCGATCCCGTCGGCCAGCCGTTCAGGGTTGGTGACGAACAGATCGTCGCCGACCAACTGGACCCGGCCGCCGAGAACCGCGGTCAGCTCGACCCAGCCGTCCCAGTCACTCTCGTCCAGGGGGTCCTCGATCGACACGATGGGGTAACCGTCGACCAGATCGGAGTAGTACGCGATCAGGTCAGCGGAGCTGGTGCTCTTGCCCTCGAAGGTGTAGGTGCCATCACGATGGAATTCCGAGGCTGCGACGTCCATGGCGAGCACGATGTCACTGCCCAGGGAATAGCCGGCCTTCTCGACGGCCTCGGCGATCAGGTCCAAGGCGGCGCGGTTGCTGGGCAGGTCCGGAGCAAAGCCACCCTCGTCACCTAGGCCGGTGGAGAAGCCCTGCGCCTTGAGAACAGCTTTGAGCGCGTGATAGGTCTCCACACCGACCTGCAGGGCTTCGGTGAACGTAGCTGCCCCGACCGGGGCGATCATGAACTCCTGAACGTCCACATTGGAGTCGGCGTGGGCGCCGCCGTTGAGAATGTTCAGCATCGGGACCGGCAACAGGTGTGCCGATGGCCCGCCGATGTAGCGGAAGAGCGGCAGTTCGGCGGAGTCGGCTGCGGCCTTGGCAACGGCGAGGCTGACACCCAGGATGGCGTTGGCTCCGAACCGGGACTTGTTCGGTGTCCCGTCCAGATCGATCAACCGCTGGTCGAGCAACCGTTGCTCGCTGGCCTCCATGCCGACGATCTCCGGGCCGATGTCGTCCAGGACGGCGCTGACCGCCTGGCTCACGCCCCTGCCGCCGTACCGGGTTCCGCCGTCTCGTCGCTCGGCCGCCTCGAACGCTCCGGTCGACGCGCCACTGGGTACGGCGGCGCGAGCGAAGGAGCCGTCGGCGAGGGCAACCTCCACCTCGACGGTGGGGTTGCCTCGGGAATCCAGGATCTCGCGGGCGCCGACGGCGTCGATGATGGCCACGGCGCGAGCCTAACGAGAGCGCGACCGGGTCTGGGTGAGTGCGCCCGGCGTGGCTGGCACTATCGACTTCGTGGCTGACCCCGTGCCCAGTAAGCCCGCGGCGGACAAGCCGTCCCCCGGGCGCGGCCCCACGCCGCGGGCGAAGAGGCAACTGCTGCTGGGGATCCTTCCGGTCGCGGTGATCGCCGTCGCGCTGCTGGGGTCCTTGAGCTCTTTCCTACCGGGCGCCCGCGCACCTTTGACGGCGGCCACCCAGACGGCTACGGCGGAGGTCGTCACCAACGGGGCAGGTCCGGACGGTCGAGGCGTCGAGGTGTCGTTCACCGATGCCGACGGCGAGGAGCGGACCGAGGTCATCGTCCTTGCCCGCCCCGAGGACGTTCCCGAGGGCGCTGAGATCGGCGTGCAGTACGACCCGGACGACCCGGCGTCGGTCTACGCCGAGGGCGATGCCGCCCATCTGACCGTACGGAACCTGCTGTTCGGACTGTTCTGGGTCGGCCTCGTACTGATCGTCTGCGCGTCGATCACCGTCTTCCGGCTCGCCTCCCGTCCTCGGCTACGTCGCCGCGCGGCGACACCTGCCACGGCACGACGCGTACGGGTACGGCGCGGGCTCAGCGACCGGAGTTGGCTGGTGCTCGACCACGGTGGTGCCGTTTCTTGGGTGCCGGTCTACTGGGACGAGGCCGTTTCTGCGTTGCCCAGGGACACTCCGATCACCGTGCACGGCAACCCTCGTCGGGATCGGCTCGTCCTCCCGGTGATCGACGGGACGCCGATCTGGCCCTCGGGTGGCCGACGCGAAAGCACCCCCAAAGGCGGGGCCACCCAACCACCACCGCAGAATCCGCCCCCGCGCAGGAGCCTGCTTCGACAGGTTCGGGGCGACGCGGCCGGTCTGCTCTTCGCTCCGCTGCTCGGCCTGCTTTGGGCCTACACCGACGAGAGCGGTGTCGCCGGCTTTCTCGCTGCGACCGCGCTGAGCGCCGGGGTGCTCTTCTGGCTCCCGTCGATCTTCGGCTCGGACCCCACCGGCCCGAGCGACGACGAGTAGGACCGCGTCAACTAGGAACGAACCCGAACCCGAACCC
>JBPCOF010000060.1:0-4103 GCA_051000515.1 Geodermatophilaceae bacterium
CTTGTGGCCAGGCCCTGACTTCTCGTACTGTGCCAACGAAGGACTCAGGTTCGAGTCCCGGCGGTTCCACGATGGGGTGTTCACGGTTATGGGCCGTGGATACTCACGTAATTCGTGTTGAGGCGGCTTTTGGGCCGCTTCATGTGCGCGCTGGGACTTTGTCGGGGAGCGGACACGGTGTCAGGCGGCTGGACATTCGGTGGTTCGGTCGTCCGTGTTTCCGAGACCCTGATTGGGGCCGTGCGGGGCGCGGTTCAGTGCCAGCTCGGTGAGGCCAGGTCGCCGCGGCCGGGATGGTGCTGGCATTCATTCCGTCCTTGAGCGCCGCGATCTCCTCGGTCCGTCCCGAGGAAGGCGGTCTGGCCTCCGGGATTCGTCAACACCTCTTACCAGGTCGGCCCGCACTCGGCCTGGCCCGATGACCGCCGTGACGGCTGGCTACGACGCCAACCATCTCGGCACCCGGGCCGCGTTGACGAACGGCTTCTCCGCCGCATTCCTCTGAGCCGCCGGAATCGCCGTCGCAGGCGGGCTGCTCGGCCTGCTCACCCTAAGCCGGCCCGCCGGCCAACCGGCAGACCCCAGTGAAGGAGCCGGCCGGCCAATCCGCGACAGTCCGCTGACTTCACCGCGTGGTAGGGGCCGACGTTCCGTCCTGGGGCCGCTCCTACCACGCGACGAGAAGGAGATCATCCAGATGCCTGCTGTGCCGTGCTCCCCGGTGAACAGGGGTGCCCAGGGGTGGGCCAATGAAATTCTAGTAGCCACCCCCGCCGCCGCCCCCACCGCCGCCGCCGCCGCTGAAGACGATCACGAGTATTACGATCACGGCAATGACGATCAGAGCTCCTGTGATCAGCAGCCATCGTTTTCTCAACTGGCTCCTCCCCCTTTCGCTCTTGTACACTTACACTTCTAGGTTAGCCGACCCACCCTCACGACCGTGGCCCGACGAATCCGCTCACCCGGTCGTGCCACGCTCTCGTCGACGGGCTCTTCCGACTCGCAGCGCGTAGGTGATCGCGCTGACGCCGAATCCGAGGGCGGTGAGCAGCAACCACCGGGTCAGGAAGGGTTCTTGGGTTTGGCCAGTGGCGGCCAGGTAGCTGCTGGCGCCTTGCCCGGTGATTCCGGGAAAGAAGAGCAGGAACAGCAGCCCGCTGGCCAGGACCGGTACCCGCACGTAGTTAACAGTGGGCACCTCCGGGTCCCGGACCGCCCTCGCCGCAACACTCGTGTGAGCGCGCGGTCGGCGAGCGCATAGAGCGGAAAGAGGACGAGGTCATGCAGGACGATCGCCCCGACGAACCACACCAGGATTCCCTGCCACCACGGCCGGGTCCCACAGCGCCGTGAGACCGATCACCTGGACGACGTACCCGACCAATGCGAAGCTGGTGAGCAGGGTGAGCAGGGTGAGCAGGGTGAGCAGGTGAGCTCCGTAGAAGCTGCGAAGCCACCCCGCCAGGCGGGAGCTCTTCGACCGGAGGGGCATCCTCAGTGTCCTTCGAAGTCGATGGAGCGCACCCATTTGGTGTTGTGCACCCCAGGCATGGCCGGACCGATGATGCGTGCGGGAAAGCCGTGATCGGCGGACAGGTCCACGCCGTTGACCTGTAGTGCCAGAAGGGAGTCGGGGTGGAGCACCTGGTTGGACTGCAGAGCGGCCCGGTTGAACGCGCCTGATTTCTGCAGGGATGTCACATGCGCCGACCGGGGGATTGCAACCTCGGCGACCCTGGCCAGGTCTCGAAGGCGTACGCCGGTCCATGTCCCGGTGGTCGACCATCCTTGGACGCAGGCGATTGGCAACGTCGCGCTGTGCTGCGGCATGGCCAGCAGCTGTGCCCGATCCAGCATCACCTTCCCGCTCTGGAGTGAAAGCCGCCATCCCTCACCGATGTCGGCGTCGTTGATCCCTGCGGCGGTGGCGGTGCGGTTGATCTCGAAGTCGGTGGGGCCGCCACCGAGGTCCCTGCCTCGTGGCAGCAGGACGCCAACAGACGGGCGGCCCCACCGAACGTGACGATTCCGCTGACGACGAGCAGGGTGATCCCGTTGCCGGCGGCGGAGAGGATCTCGGCGCGTTTCCAGCCGAACGTCCACACCCCGGTCGCGGGTCGGGCGGCGAGTCTGATCGCCCACAGAGACACGGAGATGGCTCCCGCGTCGGTGAGCATGTGCCCGGCGTCGGAGAACAGCGCGAGCGAGTGGGCGAGGACCGCGACGACGACCTCGACGACCATGAACCCGACGATCACCACCAGCGCGATCACCAGGTAGCGGGTGTCCGCGCTCGCGGTGGAGACGCCGTGGCTGTGTCCCGCGTGTCTGCTCCCTCTGGTCTGGTCGGTTCCGGGGGCGGCGGCCGCGCCGCGATCGTGGTCGTGACTGCCCACTCGTCGTCCTCTCCTTGCTTCTGCACGTCGATGACCTGTTCTGCGGACCTCCGCCGGGCACCTTAGCCTATGATCGACGTATGGCGATGACAACGAAAGTCGGTACTGCTGACGCTGTCTGGGTGGAGGCTGGTGCGCTGAAGGTCGCGGCGTGCCTGTTCCACGGGTTCAGTGACCCGTCCAGGCTCACGATCCTGGCGCACCTTTCCCTCGGTGAGCACCGGGTGGTGGACCTGACCGCGCACCTGGGGCTGGCGCAGAGCACCGTGTCGAAACATCTCGCGTGCCTCAGGGACTGCGGCCTCGTGACCTCCCGTGCCGAGGGCCGCGCGTCGGTGTTCTCCCTTACGCATCCCGAAGCCTTGATGCGTCTCCTGGGTGCTGCCGAGCAGCTGCTTGACCTGACCGGCGACGCCGTCGCGCTGTGCGGCAACTACGGCACCAGCGCCCTGCCCGGAGCGACCTCGTGAGCACCCGCACGGACCCGGACGCCGCACGGGTCGCCGTGTCGTCCCAAAGCGACCGTGATCGGCTCGGTCGGCGCGCTCGGCTCCTTGCGACCGTCTCGGTCACCTACAACGTCATCGAGGCAGTCATCGCGATCACCGCAGGCATGGAGGCGGGATCGGTGGCTCTGGTGGGGTTTGGTCTCGACTCGATCGTCGAGGTGTCAAGCGGCCTTGTCATCATCTGGCAGTTCTCCCACCGACTCCCCGAAACCAGAGAGCACCAGGCACTACGGTTGATGGCGTTCGCGTTCTTCGGTCTCGCCGCCTACGTCGCCGTCGAGTCCGCCCGGGTACTGTTCGCAACAGGTGACCCGTCCCTGTCACCGGTCGGCATCGGTCTGGCAGCCGCGTCGCTGGTGATCATGCCGTTCCTGTCCTGGGCTCAACGCCGCACCGGCAGGGCACTCGGCTCTGGCGCGGTGGTCGCCGACTCGACCCAGACCCTGCTGTGCACCTACCTGTCCGCCGTCCTGCTGGTTGGGCTGGTGCTGAACGCGACCCTGGGCTGGGGTTGGGCTGACCCCATCGCCGGGCTCATCATCGCCGCCGTCGCGGTCCGAGAAGGCATCGAAGCGTGGCGCGGCGAGGGCTGTTGTGGACCCACGGACCGGGCAGGCGAGGAACAGGCGTGCGAGTGCGACGACAGCTGTACAGACGCCTGCTGCTCGTGAACCGCCGAGTCCATCGTGCCGCCTACAGCAATCGGCCCGGATGAGGATCCTCGGGTTCGCGCGGTGATCGCAACACCTACTGATTGGGTGTTGTCGTGGCTGAGTGTTCGATCTTCATTCGTCCGGACCTGTTGCAGCAGTTTTGGGAGGTGATGGCCGACGGCGGTTTCATCACCGATGCGGTCGCTGTCATCGACACCGGTCGACGGACCGGGCGTCGCGTGCTGGCCGAGGCGGGCGGCGTACGCCCGCGGCGCGGTCGGGAGTTGAGGGGCCGCTGCCTGAACTTCGCCGAGCGGGAGGAGATCGCGCTCGGGCGTGCGGCGGGCGGGTCGATGCGTTCGATCGCTAGCCGCCTTCGGCGCAGTCCATCGACGATCTCCCGCGAGCTGGAGCGCAACGTCGATGGGCAGGGTCGCTACCGATCGACGGCGGCGCACGCGTTGGCCTACGAGCGTGCCGGCCGACCGAAGCTGGCGAAGCTGGCGGTCAACCTGGCGCTGCGTGAGAAGGTCGAGCAGGAT
>JBPCOF010000151.1:0-4153 GCA_051000515.1 Geodermatophilaceae bacterium
TGGTACGGGTGGATCCGGGTCGCCGTTGTGGGCCTGGGAGGACTTGAACCTCCGACCTCATCCTTATCAGGGATGCGCTCTAACCGCCTGAGCTACAGGCCCGGATCGCGGCTCGCCAGGGTACCCCCAGCGCCCTGCCGTGTGCCGTCCGGTCCGGCGGCCGAGTGGCCGGGGATCGCCGGCTCTCGTCGCCGCTGGGGTCAGGACCGCTATTCGCGCTCGGTGAGCGTGACTTCGAGGCCGCCGACCAGGTCAGCGGACAGGTTGTAGATGTAGGTCGCCACCGTGGCCAACGCGGTGAACAGCACGATGTTGACCGCCCCGATCAGGGCCGCTCCACCGAAGATCAGGCCTGGGGTGAGCAACTCGGTCGTGGACCCGTCCTCGGAACCGAGCTGGCCCCACAACTTGTTGATCTCGTCGAAGACGCTGAGGCCGGACAGCACGCCGTACAAGATCCCTACTGCGACCATCCACACGAAGAACATGACGACCGAGAGCACCAGCGAGATCTTCAGCGCCGACCAGGTATCCACGTGCCGCAGTTGCAGCCGGGCCTTGCGCGGCCCGCGGGCGCCACGCTGCGCGCCGACGGCTTTCCGCGAGCCAGTCGTTGTCGCGGCAGTTGCTCCAGTAGCGGCGCCGGTTGTGACCGGCGGGCGAGCCGCAGCCGGGGCTCCGGCCGGGCCGGGGCTCGGGGTGCGGGACGGCGGTACGGTCCAGGGCTGTTGTGGGGCCTTGGTACGAGCACCCTGCGGTGCGGCCGTTCTGTTCGCCGGAGTGCCGTTGATCGGGATGGCCGACGTGGGCGGGCTCGACGTCCTGGGCGCGTTCCCGCTGGAGGACTGCGCACCCTGACTCTGGGTGCCGGACGCGCCGCCGACGCGCGGGATCGACTGCGTGTGGTCACTCACGTACCACATCCTCCCACGCCGCAGGCCCAGGATGCGTGGCTGTGCGCACAAGCCCTAATTCGGGTTGCCGTACGGCCGCTCGAGCGTGGCCCTGGGTCGCCGGCCCGCGCAGGGTCTTTCGGGTGCGGCGGACCGGCCTTGTCGCTGTGCGCTGAGCCCGGGCATGCTGACCTCATGCCAGCCGATGCCCCCGACGAGTTACGGCTGATCCCGTATGGCCGAGCGACCCTGCGAGTTCTCGCCGAATCCCAGGGTCTGGCCGTCGGTGAGATGGAGGTGCCGCCCGGTTTCCTGTCGCCACCGCCGGCCATCCACAACGGCTTCGACGAGGCGATCTATGTCGTGACCGGCAAGCTCATGGTCGTCCGGGGGCATGACCACGCGCGGCCAGCCCCGGCCGGAACCCTGTTCCTGATCCCGCGCGGCACCAGGCATGCCTTCACCAACGAGACCGACGAGCCGGCAAAGGTTCTCGGCATGTGGAGCCCGGGCAGCGCGCTGCGGTTCGTGACCGACATCGGTGCTGCGCTGCCCGCCAGCGGCTATCCCGATCTCGCGATTCTGGGAGAGGTCTATCGCCGCTACCACAGCGAACTCGCTGTCTAGCCCGACCGTGGACATCAGCGAACTCCAGACGCCTGCACTGCTGGTCGAGCGCGCACTGCTGCAGGCGAACCTGGACACGATGACGGCGGCGTTGCCGGGCGCTCGGCTGCGCCCACACATCAAGGCGCACAAGACAACTGCCCTGGCACGCGCGCAGAAGGCGAATGGCCATCACCAGTTCACCTGCGCCACCATTCGCGAGATGGAGGGCATGGCGCGGGCCGGCCTGGGCGATGACCTGCTGCTTGCCAACGAGGTGCTCGACGCCCGCCGACTCGGCGCCCTGGCCGAAGGCGGGGCCCGGATCACCGTCGCCGTCGACTCGCCGCAGACCGTTGCGGCCGCGGCCGACGGCGGGGTCGCCGAAGTCGTGGTCGACGTCAACATCGGCCTGCCCCGTTGCGGTTGCTCGCCGACCGAGGCGGGGCGGATCGCCGATCTGGCGCGTGGCCGCGGGCTGGCCGTGCGCGGGGTGATGGGCTACGAGGGCCATTTGATGATGGTGTTGCCGGAGTCCGACAAGGCCCGGATGACCCAGGAGGCGATGGCCTTGCTGCTCGCGGCGCACGACGACGTGGGCGGTGACCTGATCAGTGCCGGCGGGACGGGAACGTATGCGATCAACACCTGGGCGAATGAAATCCAGGCCGGTTCCTACGCACTGATGGACACCGCCTACGCGACCCTCGGCTTCTCGTTCGAGCATGCGCTGAGCGTGCTGGCCACGGTGGTGTCGGTGAGCCCCGGCTGGGCGGTGGCCGACGTCGGGTTGAAGTCGCTGGGCATGGACCACGGCAATCCGACCATTCCCGGTGCCGCGGTGTGGTTCTGCAGCGACGAGCACACGACGTTCGGGCCGGACGCCGGGAGCGTCGTTCGGGTCGGAGATCGGGTACGGGTGCTGCCCGCCCACATCGACCCGACCGTGGCCATGCACGAGTCGATGTACCTGGTCGACGGCGACGAGGTGCTCGACCGCTGGGCGGTCGACCTGCGCGGCTGGTAGCCCGCGTCGATGCCCCGGGTCAGGCGTCGGCGGCGGGAATCGGGGTCTGCTGATAGAGCGCCAGTCGCCAGGCGTCAGTGGCCTACCGAGAGCGGTCAACGGCCGTCGTACGGAGGATCGATTCGTTCACGCTGGGCGTAGGCCGATGCCGGCCGTCGAAGGTAGGTTCCGACCGTGACCACGACCGCCGGCAGGGGCGCCGGGCGAGCTCGGATGCAGGCCATCACCGAACGAGCCACCGTGACCCCGCTCGAGCTGTTCTTCGACCTCGTCTTCGTCTTCGCGCTGACCCAGGTGACGGCGCTGATGGCCGACCAGCCCAGCGCCGAAGGGGTCCTCCGCGGGAGCCTGATCCTGTCCGTGCTGTGGTGGTGCTGGGTCGGGTACGCCTGGCTGGGCAACGCCGTACGCGCCGACGAAGGAGTCATCCGGCTGTCGATGTTCGGCGCGATGGCGGCGATGTTCGTTCTGGCGCTGACGATCCCGGAATCCTTTGACGACCTGCCCGGCGGGTTGACCGGTCCGGTGGTGTTCGCCGTCGGGTATTTCGTCGTACGCGTGGCTCATCTTCTGTTGTTCCTGGCGGTCAGCCGCGACGACCCGGAGCTTAGGCGCCAGGTCCTGCGCTTCGCCCCCTCGGTGATCCTGGGTACCTCGTTGCTGCTGATCGCCTCGCAACTCGACGGCCCGGCGCAGACCGCCCTATGGGCTACCGCGCTGGTCGCCGACTACCTCGGCACGATGCTGGCCGGCGCGAGCGGCTGGCGAGTCAACTCGGCCGGGCACTTCGCCGAACGACATGGCCTGATCATCATCGTGGCGCTCGGGGAGTCGATCGTCTCGATCGGGATCGGGGTGACCGAACTGCCGGTCTCCTGGCCGATCGTGATTGCGTCAGCGCTCGGCTTGGCGTTGGCCGCCGGCCTCTGGTGGGCCTACTTCGACGTCGCCGCGCTGGACAGCGAGCACGCCTTGGCCGCCGCCGACGGCGAGAAGCGGGCGCGACTGGCCCGCGACGGCTACAGCTACCTGCATCTCCCGATGATCGCCGGCATCATCCTGCTGTCCCTCGGCCTGAAGAAGATCCTCGGCTATGTCGGAGGCAACGACGGGCACTCGTGGGTCGATCCGCTGTACGGCGTGCCGCTGGCGGCGTTGTACGGCGGCGTCGCCCTGTTCCTGCTGGCACACATCGGCTTCCGGCTGCGTACGACCGGGGTCGTGGAGTGGCCGCGGTTGGTGACTGTGTTGTTGCTCCTGGTGGCCATACCGGCGGTCGCTGCCCTGCCGTCATTGGTCACCTTGGGCGTGCTCACCGCATTGGTCGCCGCGCTGGTCTGTTTCGAGACGCTGCGCTACGCCGACAAACGCGACAAGATCCGCGGTCACGAGGACGAGTAGCCGGCGGCGCGCGGCGAGCCCGTCCTCGTTCGGCGAGCGAGATGGGCGGGTGGCTTAGGTCAGCGAGCCGATTACCGCCAGCGCTGATCATGACCGGCTCGACAGTTCGGTGCGCAACGAAACGATGCGGCCCTAGCCTTGTGCGCATGGCCCGTCCAGTGCTGAGCGACCCCGACTACCGCGTGCCCGGCGTTCCTGCGGCAACCAGCGGAGTGGCGTGGCTTCG
>JBPCOF010000163.1:0-14401 GCA_051000515.1 Geodermatophilaceae bacterium
ACGCTGAACACCACGCCTCCGGTAGGACCCAGCACCCCGGGTCGGACCAGTGAGACGGTCTTGGTCAGCACGCCGCCGGGCACTCCGACGGTGACCACCCAGATCTCCAGCCAGACCGCGAACGTCGGCGACACCGTCACCGACGCGATCACGCTCACCGGCTCCAACGGCTACCAGGGCGAGATCAAGTACACGCTGCTTGGTCCGGTAGCGCCGCTCATGGGCCCGAATGGACCGACCTGTGTCGGAGTCAATTGGGCAGGCGCGGCCGATGCGGACACTGGCTTCGTCCGCGCTGATGGAGACGGCACCTACATCACCGACGAGTACACGGTGGCCGTTGCCGGTTGCTACACATACGTCGAGATGCTGGTGGGAGACAACACCACGCCGCCGGGAGCTCCCAGCCTGCCCGGTGTCGTCAGCGAGACTGTGCTGGTTCTCCCACCGCCGACCACGCCGCAGGTGAGCACCCAGGTCTCCAAGCAGACCGCGAACGTCGGCGACACCATCACCGACGCGCTCACGGTCACCGGCTCCAACGGCTTCCAGGGAACGGCCAGCTCCACGCTGCTCGGCCCGGTGGCTCCGTTGGGGACTGCCACCGCGCCGACCTGTGCCGGAGTCAGCTGGCTGGGCGCGTCGATCGCCGGGACCTTCGAGGTCGAGGTGGACGGGGACGGTACCTACATCACCGCGCCGTACACGGTCGAGGTGGCCGGGTGCTACACCTACATCGAGACGCTCAACACGACGCCTCCGGTCGGTCCCAGCACGCCCGGCAGGCCCAGTGAGACCACGCTCGTCAACACCCCGCCGGGAACCTCACCGCCGGGAACCCCGCCGACGGTGAGCACTCAGATCTCGCAGCAGCGGGCGACCGTTGGGGACACCATCACCGACGCGATCAAGGTCTCCGGCTCCAATAGGTATCAGGGTCCGGTCAACTGGACGCTGCTCGGGCCGATGGCACCGGTTCGTAACGCTCAGGGCGCGCCGACCTGTGACGGTCTGAACTGGACCGAGTCCCCGATTGCGGCGTTCGGCACCGTCACTGTGGATGGCGACGGGACCTACATCACCGCGCCGTATACGGTGGAGGTAGCCGGCTGCTACACCTACATCGAGTTGCTGGTCGGGGACAATGAGACGCCCCCGGCAGGTCCCAGCACCCCGGGTAAGAAGAGCGAGACGGTACTCGTCTTCCCGCCGACCACTCCACCTGGCCTACCCATGACGGGATCGGACATCGTGCCGATCGGTCTGACCGGACTCGGGTTGTTGCTGGTGGGCGCGGCGACGCTCGTCGCCGGCAGGCGCCGGGGCAGGTTGATCGCCGAGTAGTCAGAGGAACTCGCTGAACGAGCGGCGGGCGGGAGGATTCTTCTCTCAACCGCCCGCCGCTCGTCGTAGGCCCTGATCCGCGCAGTCAGCTCGAGGCCAGGCAGGCGGTGCCGAACTGGGCGAAGCCCACTCGCTCGTACACCCTGGCTGAGTCGTCGTCACCGGCTGAGAGGAAGACCAGCGAGCACTCCTGTCGTGCATCTGAGACCAGGGCCGCTGTGATTGCGGCGCCGAGGCCGCGGCCGCGGTAGTCAGGCAGAGTAGCGACGCCGACGATCTCGGACACCACCTCCTCCCCCACGACCACCGGGTGATGCGATCCGACTGCGAGCAGGCGACTCTGCGACATCGCCGCCATGAGTATCGTGCGGCCATCAGCGAGGCGGGTCCGCAGGTGTGCCACTGCGGCCTCGGACGACTCCGGTCCCGGCTCGGCCGGGGCTTCGTTGCCGGCAGTTTCGGAGAAGGCCCGTGCCGCAAGGTGCAGGTAGTCCGCCAGCCTCGGATCGTCGGCTCCCACCAGAAACAGCCGTACGCCGCCGGGCAGCATCACGTCCACCGGATCAGCTGCAACCAACAGGGGTCCGTCCACAATGGACAGCCCCGAGCGCGATGCCGCAGCGCGCATCGAGGGCGTCGACTCGGCCACCCATTCGAAAGCCTGAGGCAGATTCAGTTCGCGCATCCTCGCACACGCCCGCTCCACGTCCTGGCGTTGCACCACGCTGATCCCCAGGCGCGGCCGAGCGTAGTACGACCATGGCCCGGTGCCGATGAACAGAGTCAGCGAGCCGATCTCCTCGACCCGTGTGTCGCTGCGGGGAGCCACGTCGTAGTACTGCTCGACCGTCTGCAGAGTGGCGCTGATGCTCACGTTGGCACCCTAGCCACGTCGGAACGGCCCGTGGGCCGCAGCGGTCGATTCAAGCCGGGTGTCCCCGCCGGTAGTCCAGCAGGACGATCACGGTCAGCGATTTGAGCTTCAACCGCAGCGGCGCAGCACGCAACCACCGAGGACAATCCTGCGACACACGGCGGTAGACCTCGGAGACCAAGCTGTCCTCGATCGGCAACGGGCCGAGCGCGGAACGGATCCAGCCGAGTACCAACGCCATCGTCGCTGCGTCGGCGAGCTCCTCGGCCTGACGACGCTGTTCCACGCTTCAAGTATCCAGTCGTTGACTGTAGGTAGGCACCTGGGTGCCGGCTCATCGACAAGGAGAGCCCTCGCGTCTATGAGATGCCCGGCCCGGCAGGATGATCTGATGGTCAGCGCGGGCATCGGGAGTCCCTCCCCATTCGTGAGTTTCGACCGGGAGAGCTGGCGTGCGCTTGCGGCCAGCACTCCGCTGCCGCTCGCGGCTGACGAGATCACCCGGCTGCGCGGCTTGGGCGACACCGTGGATTCCGACGAGGTCGCCACTGTCTACCTGCCGCTGTCCCGATTGCTCAACCTCTATGTGGCTACGGTGCAACAGCTCTGGTCGGCACAGTCGCGCTTCCTCGGATCAGGCGAGGCAAAGGTACCTTTCGTGATCGCCGTCGCCGGCAGCGTCGCGGTCGGTAAGAGCACCACCGCCCGGATTTTGCAGGCGTTGCTGTCCCGATGGTCCGACCACCCCAAAGTCGAACTCGTCACCACAGATGGGTTTCTCTATCCCAATCACGTGCTCAGTGAGCGAGGGCTTCTGCACCGCAAGGGCTTTCCAGAAACTTATGACAGACGTCGACTGGTTCGCTTCCTGGCCGAGGTCAAGTCGGGTGCACCATCGGTGGTCGCACCGGTGTACTCGCATCTGGTCTACGACGTCGTTCCAGGTGGCGCGACGCGCATCGACGCACCAGACATCTTGATCCTGGAGGGCCTCAACGTCCTACAGTCCAGCGCGCGAGCGGGTGGCCGCCTTCCGGGGATCTTCCTGTCCGACTTCTTCGACTTCTCAGTCTTCGTCGACGCCGCTGAGCCCGACATCCGACGCTGGTACGTCGAACGCTTTCTCACGCTGCGCTCGACCGCGTTTCAGGACGAAAAGTCCTACTTTCATCGTTATGCCCGTCTGGACGAGGCCGAGGCGGTGGCAACTGCGGAGACGATCTGGGCGGGGGTCAATGCCCCCAATCTGGTGCAGAACATCGCACCCACCCGGTCGAGGGCCAGATTGATCCTGCACAAGGCGGCCGACCACTCGGTCCGCAAGGTGCAGTTGCGCAAGCTCTGAACTCAGAACCAGGTGCTCGACCACGGGCGTGCGGCCGTCGAGAACATCAGGTCCGCGGCTTGCAGCGAACCCGTACGGTGCTCTTCTGCCCAGCCGAACCGGGCGAGATGTAGCAACGAGAAGCCACCCAGGAGGATCGCTCCCAGGGTTGCGACCGGCAGAGTCAGATCGGCTGATCGAGTGGTCGCGGCACACTCGGCTCCTTCTGGCCCGCCGATGAGTTCGTAGCGTCCCGACGCAAGTCCCTGGCTGTCGGTGATCTCGAGTACGACGCGACCGTCCACGCGGTACCTTCGCGCGGACAACGCCGCAGGCACGTCGACCACCCGGCACCACAGGAAGTCGTGCCGTTTGCTGGCGCGAGCCCGACGAGCATCGGTGAGCAGCCAGGGCAGCACCTCGTCCACTGGTCTGTCCCGAGCGACGGCTTCGGTGACCAGGTCGAGGGAAAGGAGATAGCCCCACAGCGCCCGATCGGCATCCAGCTCCTGGCACACCAGCATGTCCACGGTCACCGTGGCAGCGGGCAGCATCGCATCCCAGGTCGTCTCCACCCGATACCGCGCGGCTCCGATCACAGATCCTGCGCCATTGCGGGCCAATAGGTGAAAAGCCGGCGGCACGTCCGGCCTGGCCGCAAGAGCCAGGATGCCGAGATCGACGTCCCAGAACCAGTCCGGGCGACTGATCTCACCGACCTGCCGGCGCTGGACGTTGTTGTACAACTGCGCGGCAGCCAGACGAAAGTCGGACACGCCCACGAGTTCGACAGTGGCCGGTGAGCTCTCGGCCATCCGCGTCCGGCGGGTGTCGACGGTGTAGCACTGCGATTCGGTTGCCGGCCCGTAGCCCCAGCGGCCATAGATCGGCCACTCCGCGGCGATCAGAAGGCTCAACGGCTCCGCACGTTCTCGACAAGCAGCAAGGTCAGCCGTGATGAGTCGACCGGCCAGCCCCTGCCGTCGATGTGTGGCCGTGGTGGTCACCTGAGTCACCGCCGCCGCCGGGATCGCCCGGGCGCCCGGCAGGGTGATCTGCACCGGAAAGCTGCGCAGAGTGGCCACGATCCGGTTATCTTCGAAGGCTCCCCACGTTCGTTCCAACGGGGTCAGTCCGCGACGCTGCTCGGAATCGTCGACTTCGGACGGGTTGAGAAACCCCCGGCGCACAGCCACGCTCCACGCATGGAGCTCGGACGGAGCGATCGTCCGGATGTCAGCCATTTCGACAGACTAGGAGTCACTACCAGCGGGTGCCTCGTTGGCCCCTGCGGATATTCAGCCCTACAATGGCTTGGATCGAGTCGCTGCCGTGATCAGATCGTTGTGCACACAGACTGCGCAGCACGGTGGTCGACACGCCGGACTCCGCCTAGGCTGGGCTCGGCGTCGTCTGCGTCACACTGTGCAGGTGGCTTCTCCACCGGCACGAACCGCACGAATTGAAGTAGGAAAGAGTGAGTAACGGGATGTGTCCCCACCAGCCCTGCTGTCCATCTGCGGACAGCGCCGGGCGCGACGCCGCGCACGTGGTGCACAGCCATCCTGAACAGGGGTGGAGCCTGCTGTGCAACGGAGTGGTCCTCTTCGAAGACAACGGCGAGATCCTGCCCAATGGGCGCGTCATCTCCTCCCGTCGGCCGCACGCTGCTGCGGTCTGAGCGGTCGACCAGCCGGCTCCGCCCCGAGACCGGACCCGTCAGTCGGCGTAGTCCGACACCGGTGGGCAGCTGCAGACCAGATGGCGGTCCCCGTAGGCACCGTCGATGCGCCGCACGGGGCTGAGATATCCCCGACCGACCAGCGATGGCACCGGGAACACCGCCGTGGCTCGGTCGTAGGCGTGCACCCACTCCCTGGTCAGCATCTTCAGCGTGTGCGGGGCCTGGCGCAGCGGATTCTCGGTTGACTCCCACTCCCCCGCTTCGACCGCGCTGATCTCCGCCCGGATGGCGATCATCGCCTCCACGAACCGGTCGAGTTCGGCGAGATCCTCACTCTCGGTCGGCTCGACCATCAGTGTCCCAGCGACGGGAAAGCTCATCGTCGGGGCATGGAAGCCGTAGTCGATGAGTCGCTTGGCGATGTCATCGACCGTGACACCGGAGGCTTTGGTGAGCGGTCTGACGTCGAGGATGCATTCATGAGCCACCAGACCGTCCGCACCGACATACAAGATCGGGTAGTGCTCGCGTAACCGCACGGCGATGTAATTCGCAGCCAGAATCGCGTTCTGCGTCGCCCGCCGCAACCCGTCGGGTCCCATCAACCTGATGTAGGCCCACGAGATCGGCAGGATGCCGGCCGATCCCCACGGGGCGGCCGATACGGGTCCGGGGCCGGTCGCGGGCCCGGCAGCTTCGACCAGCGGATGGTTGGGCAGGAACGGGATCAGGTGCTCTCGCACGCCGATCGGTCCAACGCCGGGACCGCCGCCGCCGTGCGGGATGCAGAAGGTCTTGTGCAGATTGAGGTGGCTCACATCGGAGCCGAATTGACCAGGCTTGGCCAAGCCGATCAGCGCGTTCAGGTTCGCCCCGTCGACGTAGACCTGACCGCCGGCTTCATGGACTGCGGCGCAGATGTCGGTGATCGCTGCTTCGAAGACACCATGAGTCGACGGGTAGGTGATCATGATGGCAGCCAACACGTCGCGGTGCTTCTCGATCTTGCCTTGCAGGTCGTCGAGATCGACGTTGCCGCGTCCATCGCAGGCCACGACGACGACCTGCATTCCGGCCATGACGGCACTGGCCGCGTTTGTGCCGTGAGCCGACGACGGGATGAGGCAGACCGTGCGTTCATGTTCGCCGTTGGCGTCGTGATAGGAACGAATGGCCAGTAGTCCGGCGAATTCGCCCTGCGCCCCCGAGTTCGGCTGCACGCTGATCGCGGCGTAGCCGGTGATCTCGGCCAGGTCAGCGCACAACTCAGCGATCAACTGCTGATAGCCAGCAGTCTGTTCGGCCGGAGCGAAGGGATGTATCCCGGCAAAGTCCGGCCAGGTGATCGACTCCATCTCGGCCGCGGCGTTCAGCTTCATCGTGCATGAGCCCAGCGGAATCATCGTCCGGTCCAGAGCCAGATCCTTGTCCGACAGCGAACGCATGTAGCGCAAGAGCGAAGTCTCGGACCGGTGAGCGGAAAACACCGGGTGAGTGAGGTAGGCAGAGGTGCGGCGCAGCCGCTCCGGAATCAACTCGAGCCCGCTCTCCCCTTGCTCGTCTGCGTGCATGAGGTCCACTGTGGACGCTCCGAACGCCTTGGCCACCGAGGCGAGGTGCTCGGCTGAGGTGCGTTCGTCGCAGGAGATGCCCACATGATCGGCATCAACGCGTCGCAGGTTGACGCCGAGTTCCAACGCAGCCGCGAGGATCTCGTCTGCACGGCCGACCACCCGTACGGTGAGGGTGTCGAAGAACGGTAGATCAGCAAGCTGGTTTCCGTTGTCGCGCAATACCTTTGCAAGTCCCGCGGCATGCCCGTGTACGCGGTGCGCGATCGCGGCCAAACCTTCGGGCCCGTGATAGACCGCGTACATCGACGCAATGACGGCCAACAGCACCTGTGCAGTGCAGATGTTGGAGGTCGCCTTTTCCCGGCGGATGTGCTGTTCGCGGGTCTGCAGGGCCAGTCGATAGGCAGGATCTCCGTCCGCGTCGACGGACAACCCGACCAGACGGCCCGGCAGCTGCCTGGCCATCCCATCGCGAATCGCCATGTAGCCCGCGTGCGGTCCCCCGAAGCCGAGCGGTATTCCGAAGCGCTGCGTCGTCCCGACGACGACGTCGACATCGATCTCGCCGGGCGGGCGGAGGACCGTGAGAGCGAGCAGGTCCGCAGCTGCGACCACGACCATTCCCCGCTCGTGCGCCCCGGCGACCAGGGCCGCGTGATCGACAACCGCACCACTGGCACCTGGGTACTGCACCAGCACGCCGAAGTACTCACCAGCTGGGAGACCTGCGCTCAGGTCAGCGACGACGACATCGAGTCCCAACGGTCGAGCCCGTGTCTTCAGCACAGCCAACGTCTGTGGAAAGACGTCGGCATCGACCAGGAACGCGCCGCCCTGGGCGGACTTGGTGGCCCGTCGGGCCAGCGTCATTGCCTCGGCGGCCGCAGTCGCCTCGTCCAACAGCGAAGCATTGGCCACGCCGAGTCCGGTCAGGTCGGCGACCATCGTCTGAAAGTTCAGCAGCGCCTCGAGCCGACCCTGGCTGATTTCAGGCTGATACGGCGTGTACGCGGTATACCAGGCTGGGCTCTCCAACACCCGGCGGGTGATGACCGCCGGTGTGTAGTTGTCGTAGTAGCCCAGACCGATCATCGAGGTGCGCACCTGATTCTTGGCGCCGATGGTCCGCAGCGCGGACAGAACGTCGACCTCCGAACACGCCCGAGGTATTGACAGCGCTTGGCTATCACCGATGTTGCCAGGTACGGCAGCATCGGTGAGCGCGTCGAGGCTCTCATAGCCGACCGTCCTGAGCATGTGCGCAGAATCGTCGGCTCGTGGTCCGATGTGGCGGTCGGCAAAGGTTCTCGCCGGTTGCCGGTCCTGCGGAGGTACGGGTGTCAACACCCGAGCGAAGCTACCAGCGGGCGGTTAGGAAACGGCACGCTGTTGGCGACGACCAGCGAGTTCGTCGGGCTCGGCTCCTGCGCTGCGGCCATCGGCGCGCTCGGCCGGCAGCGTGTGCAGCGAACCCGTGAGTTCACGCAGCGCGCCGGACACGGCGATTCCGAAGACACCCTGTCCTCCTGCGAGCAGATCGACGACCTCCTCGGCCGATGAGCATTCGTACACGCTGGCGCCGTCAGAGAGCAGGGTGATGTTCGCAAGATCACGTACGCCCCGGCCGCGCAGGAACTCGACGGCTTTACGGATGTTGGGTAGGGATACCCCGGCATCGAGCAGGCGCTTCACGACCTTGAGGACCAGGATGTCCCGGAAGGAGTAGAGCCGCTGAGTGCCAGATCCGGTTGCGGCGCGCACAGTCGGCTCGACCAGCGCGGTCCGGGCCCAGTAGTCCAACTGCCGATACGTGATGCCGGCCGCGCTGCAGGCGACCGGCCCACGGAAACCGACGGCCTCACGGGCCGCCTCGTCATAGCTGACCCCGGAAATCTCGGCGGTACTGAACAGCGTCTGCTGAGCCGGCTCGTTCTGCTCTGACCTAGGGCGCTCGCCCCCTGGGCGTTGACTGCCGCGTTCGGTCATGTCTGATCTCCTCGCCGACTCGGGCGGCCGCACTTCCCCTGTCGCTGATGCCGCAAGGGTAAGTCACACCGTGGTAATTGCTCACGACGGTAGGCCCGAGACGAGGTACGGGTCAACGCGAGTTGCGGCGTGTCGGAAAGCTAACCCTCATGGGCAGGTCAAGGGTTTCATCGCTACTTGGCCTGCTTGCCGCCGAAGTCCTCTGGAGTGATGGTGTCCAAGAACTCCTTGAACTTCTCCACCTCGTCCTCCTGCTCGTCCGGGATGACGATGCCGACTTCGTCGAGCAATTCCTCCGCACCGAAGATCTTCGCCCCGCTGCGAACGGCCAGGGCCACCGCATCCGAGGGCCGGGAACTGACCCGCGGAAACCCGGTGAACAACAGTTCGGCGTAGTACGTGCCGTCCTTCATCTCGGTGATGTGTACAGCTTCGAGGGTGCCGTTGAGCGCGGCGATGACATCGCGCAGGAGATCATGGGTCATGGGTCTTGCCGGCCGAACCCCCTGCTGTTCGAAGGCGATGGCGGCCGCCTCGACCGCCCCCACCCAGATAGGCAGACACCGCTCGCCGTCGACCTCTTTGAGCAGCAGGATCGGCTGGTTGGCCGGCAGCTCGACGCGTACGCCGATGACGCTGAGTTCGCGCATCGTCATCTCGTTTTCCTCCACCATCGAGGGCCTTCGCCGTCATGGACGACCGTACACGTCACGGTTGTCGGCTGAGGTGCGGAATCAACTGCCACCGAACTGGTCGAAATTCCCTTGGCGCTGACGCAGTCAGCGGCGGAGGGCTGCCGGGAGTCCGGTCTTGACCAGTGTGGCGTGCAGCCGAACTGACAGCGCCGCCAGTTCGCGGGTGTTCTCCTCTGCGCGGGCGCTGGCATCGGGACCGCGACTGTGCAACAGCGGCGCCAGTACCTGCTCGAAGAGTCCGATCTCGCGGTCGGCTGCAGCCCGGTAGGCGCGCAGATGGCGTGCCTCGATACCGAAGCGCGCCATCTCGGCAATGGTCCGCGCGATCATCAGGGCGTCGGCATCGAAGAAGCCCGACCCGGCGGGGCGAGCAACCAGGATTCGCAGGTCCATCAACTGCGCCACCTGATCAGCGGCAAGCCCGGTGGCCGCGCACAGCTCCTGTACCGATACCCGCACGTCACTCGTACCGGACACGAAGTCCTCGGCGTCGGGGAGACCCGGAGCCGCCGACAGATGAGGCGCACGAGGTGCTCCGCCTCCCGAATCAGCTTGCAGCCCACGGTCGAGAGCATCGAGGCGTTCCTTGATCACCCGCAGCGGAAGGTACTGGTCGCGCTGAGCCGCCAAGACGTAGCGCAACCGCGAGAGATCTTCATGCGCAAACTTCCGGTAGCCCGAGACGGTGCGCTCCGGAGTGATCAGATCTTCGGCCTCGAGATAGCGGATCTTGGAGATCGTCACCGTTGGGAACTCCGTGCGCAGCTCGGCCAGTACCTCGCCGATGCTCAGCTTGCCCTGGCCCTCACGAGAGGTTGCTCCATCCGCTTCGCTCACGAGTCCGCAGCACCCTCACCAGCGCCAGGCGTCAGGAAGATGAGGCGGAACTTGCCGATCTGTACCTCGTCACCGCCGGCCAGGATCGCGGTGTCGATCGGCTCGCGGTTGACGTAGGTGCCGTTCAGGCTGCCGACATCGCGGACCAGGAATCCCTTGGTCTCGCGCACAAACTCCACGTGCCGCCGCGAGACGGTCACATCGTCGAGGAAGATCTCACTGTCGGGATGCCGCCCCGCGGTGGTCACCTCGCGATCCAGCAGGAATCGGCTGCCGGCGTTCGGGCCCCGCTTGACGACCAACAGGGCCGAGCCCGGTGGCAGTGACTCGACGACGCCGCCGTCACGGGAGGCTCCGTGCGCCTCGTCGGCGACCTCGGGAATCTCGGCGGAGTCCTCGCCACCGACCTTGGGAATGACCTTTGTGGTATCGCCCAACGGCCGCTCGTTGCTGCGCGAAAGCGCGTGCCCGCATTGGGCGCAGAACCGGCTGCTGTCGGGATTCTCGTGCCCACATTGAGTGCAATACACGCCGGCTCATTCTCCTGTCCGTGCTGTTGCCATGCCCAGCTGGCTGGTTCGGCTTTGAGGGTCAACCATACGTCGAGGGTCTCCCCCTGGCACCAGTGCATCCGGTGGTGACCAGTCCATCAGGATCGTTCGAGGAACTCCTGATACCCAGCGGCGTCCAACATCTCGTCCAGCTCAGCGCAATCGCCGGACACAGCGATCTCGACCAGCCACCCATCGCCGTACGGGTCGCTGTTGACCAGTTCCGGGCTCTCGTCGAGATCGGCGTTGTGCGTCCGTACGGTTCCGGTACACGGCGAGTACACGTCGGAGACCGATTTCGTCGACTCGACTTCACCGAAGGGTTCACCCGCGGTCACCTCATCGCCCTCGGCTGGCAGTTGTACGAAGACGATGTCGCCTAGGGCGCCCTGCGCGAAATCGGTGATGCCAACCCGAGCAACCGTCGGGTCCTGCGCGGTCAGGAGCATCCATTCGTGCTGCTCGCTGTACTTGCGGTCATCCGGTACTGCCACGGTCGGCCTCTCATCAGGTCTACAGGTCAGGGCGAGGCGAGTTTCGAGATCAATCGTCGGGATCGGGAGCGGGCTCAGCGTATTCAGGCTCATCGAGGGGTCGCAAGGCATCGACGGTGACCCCATCGGCCGCAACGATGTCGATGCTCCCCCCTGCCTGGACCACCTTGTCCTCCACGCCGCCGGGAATCTGCATAGCCGTGGCCAGGGTCTGGCTGTCACCGATGGCCACGATCTCGTACGGCGCGGAAACCTCGATACCGTCGATCCGGATGTCTCCGGCTTCCCCAACCAGAGCACTGGACACGCCGATCCGCACACCGGCCACCTGCATGGTCTCCGCACCGGCCCCCCGCAGCTCTTGCACCGCGTCGAGCAAGATTGCCGAATCCACCTTCGAGTCCGGATCTCTGATCGTGATGGTCAATCCCGGGCCCACGGCCGCGATCGTCCCGTTCAGGATGGCCAGGGCCTCGGCCTGTCGTCGAGCCTCCTCGACCGCTGCGGCGGCCGAGTCCTCGCCGCTGCCCAGTTGCTCGAGGAGATCCTGCTGCTCGCCGATCTCGCTGCGCAGGCGGTCCTGACGGGACTCCAGGTCGGCCAGGATCCGCGCCAGGTCTTCCTCGCGGGCACCGGCCAGGCCCTGGTCGGAATCGACCGTTCGCAGCTGCACCGCCAGAGCAAAACCGAGCATGGCGCAGAGCAAGCCGATCAGCACAACGGCCACCCACGGCCGCGTGGGAGCAGCCCGGATGGGCGCCTTCGCCAACTCGTCCTTGGGCTGCCGGACCGGCTCGGGCGCGGGTTCTGCTCCAGAGGTCCTCACGTCGTCTCTTGCCACTTCCTCACGCTCGGAACAGATGCCGGCGAATGGCGGCCACATTGCCGAAGATCCGGATGCCCAGGACGACGATCACAGCCGTCGACAACTGAGCTCCGACACCGAGTTGGTCACCGAGGAAGACGATCAACGCGGCGACGACCACGTTGGAGATGAAGGACACGACGAAGACCTTGGCGTCGAAGATCCCGTCCAACCGCGCGCGTACCCCACCGAACACCGCGTCCAACGCCGCCACGACCGCGATCGGCAGGTAGGGCTGCAACGACGTGGGCACGCTCGGGTCGAGCCAGACCCCAGCTGCGACACCGGCGGCAAGCCCGAGGATAGGAATGAGTGGACCCGTGCGGATGCCCTTCACGGCCCGCCCTGCCCTCGCCGGTCACCACGGAGTGGGACCGGCTCCGCCTGGCCCAGCGCAGCCCCGGTGCCGGGCAACAGGTCGATCTGCTCCTCGGGTCGCACATCCAGACCGAGTCCGAAGGCCGACGCGTACGAGGCCAAGGTCCGCCCCGCATCGGATTCCAGGAGCTGATCGAACATGCTGGCCGGCCCGATCGCTTCGATCAGATAGGGATTGGTGATCGGGCGAAAGTCGACCAGGATCGCCTGACCAGCCGAGCGGATGCTTGTGGTCGGGCCAAGTCGTTGCCCGTCGATGGCCACCGCTTCGGCCCCAGCAGCCCAGAGTTCGTTCACCACGGATTGGATATCACGATCGAGAATCCGGCCGAGATTGTCCCCACCGCCCTCCGGTGCAGGCGCATCTGTGAGCGTGACGAGCAGTCCCGGCCCCTGCACCGCCGTCAGCCCGGCTCCGCTTTCAGCACGATCGAGTTCGTCCAGCGCGCTTTGTCCCTGCGAGGTAGCCGCCAGCAACTGCTGACGGACCCGGGTCGCCTCATCGCGTACCTCGGCCAGTCGTTCCTGGAGCAGGTCTCCGGCCACGCGCTGGTCGGTGATGTCCTGGATCAATGCCTCGCGTAACTCCGCCCGTTGTGGCGCCGACGAGCGGACCTGTGAGATGACGACCGTGCTCAACGCCCCGATCAGCGTCAGGCAAGCCGCCAGTAGCAGGCCCTGGGTCCACCCACGCGGCTTCCCCTGTGTGACTGGCGCGCGGGCATGACGCTCGGCGGCCTGCTCGTAGGCCGGATCGAGTGTGTCGTCCAGCAAACGACGGAGCAACGACTCCGATCGCATCTGGTTGTCGGTCATGACATCGGCGCCGGATGCGGGGAATCGGAAGCGGATATCTCGAAGACCTGGCGGACGTAGGAGATACCGGACAGGACATAGAGGACCCCACCCCACGCCGTGAAGGCGTAGGCCAGGGGCGCCACGAACGTCGCAACCCCGGTTGTCCCTACCGCGAGGAGCAGCAGGGGGAAGGCGTACAACAGATTGAACGTGGCCGCCTTGCCCACGTAGTTCACCTGAAGTGCTTGATACCCGTGCCGGCGCAGGACGAGCAGACTGAGACCGACCAGGACGTCCCGGCCGAGAATGATCGCGACCACCCAGATCGGTACGACGTCGCGTATCACAAAAGCAATCAGCGTGGCCAGGATGTAGAGCCGGTCTGCCGCCGGGTCCAGAAGGGCGCCGAGGCGGCTGCTCTGGTTCAGCATCCGGGCGAGCTTGCCGTCAGCCCAGTCGGTGACTCCGGCCACCATCAGGATGGCGATCGCCCAGCCGTCGGCTTCCGGACCGAGCAACAGATACACAAACAGCGGCACACCGGCCAGCCGGAGAAACGACAGGCCGTTCGGGAGCGTCCACACTCGGTCAGAGGCCGCCGGTCGAGGTTGACCGCTCACTACCGGAACCGGCGCGGTCACCGGCTCCTGCGTCACCTGCTCATCGTGCCATCCGGGGCAAACCGTTCCTGTGGAACACGCGAATATGGTGACCGGCGCCGCAGGGGTACAGGTCGGTCTCATTGATGCCACGCCGAGGATAGGGAGAGACCGACCGTGACAAGTTCGACGGGCTCGATCGACAAGATTCTGCAGGATGCTGTGGACAGTGGCGCAGTGCCGAATGCGGTGGCCATCGCGGCCGATCGCGACGGCGTCATCTACGAGGGTGCCGCTGGTCCCCGCGTGGCCGGAGGCGGTGACGATCCGGTTACTCCGGATACGCACTACCGGATCATGTCGATGACGAAGATGGTGGCCACCGCCTCTGCGTTGCA
>JBPCOF010000167.1:0-3978 GCA_051000515.1 Geodermatophilaceae bacterium
AGGCGGGTCCGTGAGCAGGTTGACGTAAGCGCCGGGGGGAGCCACTTCCCGCACGCGGTTCAGCAGGGCACCGAGTATCGCGTCGCCCAAACCGCGCCGCTGGTGCGCAGGAAGAACCGCCATGTCGACGACGTGGAAGTACCAGCCCCCATCCCCGAGCAGGCGCCCCATGCCAACGACCTCCCCTCCGCCTTCCGCCACGACATGGCAGGCAGCCCAACTGCCAGGTAGCGCAGCCGTGGCCTGCGCCTCGGTCTTCGGCAACAGCCCGGCTTCCTGCCGGAGACGCAGGTAATCCGGGACCGGTGGAGGTGCCAAGACAAGTCGGTAGCCAGGAGTCACCCGGTTACCCATGTAGACCGGCGGCTGGTGTTTCCACTCCGAGCCTCAAGCCACCGAGCTGTACGCAACCGGAATCTGTCAACCAGAATGAGGCACCGGTGCGCTGCTATTACTGAGCGATGGCCTCCGTCTCCTCGGGTGGGTTGATCCACGAGTGGGTGGGGATCTTCGGCGGCTCGGACGGCTTGCTGACGAACCGTTCGGGGTGCGCGCCGTAGGCGGCGGACAGGGTGACGGCACGTTGCTCGCGAACGGCGTGCACGTGTCCGTGGTGAACGTCGGCGGCCGTGTGCAGCCCCAGGCCGCCATGGCGATGATGGTCGTTGTACCAGGTGAAGGACGCCTGGCAGTGCGCTCGGGCGGCCTCGATGGAGTCGAAGCGGGCGGGGAAGTCGGGCCGGTATTTCATGGTCTTGAACTGCGACTCGGAGAATGGGTTGTCGTTGGACACGTGCGGACGACTGTGGGATTGGGTGACGCCGAGGTCGGCGAGCAGGAACGTGACCGGCTTGGAGGTCATCGACGAGCCCCGGTCGGCGTGGACGGTCAACTGGCCGCGGCTGATGTGCTGCTTGGCGCAGGTGTCGGCGATCAGCTTCTCGGCCAGGGCCGCAGATTCGCGGGTGGCCAACATCCAGCCGACGGCGTAACGGGAGTAGATGTCGAGGATCACGTAGAGGTAGTAGTACGTCCACTTCGCCGGGCCGTGCAGCTTGGTGATGTCCCAGGAGTAGACCTGGTTCGGTCCGGTGGCGGCCAGTTCGGGTTTCACCGCGGCTGGGTGGGTGGCGTGCCGGCGTCGTTCGCGGGTTCCGCTCGCGGCGCGCAGCAGCCGGTAGAAGGTGGACTGCGAGCCGAGGTAGCGGCCCTCATCAAGCAGGATCGCCCACACCTCGGCCGGTGCCAGGTCGACGAAGCGGTCGCTGTGCAGTACCTCGAGGATCGCCTGGCGTTCCCCAACGGACAGGGCACGCGGCTGGACGCGATCCCGGTGCGGCGTCGGCGCCGGGCGGGTCGGGGCAGGGCTGGTGCGGTGGCGGCGGTAGTAGCCGGCCTGCGCGGCGCCGACCGCGTCGCAGCCCGCCCGGACACCCACTCGCTCAGCGAGGGTGGTGATCGCCTCGTCGATCACTGCGTCGACTTCGGCTCGGTGTCCGCGCCCTCGGAGATGGTCTCCAAGAGCGCGTGCAGTTTTGCTTGCACGTCGACCACGAAGCGGGCCTTGGCCAACTCCTGCTCCAGTAGTCGTTTCTCCTGCTCCAGGCGGGTGATCCGCTCCTGCTGCGGGTCACGTCGCGGTCGGCCACGGGGAGCGCTGAGCCCGGCCAATGCCCCGGTGTCACGCGCCCGCCGCCAGTCCACGATGTGGCTGGAGTACAGGCCCTCGCGGCGCAGCACCGCGCCCTTCTCGCCTTCGGGGGCCGCATCGTAGGTCGCGAGCACCGCCAGCTTGTACTTCGCAGTGAACGTCCGCCGGCGGGCCCTCTCGGGCACCTCCGGGTCGGGACGTCGATGATCAGCGTTGGCCACCCGCCCAGGATCTGCGATCCCGGGCGACCGGTCGAGCACAGTCATGGTCATCGTCATGTCGCGGAACTCTCCATCCCCGCCCTCGGGTCACTGATTGTCAGGGGGCGGGTGCCTCAACCCAGGTTGGCAGAGAGAGTGCTCCCTCCGATCCCTCCCTCCCTCGTGACGCCGGTGCTGCCCCGGTTCGGGTGCACGTCGGGGAGGAAGAACGGCGGCGCATCGACCAGCTCGCCGAGGACATGAGTCGCACCGGGGTGCGGGTCGACGGGCCGCTGCTGCCACGCCGGTTGTCGGAGCAGAGCCGCCGAGAGTCGAGGTTGAGGTCTTCCCTGGTGCGGCAGCTCTCTCTGCCTGAGGCGGCAGCGGACAGCCCCAAGCCCTGGACGACCGGCGCCGGCCTAGCGGCGTTCGCGCGCCTGGCCGGACCGGGCTGGCCCGCTCGCCCGGACGGGATGCCCCAGATCACCCTGGCTGTGCTCACTTCGGAGGCCGGTGAGTCTCGGAGCACGTGCTTCGCCGAGGTCTGCTCCGCCATCGAGGAGCTGATGCGGATGAGTGCCGTGCCGCGGCAGCTCCAGGCGCATCTAGTCGGTGACCGGGTGCACCCGAAGTACTCGATGGAGACGGTCACCGGGCGTTGGACCTCGGTTTGTCCCAACATCCTCGGCATGGGCCATCGGAACGAGCGGCTGCTGCGGGATCGTGACTTGATCCTGGCAGAGCCAGGTTCATACCTTCTCGCGGCCGATCTGTCCGGCATCGACGCCCGCTGCGTGGCCGGCCTCTCAGGCGACCGCGGTTATGCCGAGCTGTTCCGGCCCGGAAGCGACGTCCATGCCGAGATGTCGCGTCTGTTCTTCGGCGACGACCAGCACCGACAGCAGGCCAAGGCGATCACCCACGGCATCAACTACGGCCGTGGTGCCGTGGCCATCGCCGAGCAGACGGGCATGTCCGTCGCCGACACCGAAGGGATGATCGCCGAATACTTCGGGCGCTACCCCGGAGTTCGGCGGTGGCAGGACGAGATGCGCGGGCTCGCCAGACAGGGCCTGATGCTCCCGACTGGAACCGGCCGTTTCGTCGCCGGGGACCCGCTCAAGGCGCACACCACGGCGCCGGCCCGAGTGGCCCAGGCGTGCGCTCGTGATCTGGCGATGGTCGGACTGATGCGGCTTGTGGAGGCGGACCTGCTCCGGTACCTGCGGCTGTTCCTTCATGACGAGGCAGTGCTCTCGGTGCCGGAGGCGGAGGATCGCGCGGCGCAGGTGCTCAATCTGATGTCTTTCCATTGGGCGGCACCGAGCGGCCTGGTCATTCCCATTGTCGCGCACGCCGCCCAGGGGCGGGGCCGGCGCTGGTCGGACCTCTATTCAGCGGGGCAGGTTAGCGGGACGGGGTAAGCCCGATTGCACCGGCTGTTCAGCCAACAGCCGGGCAGGGACCCCAGCAGCCGTCCGCTGAGCCATGGTCTGCTCCCGCCGAGGTTCCACTGGATCTCCGGGCCTCCGCGTTGGCAATGTCATGCCCCGGAGTTCAGCGCTCGGTACACCGAGGCTCGGCTGACGCCCAGCACCCGGGCGATGGTGGCCACGTCGTGCTGTCCCGCCTGTTGCAGCTCCACGACAGCCCGGAGCTTGTCCGGGGTCCACACCGTTGGCCGTCCCCCGCTCCTGCCACGAGCTCGAGCCGCGGTCAGGCCGGCGAGCGTGCGTTCTCGAATGAGATCCCGTTCGAACTCGGCCAGAGCCCCGAACAGGTGGAAGACGAGCTTCCCACCCGGAGTCGAGGTGTCGATCTGTTCGGTCAGGCTGAGGAAGGTCACCCCGCGGCGCTCGAGGTCGGCGACGGTCTCCATCAGATGCCGCAGCGACCGGCCCAGCCGGTCCAGCCGCCAGACCACCACCGCCTTGGCCGGTCCCCGGATGGTGAGCTTCATGGGGTCGCTCGGGTGCTCGCGGGCCTTGGCGAACCGGCCCAGGTACTCGGGGTTGAACCCGATGACGAGGCCGTCCGGACCCGGGTAGAGGTCGGCGGGTGTGCCCTCGAGCAGCCGGCCCCAGTCGGGATAGCTGCCGGTCTCGCCGCTGCAGCGCAGGCTGCCGG
>JBPCOF010000173.1:0-6581 GCA_051000515.1 Geodermatophilaceae bacterium
CCAGCGCGGTGATCCCCATCCAGGCCGGCTTGGTGAGCCGCTCGTTGGCCACATACCCGGCATTCGGTCGGATCGTCGCATCTATGAAGGCGGCGACGTGCAACGCCAACGCGCCCCAGTAGAGGACAGCCATGATCCACTGCTCGACCACTCCCACGCGGTCGAGAGTACGCGGTGATCTCGCGCCAGGGGACGCAACGAGCCCCGGCAACCTCTGCCGGGGCTCGTCGTGCCTGCTAACTTCGGTCGTCCGCAGTGCGGAGTCGAAGCGGTTTGCTCAGTTCTTCGTGGACGCCTTGCTCGAACCGGATTTGCTGGTCGCAGTCTTTGCCGGGGCGCGTTTGGTCGCTGCCTTGGCGGCCGTCACCTTGGCAGCCGTGGACTTGCTGATCGCCCTCGACTTCACAGGCGTGGCCTTTGTGGCGGAGCCGTTCCTGCTCGAGGTCGGCTTGGTGCTGGCCTTGCGCACGGTCGCCTTGGCCCTGGTGGCGGTGCTGCCAGCCGACCTGCGGGCGCCCTTGAGCTCGCTCTGAGCGTCGTCGATCAGGTCCTCGAGTGCGTCCTCCACCCGGTCGACCGCGTTCTCGGCACCTTTCAGCGCGTGGATGAAGCTGGGAGCGCGACGGAAGTCAGCGACCACCATCTGACCGCGCTTCTCATACCGGCGAACGGTCCTACGAGCGGTAGAGACCGCTTCGGACAGGACCTCGCGGACTGCCTCGCGGACGGCCTCGGGGCGAACTGCGGCCGCCTGGGCGCTGGCGCGCTGACGGGCCTCGTCGGCCGCGCCACGAACGTCACCTGGCAGGCCTTCCGCGCGGTTCATCAGGTCGATCGGCAATGCCTCTGCACGGGTACGCAGGTCGGCGACGAGGCCGCGGGCGAGCTTGGCGGCGTGGTCGCTGGCGCCGATGACGGCGTACAGCGGTGTGCGAGCCGTCGCGATCGCGGTCTTGCCCTGCGCGAAGGCGTTCTCGCCGGTGGCCTTCGCCTCGTTGCTCAGGTCCTTGCCGAGCGTTTGGACGTCGTGGGTGATGCTCATGCTGTCTCCTCCTTGGGTATTGAATCGGTCTTTTGTGCTGTGGTCTGAGGTGCTGTGGTCTGGACGTGCTCGCGGCAGAAGGTGTCGTAGAGTTCGAGAAGCACGTGCTTGTGTCGTTCGGAAAGGTGCGGGTCGAGCCGAATGGCGGTCGCCACCTGCGCATCGCCCAAGCGTTCTTCCAACAGGCCGGCCTGTTGATAGAGCGACTCGGCGGAGATCTGCAGGCCCTTGGCGATCTGGGCCAGGATCTCGGCGCTGGGCTTGCGCAGGCCCCGCTCGATCTGGCTGAGATAGGGATTGCTCACTCCAGCCGTTCGGGCCAGTTGGCGCAGCGACACCTTGGCGGTCTCACGCTGCTCGCGGATGAACCCACCCACGTCGCGCACTGATTCGGTCAAGCTCGCCATGCCGTCGACGATACGACGGACTGCTAGCTACAGCAAGCACACAGCAAGCAATGTCTCCGTGACCTGCCTCACGGCGCAGGCAGTCCTGCTAGCAGACGCCGGCGAGCAGGCCCCCCGCGGCACAGATCGCGCCGACCGGTCGACCGCCGCCGAGCACCTTTCCGGTCGCCCAACGATCCAGCACCTCGCCGGTCAGGCCGAGTCGGCGCAGACCGGCCACGATCACCGGCATCCGGGCGCGCTCGTTGCCGTCGTCCACCTTCACTACGACCGCGCCGCCACCTGGTACGGCTGCAACATGCACGCCCTCGGCGCCGGCCTTGCTGAGCAGGTTCGGGAGTTCGGTCATCAACTCGGTGTCCTCCCGACCGGTGCCGGCGACGAAGAACGGGTACGTCCGCATGGCGTCAGCGACCGCCCGGGCCGGTCCGGACTCGTCGGCCAATCGCAGGAACGCCCGGGCCAGCCCGGTGAGGGTCATCCCGTACAGCGGTGCGCCGCAGCCATCAACCGTGACCGGGTCGAGCGCTTCCCGGGCGTATTCGGCCAGCACGCCGCGAAGGTGGACCTGCAACGGGTGTCCAGCGTCCAGATACGAGTCCGTCGGCCATCCGTTGACCAGACAGGTGAGCAGCATCGCAGCGTGCTTGCCCGAACAGTTCATGTACGCGCGCTGCGGTCCACCTCCCGCCGCCAGTACGGCATCACGGGCGGCCTCGTTCATCGGCAACGCGGCCGGACACTGCAGGTCCGCCACGGACAGCCCAGCCGATTCCAGCGTCGTGTGGACGCAGTCGGCGTGACCGGGTTCGCCGGAGTGCGAGCCGGTCGCGATCGCCAAGGCCGCCTCATGCAGTACCAGTCCGGCACCAAGCATTCCGATCGCTTGCAACGGTTTGACCGCGGACCGGGGAAAGGTGACTTGGTTCGGATCGCCGACTGCTGCAAGGACACCGCCATCGGGCCCCAGAACGAGCGCACTGCCGCGGTGCACCGACTCCACGAGACCGCCGCGAACCACCTCAACCAGAACCGGGTTCGGCAGGGCCGCGCTCACCTGACCGCTGCCAACGGGCGTACGCCGAGCAAAGTCCGTGCGTCCGCGACCGACATCGGTGGGCGCTGGGCGATCTTGGCCATCCCGGCAGCGCGCGCGACGAGTTGAGTGTTGTCCCGTACCGGTTCTCCGGGTGCATAGGTCAACGTGTCCTCCATTCCGACCCGCAGGTGACCGCCGGCCGAGAGCGCGGCGAGCATCACTGGGATCGAGGTCCGACCGACACCGGTCGCGGCGAAGGTGGCACCGGCCGGCAGGACGCCGACGGCGGCGACCAGGGCGTGGGCCGTACCCGGCATCCCTCCCGGTACCCCCATCACCAGGTCGACATGGATGTGCTCGCCGTAGGGCGGGCCGTGCTTGTCCAGCAGCCGCTGCAGGGTGGTCAGCTGGCCGAGGTCGAAGATCTCGTACTCCGGGACGACCTCGGCATCGCGCATCCGCACGTGCAGTTCGACGATGAAATCCCACCGGTTGAGGAAGACGTCGCGGCCGAAGTTGACCGTGCCCATCGAACAGCTCGCCGCATCGGGTGCGGCCTCGAGGACCCGCAGCCGATTCTCTTCGGGGTCACTCACCGATCCGCCGGTGGACAGCTGGACGATCAGCGAGGTCTCGTCTCGTAGCGCCGCGACGGTGTCGCGCAGCCGACCGAGATCCAGGGAGGGACGCGCCTGGTCGTCGCGAATGTGTACGTGGATGACCGCGGCACCGATCGCCTCGGCGCCGCGCGCGGTGGCGACGAGTTCGTCCAGGGTGACCGGCAGCGCCGGTACGTCGGCCTTGCTGGATTCCGCACCCGTGGGCGCGACGGTGATCAGCGTGCTGGGCGCTGGGATGGACGGTGTGGTCGGTGGCGCAGAACTCATGCCCTGATCGTGGCAGACCCGTCGCGCCCAGTGAGTCGGTCCCTGGCCGCGCGCCCGGCCGGTACGACGTCGTCCGGGACGGCACCGGGGTCGGGCTCGATCCGAGCCATGCTGCCGGCGACGAGAAGTTCGGCATCGTCGGACACCGTGCGCTTGAGCGAGAGCAGCGCGATCGGGCCCAACTCGTAGTGCCAGGCCGCGCTCGTCACCGAGCCGACCGCACGCCCGTCCCAGGTGACCTCGGTCCGCCGTTCGGGAAGCGCCTCGCTGACTCCGTCGAGGTGGACGAGGGCTACCCGGCGGGGAGGGCGCCCGAGGTTGTGGACCCGCGCGACGGTTTCCTGACCTCGGTAGCAGCCTTTGGTCAGGTGTACCGCCGTCCGTAGCCAGGACAGCTCATTGGGGATCGTCTTGTGGTCGGTCTCGAAGCCGTGCCGTGGGCGGCGCGCCTCGACGCGCAGCGCCTCGTACGACGAGAGCCCAGCGGCGCTGGCACCGGCGTCGCGAAGCCGGCCCGCCCAAGCCGTGAGTTCGGCCCGTACGACGAGGAGGTCGTAGGAGCCGATGCCCGCCGCCGACGCCGGACTGGCCCGTACCCAGCCGCCTCCAGTCAGCGGGAGCGCCTGGCCGGTCTCAGGCGTCGGGATCCCGAGCGCGCGCAGAACCGCAGGCGACTCCGGTCCGGCCAGGGTGAGCAGGGCCCAGTTGTCGGCGACCGCGCGCGGCTCGACGCGAAGCATGAAACGCATGGAATCCAGGAAGCCCAGCAGGCCGGCCCCGGTCCCTTGCTCGACGTCCAGCCAGACGGTTCCGGCGAGTTCGGTCAGCTGAGCGTGGTGCTCGACATGACCGGTCACCGACAGCACGAGAGTCTCGGTGACCTGACCGTCGGCCAGACTCCGGACTTCTTGGGTGGTCAGGTCGTTCAGCCAGCTCAGCCGGTCCACGCCGTCGACGGTCAGGATCTCGCGGTGGCTCCGGTCGACGAATGCCGCGCGCTCGGCCAGCTGGCGCTGTTCACGAAGTGGGTCGCCGTAGTGAGTGGCGACCCCGGCGTCCTCGTCCTCACCGGCAACCGCGCCGGGGACGTCAAGCAGGACTGAGCGGTACGGAACTTCTGCTGCCACGTCTACAGCGAACTCGCCCGGCAGCTCGCGCATTCCCCGGACAACGTCACGTGGCCGACGTCCACGCGGAAGCCGTGTTCGCGCTCCATCGTGGCCACAACATCGGTGAGGACGCTGGGCTCGGCCGAGATGACCGACTCGCATCGATGGCAGACAACGTGCAGATGCTGGTCCTCGGTGAGGTGGTAGACCGGAGCCCCGTGGCCGAGATGGGTATGCCCGATCAGGCCGAGTTCCTCCAAGAGGTCCAGCGTCCGATAGACGGTGGTGATGTTCAGCGACGGCGAGTCCTGCCCGACGTGCTGGTAGATCTGCTCAGGCGTGCAGTGTTCGAGCTGTTGGACGCTGTCAAGGACCTGTGCCCGTGCCGACGTGACTCGCAGCCCGCGGGCGCGCAACTGTTCGGTCAGGCTCACGTCGCTCATAGGACTCTGATCGTACGGGCCGGGCCGGGCCGGGCCGGGCGCCGTCCCCGGTCGACGTACGGCGAATGACGTAGCCGCGATTGCGCCCCGCCGCTGACGACAACCGTGTGCTGGCCGACGACTCTTGGTGGCATGCACACAAGGCCACGCAGAAGAGAATTCGAGGAGAACGACATGAGCACCGACCTGGCCATTCGCGAGGACAATCGCGCCGACATCCGGGCATCTGACAGCGAGCGCGAGTACGTCGCCCGGATCATGCAGGCTGCCGCCGCCCAAGGGATGCTGACCCTCGACGAAGCCGACGAACGACTGGCTGCGGTCTACGCCGCGCGTACCCGGGTCGACCTGGTGCCACTGACCGCCGATCTGCTTGACGGTGGACGCCGGCTGATGGAGAACACCCCGGAGGCACGAAAGGTGGCTCGCACCGGCTTGGCCCGGCACGCGATCACCGTCGCTGTCATCGCCCTGGTGCTGGTCGGCGTCTTCTTCGCCACCGGTGCGCCATTCTTCTGGCCGGCCTGGCCTCTGGCCTTCATGGCCTTCTCGCTGTACGGGCATGCCCGGCGGATCGGCGCCGTACCGGACCGCCGGCGGCACTGGCACCGCTGACATCGGGGCCAGCCGCCGGTTCTTCGCCGACGCCAGAGGGTGGGGCGAAGATCAGCGCCGGTCCGGGGCCGGCGAGCAGGCGCCGAAGGTGGTTCCGTACTCGCGATCGGCGAAGGCCAGCATGGCGCAGGCGTACGGTGCAGCCCGGTCTCCGACGGTCATCGTCGCGCCGTCTGGCTTGAAGCGGACCATGGCCCCTATGGCGGCGGGCCCTAACTCGATCGTCCCGATGGGCGACTCGACACGGCGGGCTCGGCGCAAGGATCCGTCGCGCAGGACAACGTTTTCGGTGCACTCCTGCTCAGGACGAGATGTCGAGCTGAGCGAATGCATCACCATGTTCCGTCGCTCGTCGGCCGCGGCGAGCAGTCCCGTCTCGAGACCACTCGCGGTCAGGCCGGTATCGATCCCAGCCACCAGCGCTGCCTGCAAGAATTGCAGCGGAAACCCGTCCAGGGCGCGGGCGATCGTGGTCAAGCCGCCGGCAAAGCGCGGATTGAGTTCGGTCGGCAGCCAGCCCTCGGCGGTCAGTACTCCGTCCAGGCTGAACCCGCCGCGAAAGCCCACGGTTCGAGCCAGATGTTCACCGACCGCGCGGGCGGCCGTACGCTTGTCGTCTCGATCCTGAGCCGGCGAATCCCACCAGGTGGACATCCCGGCGTAGACGAACCGGTCGTCCTCGCCTCGGAGCACGAGCAACTCCACCGGCCGCAGTACGGCGACGCCATCGGGCAGCACGATTCCGTGAATGCTGCACGGGATACCGTCGAGGAACGGGGCCACCCGGACCCGATCGCAGTGTGCCTCGAACAGCTCGATGGCACGCACGGCTGCGCCCGTCGTACGGACCCATCGGACGAACTCACCGCCCCCGTTCACACCCTCCCGCGCATCTCCGGACCACACCGTTCCGGCCCCGGAGTCCAGGTCACGTGCCGCGGCCCGCAGCGCTGAAGTCTCAGCCGGCACGACCAGGGTCGTCGGTCGCCGGATGCCAGCCGCGTCAAAGACCGCATCCCCGAGTGTCTTGTCCTCCAGG
>JBPCOF010000034.1:0-3111 GCA_051000515.1 Geodermatophilaceae bacterium
GAACGCGGCGAGGATCCGACAGCGGGGCCGGCTCAAGCGGGTACGACCGAGCCTCCCGGGGCGACCCGCGACCAGCGGGGTCCGCGTCCCTAGTTACAGTTGCCCACCTGGCCACGGCGAAGGGAAAGTCCTCAAGGTGACAGTGCTCGACGACATCCTGGGCGGCGTTCGTGCCGACCTTGCCGACCGCGAAGCACGCCGACCGCTAGAGAAGATCAAGGCGGCCGCTGCCCGCCGCGAGTCACCTGTCGATGCTCGGGCTGCGCTACAGGCGCCGGGGGTTGGGGTGATCGCCGAGGTGAAGCGGCGTTCGCCATCCAAGGGCAGGATCGGTGAGATTCATGATCCTGCGGCGCTGGCTGGTGAGTATGAAGCCGGTGGTGCGCGGGTCGTGAGTGTGCTGACCGAGCGGCGACATTTCGGAGGCAGCCTCGAAGATCTCGGGCAAGTGCGTAATCAGGTCTCAATTCCCGTGCTGTGCAAGGACTTCATCGTCAGTCCCTACCAGGTCCACGAGGCCCGCGCCTGGGGGGCGGATCTGTGCCTGCTCGTCGTCGCCGCCTTGGAGGACGAAGCGCTGATCAGCCTGCTCGAACGCGTCGAGTCGCTGGGCATGACTGCTCTCGTCGAGATCCACGACGAGCGGGAGGCCGACCGGGCGCTGGCCGCGGGGGCCAGCGTGATCGGAGTCAACGCTCGTAACCTGCGGACCTTCGAGGTCGATCGAGGCACCTTCGACAGGATCGCGCCAGGATTGCCCTCCTCGGTGATCAAGGTCGCGGAGTCCGGTGTACGAGGCGCACACGACCTGATCGCCTACGCCTGCGCAGGTGCGGACGCGGTCCTGGTCGGGGAGGGACTGGTCCGTTCGGGGAATCCGCGTCAGTCCGTCGCCGATCTCGTCACGGCCGGCGCACACCCGGCGACCCCGCGTCCGGCTCGCTGAGCGTTCCACCGACTCCGGCCACCATGAGTGCACCCAGCAGGGCCGGGAACGATGTCGGGGGTGGGAACGACGTCGTGGCCGGAAACGACGTCGTGGCCGGAAACGATGTCGTGGCCGGAAACGATGTCGCGGTCCCGGGCCGATTTGGACCGTACGGTGGGCGATACGTGCCTGAGGCCCTCGTCGCCGCGCTCGACGAACTCGCCGAGGCCTATGCGAGCGCGAAAGCCGATCCTGCTTTCCGGGAAACCCTGCGGGCTCTACAGCGCGACTATTCCGGTCGACCGACCCCGATCACCGAGGCCAAGCGACTGAGCGAGCACGCCGGCGGCGCCCGGATCCTGCTCAAGCGGGAGGATCTCAACCACACCGGCTCGCACAAGATCAACAATGTCCTGGGCCAGTCACTCCTTACCCAGCGGATCGGCAAGGGCCGGGTGATCGCCGAGACCGGCGCCGGTCAGCATGGGGTGGCCACCGCGACCGCAGCAGCGCTGATGGGCCTGTCCTGCACGGTGTACATGGGCGAGGAGGACACCAGGCGGCAGGCCCTGAACGTGGCCAGGATGCGGCTGCTCGGCGCCGAGGTGATCCCGGTGACCACTGGCTCGCGGACCCTCAAGGATGCGATCAACGAGGCCTTCCGCGACTGGGTGACCAACGTCGAGAAGACGAACTATGTTTTCGGCACAGTCGCTGGCCCGCACCCCTTCCCGACGATGGTCCGCGATTTCCAGCGTGTGATCGGGGACGAAGCCCGCGAGCAGATGCTCGACCGGTTCGGCCGGCTGCCCGATGCTGTGGTCGCTTGCGTCGGTGGCGGCTCCAACGCGATCGGAATCTTCACCGCGTTCATCGGGGACGACGACGTCCGACTGCTCGGACTCGAGGCCGGCGGGGATGGGATCGAGACTGGCCGGCATGCGGCCACGTTGACCGCCGGCCTCCCGGGAGTGCTGCACGGTGCGAGGTCCTATCTCCTGCAGGACGAGAACGGTCAGACCATCGAGTCGCATTCGATCTCGGCCGGCCTGGACTACCCGGGGGTCGGCCCGGAGCATGCCTACCTGCGCGATACCGCGAGGGCCAACTATCTTCCGGTCACCGATGCCGAGGCCATGAAGGCCTTTGAGCTGCTGTCTCGCACCGAGGGCATCATTCCGGCGATCGAGTCCGCGCATGCACTCGCCGGCGCCCTGGTCCTGGGTCGCGAGCTGGCTCCCGACGCGCTCATCCTGGTGAACCTCTCCGGCCGAGGCGACAAGGATGTCGCCACCGCCGCGGAGTACTTCGACCTGGCCGCACAAACCGAGGCCGAGCGAAATCTGGCCGCACGGGCTCCTGAGGAACAGTGACCAGCAGATGAGTGTCCTGGCGGCCCGACTGGGACAGGCGCGAGCCGAGCACCGGGCGGCGTTGATCAGCTACCTACCGGTCGGGTACCCGACCGTCGAGGCATCCATCGAGGCCATGGTGGCCACGGCTGGCGGCGGTGCTGAAGTGGTCGAGATCGGCGTCCCGTACAGCGATCCAGGGATGGACGGTCCGACCATCCAGCAGGCAGTCGACGTCGCAGTCCGCGCCGGCGTGGGGATGCGCGACGTGCTCCGGGCCGTCGAAGGCGTCGCAGAGGCCGGTGCCGTGCCGGTCGTCATGTCGTACTGGAACCCGATCGAACGTTACGGCGTCGATCGCTTCGCCCGCGATCTTGCGGCTGCCGGTGGTGCGGGGGCGATCACGCCTGATCTGATCCCCGACGAGGCTGCGGAGTGGATCGCGGCAGCTGATCGGGGTGACCTCGATCGGGTCTTCTTGGTGGCACCCTCCTCGACAGATGTCCGGCTGGCCATGACCGCGTCAGCTTGTCGGGGCTTCGTCTACGCCGCATCGACTATGGGCGTCACCGGTACGCGCGCCGCGGTGTCAGCCGTCGCTCCCGCCCTGGTCGCCCGCGTTCGTGCGGTCAGCGACCTGCCAGTGGCGGTCGGCCTCGGTGTCAGCACCGGGGCGCAGGCCGCCGAAGTGGCTGGGTACGCCGATGCGGTCATCGTCGGCTCGGCGTTCGTACGCGCGCTCCTCGACGCCCACGACCCTTCCGCGGGAGCCCGGGCCGTCCAGTCCCTGGCTGCCGAACTCGCCGCGGGCGTCCGGCAGCGGTCCTGACC
>JBPCOF010000035.1:0-4194 GCA_051000515.1 Geodermatophilaceae bacterium
TCGACCGCAAGCGCTCAGTCAGGAAGCTGGCCCTCCGTCCCGTGGGGAAGGGGCAGGACGACGCCGGATCGCTGTCCCCACTTCGCTTCACCAGAGGAGATGAACTCGTCGATGATCAACTGTGCACCGTCGACGAAGTCACCGAACTGCGCTTCCCAGAGCACCAGCGCCTTGGGGTTGGCCACCGAATAGCCGTACTCGAAGCCCAGCGCCGCGTACTCGGACAGCAGCGAGTCGTACATGAACAACTTCGCCTGACCCGGGTCGAGGTTGGTCAGCGGCGTGTACTCCGCACCGGTCTTGCGATCGATCAGAACCAAATGCCGTTGTACGAACGTTCCCCGCCGGGAATCCTGGCCGGCCAACCGAACTGGGACACCCTCGATCGACAGCGAACCCAACGCGAGGATCTCGCCGAAGGCCCAGTCGATGTCGCCGTCACTGGCCATCGCGGCCCGGCGCTCCAGCACCCGTTGCAGGCGAGGATGCACCGTGAATCAATCTGGGACCGACACGTGCGCGTCACCGATCAGCTTGATGACCTCTTGCGATACGGCGGTCTGCGCGCTGTCGGTGGCCGGCTGCGTCATGACCGGAATTGCCTTGGGCTCGTTCTTCGCGTCGCGGGTCTCTGAGAAGACCCGATCGAGCTGTCCTCGGTAGTCCTTGAGCGCTTCTTCGGCATCGGCCACGGTGATGTCACCGCGTCCGACCAGTGCCTCGGTGTAGAGCTTCCTGACTGAGCGCTTGCGGTCGATGATGTCGTACATCAACGGCTGAGTCATCGACGGATCGTCGCCCTCGTTGTGACCGCGGCGGCGATAGCAGACCATGTCGATGACGACGTCCTTGGTGAACGCCTGCCGGTAGTCAACTGCCAAGCGCGCCACCCGAACACAGGCCTCGGGGTCGTCGCCGTTCACGTGAAAGATCGGCGCCTGGATCATCCGGGCCACATCGGTGCAATACAGGCTGGAACGGGCCGCGGCCGGTGACGTCGTGAAGCCGACCTGGTTGTTCACGATCACGTGCACAGTGCCACCCGTACGGTAACCGCGCAGTTGGGAGAGGTTCAGCGTCTCGGCGACCACACCCTGGCCGGCGAAGGCCGAGTCACCGTGCATCAGCACGGGCATGACGGTGAAGCCACCCTCACCCTTGTTGATCAGGTCCTGCTTGGCCCGGACGATGCCCTCCAGAACCGGGTTCACGGCCTCGAGGTGACTGGGATTGGAACTCAGCGACACTCGGACGGCTGAATTGCGCTCCGGGTGGTTGAACACCCCGCTGGCCCCGAGGTGGTACTTCACGTCACCGGAACCCTGCACGGTGCCGGTGTCCATGTTGCCCTCGAACTCGGCGAAGATCTTCCCGTAGCTCTTGCCCATCACGTTGGCCAGCACGTTGAGCCGGCCGCGGTGCGGCATCCCGATCGCGACCTCGTCCAAGGTGTATTCGGCGGCCTTTTGCAGCACGGCGTCCAACAGGGGGATCACCGACTCCGCGCCCTCGAGTGAAAAGCGCTTCTGCCCAACGTATTTGGTCTGCAAGAAGGTCTCGAACGCCTCAGCAGCGTTGAGCCGGCCGAGAATGTGCTTCTGCTGACGTACGTCGGCGAGATCGTGCTTGATCTCGATGCGCTTCTGCAGCCAGCCACGCTCTTCCGGGTCGGTGATGTGCTTGTACTCGACCCCGACCGTGCGGCAGTAGGAGTTGCGCAGGACGCCCAGGATGTCCCGCAGGCTCATGGTGGCTTCGCCGGCAAAGCCGCCTACGGGGAAGACGCGATCGAGGTCCCACAGGGTCAGCCCGTGCTGGATGATGTCCAGGTCTGGGTGGGTGCGGACCTTGAACTCCAGCGGGTCTGTGTCGGCCATCAGGTGGCCGTTGGTCCGATAGGCGTCGATCAGCTCGATCACCCGGGCGTTCTTGTCGATCTGCCCTTCGTGCCGGATCGTGACGTCGGTGACCCAGCGCACCGGCTCGTACGGGATCCGCAGTGAGCTGAACACCCCGTCGTAGAACCCGTCCTCGCCGAGCAGCAACTGGTGCATGCGACGCAGGAAGTCACCGGACTGGGCGCCCTGGATGATCCGGTGGTCATAGGTCGAGGTCAGCGTGATCGTCTTGGACAGGGCTATCTCGGCGAGCATCTCCTCGCTCATGCCCTGGAACTCGGCCGGATACTCCATCGCGCCGACCCCGAGGATCGCGCCCTGTCCGGCCATCAACCGCGGAACCGAATGGTTGGTCCCGAGAGTGCCCGGGTTCGTGAGACTGATCGTGGTCCCGGCGAAGTCGTCGGCGGTGAGTTTGCCCGACCGGGCGCGCTTGATGATCTCCTCATAGGCAGACCAGAAGGCAGCGAAGTCCATCTTCTCGCAGCCCTTGACCGCGGCGACAACCAGCTGCCGGCTTCCGTCGTCCTTGGGCAGGTCGATGGCCAGCCCGAGGTTCACGTGTTGCGGAGTGACCAGCGCCGGCTTGCCGTCGGCCTGGCCGAAGGCGTTGTTCATCTCCGGGAAGGACTCCAGCGCTTTGATCAGCGCGTAGCCGATCAGGTGCGTGAAGGAGACTTTGCCGCCCCGCGAGCGGCGCAGGTGGTTGTTGATGACGATCCGGTTGTCGGCGATCAGCTTTGCCGGTACGGCCCGCACGCTGGTGGCCGTCGGGACGTCCAGCGAGCTCTCCATGTTGGCCACGACGCGGGCCGCGGCTCCGCGCAGCTTCACCGACGTGGCACCGTCTGGCGATTGCGGTGTCGGGGAGCTGGCTTGACTTCGATCCCGGGACAGCGGAGCGGGTTTGGGCTGCTCAGGGTTTCGTGCTGGTGCCGGCGGGCCCGCTGAGGCTGGCGGCGTGACGGCCGCCTGGTCGGGCTGTCTGGCGGGCACGGGCGCGGGCGAAGGTGAGGACGCGGTTACCGGCGGAGGTGCTGCCTGGGCCGGGGCCGCTGACGGAGCTGACGCAGCCGGTGCCGTGGCAGCAGGAGCGGCCGGCGACGGCGGTGCCGCGCCGTTGCTTTTTCCCGCCTGGCTCGTTTTCGGGCCAGCGTTGGTGCTCGTAGCGCCGCTGGCAGTCGGGGAGTAGTCGGCGAAGAACTCGTGCCACGCCTCATCAACGCTGTCCGGAGAGGAGAGGTACTGCTGGTACATCTCCTCGACGAGCCACTCGTTGGGTCCGAAACCGGCCATGTCGTGCTGGGTGGACAAGGGTCGCCTCGCCTCGCCTCTCGTCGAGTTCCGTGCGGCCGGACGTCACTGACCGCCGACAGTCGAGGTTACGCGCATCAGGTGTGCCCTGGGGTGCGGCCCAGCCGGTCGTCGCTGATCAGGATGTCGAAGGTGAGCAGATCGTCGTAAGTGCCGTCTCCGAGCCGTTCGGCCCGTCGCTCCCTGCCGACCTCGGTGAAGCCGGTACGTCGGGCGATGTGCGCACTCGCCGCGTTGCCGACCGAGGCCAGCAGCTGAAGACGAAAAAGGCCGAGACCGCCGTCAGCAGTGGGGGTCAACGCGTGGTCGACCACCAGTCGTACGGCTTCGGTCATCACACCGCGGCCGCGGGCGTCCGGATGGGTCCAGTAGCCGATCTCGCCGGAGCTGGGGTTGTCCTCGCCGAGACCAAAGATCGAGACATTGGCCACCAACGCGTCGGTCTTCGGATCGGCGACGCACCATGCGATCCGGTGGGCCACCGATTCTTCGACCGGCATGGTGTCCAGGTATCCGCGTGCGCTTTCCTCGGTGTACGGGGCCGGCAGAGTCGAAAGCCAGTGTTTGGTACGGGCATCCGAGCAGGCCTCGACGATTCTCGGGACGTCGGCCTCGGTGTGCCGCCGCAGGACCACCCGGTCACCGCGCAGGACGGCAGGAGTCAGCCATCGGGTCTTCGGTTGCAGGTCGTCCCCGGGCAGCACTGTCCCGATCCAAGCATCAACCGCGGGCCCGGCAGGACGAAGCACGCGCGGCATGGTGCCGTGGAAGGAGAAGCCGCTGGCCCATGCAGCTCGGCGCGAAGCGAGATTGCCGACCTGCGACATCCAGGTGACCAATTCGATCCCGGCTTCGGCAAAGCACCACCGCAGCGCCAACCGGACCGCGCTGGACATGACGCCCTGTCCTCGAGCCCATGGGTGCAGTAGGAAACCGATGGTCGAAGCCGGGCCGCCGCGTACGTCCACGTTGCCGGCGTAGC
>JBPCOF010000120.1:0-4874 GCA_051000515.1 Geodermatophilaceae bacterium
GTGGCGCTGTGCATGGCCTCGCCGCTGTCCCGGACGGATTCGGCCTTCGCGGACAGGACCAGCACGACCGCCCGACGTGCGGACACGACGCACAGCGGTTCGTACGTCGCGTTCAGAAGCAAGGTCACCGAGCCCCGAGCCATGCGTCACCTCCGCAGGCGCCCACCGCGATTCCCGCCGGCTGCGAGCCCGGACCGGGCGACCATGTGGCCATATCATGCCTGGCCGATCCGGATATTCGCGCACGGGTTTGCGCGTGGCGGCCCAGCCGGTACTCCAGGGAGGGATGTTGGAGTCGGCCTGGCACCCTGGTCGGGTGATGAATCGGCTGGTGGCGATGTCCGGTGTCAACGCAGTGCCGGCCTGGCTGGCCGAGCGCGCCGAGGCCATCGGCGTCACGTCGGCGAAGATCCTGGTGATCGTCCTGGCCGCCTTGGTGACCCGCCTGCTGTTGCATCGGGCGATCGGACGGTTGACCGCGCGTACCGCCAGCGGCGACACGCCGGTCATCCTGCGGCCGCTGAGCGCCCGGGCTCGCAACAGTCTCCGGGATTCGGTCATTCCCAGCGAGCGACGCACGCAGCGGGCCGCGGCGATCGGCTCGGTCCTGCGCAGCTTCACCTCCATCGTCATCCTGGCCATCACGGTCGTGCTGATCCTCGGCGAACTCGGCATCAATCTGACTCCGATCGTGGCCAGCGCCGGGGTGGTCGGTGTCGCCCTCGGCTTCGGTGCCCAGAACCTCGTGAAGGACTTCCTGTCCGGGATCGGCCTGATCCTGGAGGACCAGTACGGCGTCGGCGATGTCGTCGACCTCGGGGAAGCCAGCGGCACGATCGAGGGCGTGGGCCTGCGGACCACCCGACTGCGGGACAATGCCGGCGTTGTCTGGTACGTCCGAAACGGCGAGATCATCCGGGTCGGCAACAAGAGCCAGGGCTACGCCCAGGTCGTTCTCGACGTACCCGTGGCGCACGAGACGGACCTAGACCTGGCGCGGCACGCGATGCAGGAGGTCGGGGACGCACTGGTGCACGACGAGGACTGGGCGAACAAGGTGCTGGGAGAGGCAGAGTCTCTCGGCGTCGAGCAGATCACGGCCGTCGCGATCATCCTACGTCTGCAGGTGCGCACGACCACGGCCGATCAATGGCGGGTGGCCCGCGAACTGCGGCTGCGCATCGCGCAGCGATTCAGCGAACTCGACATCGCCAGTCCGACACCGATCATGGGCAAGGGGATGGGCAGCGGCGATCCGGGGCAGGCTGCACCCGGTGACAACCGGTAACGCTGCGTCCACAGTTCGCGCACGGCGATCGGCGAAGATGCGCCCGAATGCGGCAAGCTGATCACCGTGACCGGGCCGCAAGCGTCACCGGGCGAACGTCCGGCGACCTACCGCGAGGTCTTCGGTGTCGGTGAGTTCCGCTACCTGTTTCTGGCTCATCTGCTGTCCCTGATCGGTGATGAACTAGCCCGAGTCGCCCTGGCCATCCTGGTCTTCGACTCGACCGATTCGCCGTTCCTGGCTGCTGCAACCTTCGGGATCAGTTACGCACCATGGATCCTTGGCGGCCCCTTCCTTGCGGCGTTCGCTGACCGCTTCCCCCGGCGATCCATCTTGGTGCTCACCGATGTCGCGCGCGGGCTGGCGGTCGCCTTCCTGGCGATCCCGGGACTACCACTCTGGGTCTTGTTGGCCATGCTGTTCCTGGCCTCGCTCCTGGCGCCACCCTTCGAGTCGGCACGCTCAGCCCTGATGCCCGATGTGCTCGAGGGCGATCGGTACGCGGTCGGCACGTCGCTGACCAACATCAGTTCCCAACTCGCGCAATTGCTTGGCTTCCTCGGCGGTGGCGTCCTGGTGTTGCTCATCTCGGCGCAAGGCGCCTTGCTGGTGAATGCCGTCACGTTCTTGCTATCGGCCGCCCTGGTGCGGTGGGGGGTGCGCCACCGGACAGCGCCGGGTGAGGCGACTGCGTCCCGCACGTCGGTGTGGCGCGAGACCATCAGCGGCCTGCAAGTCCTGAGCCGTAAGCCGGTACTGCTGCGCATCGTCTGCCTGTTGTGGACCGGGCAGCTCTTCTTGACCGCCCCGGAGGGGGTCGCTGCTCCGTTGGTGGCCGAATTCGGGTACGGGGCTGTGGGAGTGGGGCTCTTCCTGGCTGCCAATCCCGTCGGGCTGGTCATCGGCGGTGTGGTCGTCGGCCGGCTCTGTCCACCTCAGCTGCGCGAGCGGCTGACCTATCCGTTGGCCCTGTTCTCGGTGCTCCCATTGATCCTCGTCGGCCTGGTCGACGACTTCGTCGTGGTCCTGGTCCTGCTTGTCCTATCGGGATTCGGCGCCAGTTACCTGATCCCGCTCAATGTCTCCTTCGTCCGTGTCGTCCCGTCCGCCATGCGGGGCCGAGCATTCGGGGCCGCGGTCAGTGGCCTGTACGCCTGTCAGGGCATCGCCGTCCTTGCCGCCGGTTCAGCGGCCGAGTGGATTCCGGCGAGCTCGGTGGTGACCTGGTCAGGCATGCTCGGTCTGCTCGCGCTCGCGGTCCTCGGAGCCATCAGAGGCAAGGGCTCGCCCCCGCCCAGACACGGATCCGATCCGTCAGGCACCATCGAGTAGATGGCAGCCACCGATCGGCGCGCTCGAACCTTTTACGACGAGGTGGGTGGCCACGACACCTTTGTGCGCCTCGTCGGGCACTTCTACGCCGGTGTGGCCGAGGACCCGATCCTGCATCCGCTGTATCCCGAGGAGGACCTCGGCCCCGCCGAGGAGCGGTTACGCATGTTCCTCGAGCAGTACTGGGGCGGTCCGAACACCTACTCCCAGGAGCGGGGGCATCCGCGACTCCGGATGCGGCATGCCCCGTTCGCCATCGGTGAAATCGAAAGGGATGCCTGGTTGACCCGGATGCGGCGGGCGGTGGACAGCCTCGCACTGACCCCAGAGCAGGACGAGACGCTCTGGAACTACCTGACGATGGCCGCCCAGAGCATGATCAACCGCTTCCCAGCGACCTAGCGTCAGGTGTACCGGCGCGGCAGCCGGTCCAAAAGGCGGTGTCCGGTTCCCGCCAGCATCCGGAAACCGGAGCGACGACGATTGACGCATGACGACGACGACGCGAACCGAATTCCGCATCAACGCCGTACCGGCAACCGTCCTGAACAGCCTGCGGGTCAGCCAGCGTGATGCCTCCGGCAACGCGCCGGCCCGAGTGCACGCGCGCGGCGGCGAACCACTGAGGTGCTGCCTGGGCGACGCCGTAATCGGCGAGAAGCTCATGCTCTTCGGTTACGAGCCGCCGTTGCCGGCGAGCCCCTATCGCGAGATCGGCGCCATTTTTGCACATGCCGAACCGTGTGACGGACCGGTCTCGGTTGACGCCTACCCGTCGGACTGGCGCGGGCGCTCGCAGGTGCTCCGCGCGTACGACGCACGGGGCTGGATCCACGCCGCCAAGGTGCACGACGGTGAGCAGCCCGAAACCGTGATCGGGGAGATGCTTGCCGACCCGGCTGTGGTGCAGATCCACAGCCGCAGCGTCGCATACGGGTGCTTCATGTTCGCAGTCACCCGCGACTCCTGAGACCACGGGCGATCAGTCGTTGGTGTCGAGGAAGCGTTCGAGGTAGGCGCGTTCCTCGGGCGTGATTCGCCGCGGCCGAGCGGCCTGGACGTCATAAGTCGCCAGCAGAGAGTTGGCCGTGACGGCAAGGGTTTCCCCGTCGTAGACGCGGTAGTCGACCCGGTAGGACGCGGCTCGCAGTGCAGAGATCCAACATTCCACGATCAGCGGGCGCGCGGAGTAGATGACCGGGCGCTTGTAGTCGATCTCGTGTCGCACGACGACAACGCCGTCGGACAGGGTCGTAACCCCCACGTCCTTCGCGTCGGAGAAGAAGATCTCGACTCGGGCCTGCTCGAGGTAGGTCAGGAAGACCGCGTTGTTGACGTGTTGAAAGGGGTCCTGATCCGACCAGCGCATGAGCACCGGCACGCGCTGGCGCGGCATCAGATTCTACGGTCGGTCGGTCGGTCGGTCGGTCAGTCAGTCGCGAGTGAGCTTGCGATACGTGGCCCGGTGTGGGCGGGCCGCCTCCGGCCCGAGCCGCTCGATCTTGTTGTCCTCATAGCTGGCGTAGTTGCCCTCGAACCAGAACCAGTTGGACTCCCCCTCGTAGGCCAGGATGTGAGTGGCCACCCGGTCCAGGAACCACCGATCGTGGCTGACGACCACTGCACAGCCCGGAAACTCGAGAAGCGCGTTTTCCAGGCTGCCGAGGGTCTCCACGTCGAGGTCATTGGTCGGCTCGTCGAGCAGCAGCAGGTTCCCGCCCTGCTTCAAGGTGAGCGCGAGGTTGAGCCGATTGCGTTCGCCGCCGGAGAGCACCCCGGCCGGCTTCTGCTGGTCGGGCCCTTTGAAGCCGAACGCGCCGACGTACGCGCGCGAAGGCATCTCCACCTGGCCGACCTTGATGAAGTCCAGTCCGTCGCTGACGACCTGCCAGACGTTCTTCTTCGGGTCTATCCCGGCTCGATTTTGCTCGACATAGGAGATCTTCACGGAGTCGCCGATTCTGATCTCGCCGTCGTCGGGCTTCTCGTCACCGATGAGCATCTTGAACAGGGTGGTCTTGCCGGCCCCGTTCGGGCCGATCACACCGACGATCCCGTTGCGGGGCAAGGTGAAGGACAGGTCGTCGATCAGCAGCCGGTCACCGAAGCCCTTGGTCAGGTCCGCGGTCTCGACGACCAGGCTGCCCAGACGGGGACCCGGCGGGATCTGGATCTCCTCGAAGTCCAGCTTGCGGGTCTTCTCCGCCTCGGAAGCCATCTCCTCGTAGCGCGCAAGCCGGGACTTGCTCTTGGT
>JBPCOF010000156.1:0-10106 GCA_051000515.1 Geodermatophilaceae bacterium
CGCCGAACTCGTTGTCCCAGGAGGTCGGCACCGCATTGGGGGCGCAGGCCGGCGAGGCCCGGCTGCGTGAGGTCGTCACCGGAGCCGGGTTCGGGTCACTTCGGCGGATCGCAGACACGCCCTTCAACATCGTGCTGGAGGCCAGGCGTTGAGCTTGGCCGATCCCGGGATGGGCGAGTAAACCCGGTCGGCGCCGCTGGTTTCATCACCGGCGGCGCCGGCCGAAATCGGAGAATGGCTGGCCACCCGAGAACCTCACACCCGGATGACCTGTAGCCCGCTGAGTTCGGCCAGCGGATCGAAGTCGGTGTCTTGAGTCACAACGGCGACGCCGTGAGCCAGGGCGGTGGCGGCTATCCACGTGTCGTTGACGTTGACCCGACGTCCGGTATGCGCGAGAAGCAAGCGCAGCTGAGCCCAACGGTCAGCGACTCTGGTGTCGATCGGCAGCGGGTTGAGTCCGGTCACGGCCTGCAGGGTTGTCAGCCGGCGGGAACGAGTGGTGACATCGGACGCGGCGAGCACCCCGGCCCGGAGTTCGGCGTAGGTGACGATCGAGACCGCAAGCTCATCCGGCAGCGAACCGGCATCAAGCCCACGAGACTCCCTGGCAACGAAGACGCTGGTGTCGAGCAGCCCCCGGGTCACCGGATCGGGCCGAGATCGCCCGTGTCCCCGGCGAGGGCGGCGAGATCCGCGCTGAGCTTCGGGTCTGCCTGGCTGTCCCGCAGCAGAGCCAGAAACTCGGTCCGAGGCGTCCAGTGCGAGCGGTTGCGACGAAGGGGTCCGAGTTCGGCGACCGGTTCTCCGTTGACGGTGATCTCCAGCGGTTCGCCTCCCGCTGCTCGACGTAACACGCCAGCAGTGTCGTTGCGCAGCTCCCGAGACGCGACCCGCACCATGGCTACGATCGTAGCACTTTCGTAGTACCTTCCGCGACGGACCTGACGGGGGTAACAAAGACCGCCGAACTGTTGACATCCTCCATTGCAGCGGACTGCTCCACGTCAGTTATCCGCCCCGGGTGTGACGACAGCAGTGGCGGCCCGCCCTACCCTCGTCGGATGCGCTCGGACCCGGTTGCCGATCGTTTTCTCGCGTTCGCCCGCAGCCACGTGCTGCTCATGGACACCGTGCTTGCCGGTGTGCTGTTTCTCGTCACGGTGCTCCCGGCAACGACCAGCGTGAACGACGCCGAGGTCGGCATCAGCTTGTTCCTGGTCGCCCCGTTGATCCTTCGCCGGACCTGGCCAATGTTCACCTTCGTCCTGGTGACCGCCGTGAGCCTGTTCCAGCTCGGCGTTCTGGACGATTTCCTCACCGCCAATGTGTCCGCGCTGATCGTGATCTACACCGTTGCCGCCTACGGCCAGCGCTGGGCCGGCCGCGTCGTGCTGGCCACCGGGCTGCTCGGGGCACCACTCGGCGCCGGCGTCTACTACAACCCCGCTTTCGGCTCGGATGCCTTCGTGACCGTGACCTTCACGATTGCGGTGTCCGTAGTGGCCGCGTGGGCTCTGGGGACAGTGCGGCGCAGCCGATTACAGCACATCGCGGGACTGGCCGAGCAGGCCCGGCTGCGTGAGCAGGAACGCCAGCAGGAGTTGCGCCTCGCAGCGTCCACCGAGCGGGGCCGGATCGCGCGGGAGATGCACGACGTCGTCGCGCACTCGTTGTCGGTGGTGATCGCTCAGGCCGACGGCGGACGGTACGCGGGACGGGAGTCGCCGGAAACTGCCCTGCAGACGCTCGAGGCGATCGCTGCCACCGGTCGCCAGGCGCTCAGTGACATGCGCAGCCTGCTCGGCGTCCTCCGGGACGACGGTACGGCGCTGCATACCCCGCAGCCTCAGGTCGGCGACCTCTGTGATCTTGTCGGTGAAGTACGCGCCAGCGGGCTGGACGTGGACTTCTTCGTCGAAGGCGATCCCCGGCCGCTTCCAGCCGGGCAGAGTCTGGCCGCGTACCGCATCGTGCAGGAGTCGCTGACCAACGTCCTCAAGCACGCCGGGCCGGCCTGCCGCGCCTGGGTACGAGTGCAGTGGCGCCAGGATTCACTCGAGCTGAGCGTCATCGATGACGGGCGAGGTGCCTCCGCGGCACTGGTCACCGTGACGCCGATGGCCGACGCCTACCCGACCATGCCGCTGGGCCAAGCGGCAGACCCAGGCGGCTATCAACCCAATATCGTTGTCGGGCATGGCCTGACCGGAATGAATGAGCGCGCGACCTTGTACGGAGGCAGCGTTGATGCCGGACCCCGATCGGGTGGCGGCTTCGCCGTACACGCCGTCATCCCCTACCCTCGCGCCCCGTGAGCGAGCATCGCGACGAGTCGGAGGTGATCCGGGTCGCGCTCGTCGACGATCAGCAGATGGTCAGGGTCGGCTTCCGGATGCTGATCGACTCCCAGCCGGATCTGGAGGTCGTCGCCGAGGCCAGGGACGGCGCACAAGCGGTCGATGTCCTGGCATGTACGCGGGTCGACGTGGTCCTAATGGACGTACGGATGCCACGGCTGGACGGAATCGAAGCCACCCGGCAGATCACTGCACTGCCCGAAGCACCACGAGTGGTCGTACTGACCACGTTTGACATCGACGAGTACGTCCTGGCGGCCATCGGTGCCGGGGCCAGCGGGTTCCTGCTCAAGGACGCTCCGCCGGAGGAGATGCTGGCCGCCGTTCGGACCGTGCACGCCGGGGACAGCGTGATCTCGGCCAGTTCGACGCGCCGGCTGCTGCAGCATGTGGGGCCGCTGCTTCGCGACCATGCGCAGGGTGGGCTAGCCGACGCGTCAGGTGTGACGTCGGCCGCGGCTACCTCCCAACGCGTACGCTCGGACACCGCCGCCCTGGCCCAATTGACCCCGCGCGAGGGCGAAGTCCTCATCCAGATGGCTTACGGCGCCTCGAACACCGAGATCGCGGCACTGTTCGTCGTCAGTGAGGCGACGGTGAAGACCCACGTCGGGCGGGTGCTGGCCAAGACCGGGTCTCGGGATCGGGTTCAGGCCATCGTCCTGGCCTACCGCGCCGGTCTGGTTGAGCCCGCTGACCTGCTACGTATCCAATCCTGACCCGTCGCCCAGTGCCCGGGCGGTCTCGCCCAATTCGGTGTTGTCGGGGTCATCGCGACGTGGATGAGCCCGACAACACCGAACTCGCCGCCGACTCAGACCGTGGGTGGACGGCGAGGCTACCGAAGATCATCCCTTGGCCAGACGTCTCCCCCACGCGATCTCCCTAGCGTCGGTACTCGACCGGACTGAGCTGTCCGCGACCGTCGAGCCGAGGGAGATCCTGTGTCGCACCCCGTGTCCTATCCCGTACCGAACCGAGCGGCCGTCCCTCTGCCGACCACGTCACTTCCCGTGCCAGCACGTCAGCCCGGGGCGGTCCGGGGGCCGAGCGGCGCCGCCGTCCGATCGCAGAACCTGACGAAGACCTACGGTCGCGGCGAGGCGTCCGTGACCGCCTTGGACGGAGTGGACGTCGCGTTCGCCAGCGGTGCGTTCACCGCCATCATGGGTCCCTCCGGATCCGGTAAGTCGACTCTGATGCACTGCCTGGCCGGACTGGACACCCCGTCTTCCGGTCAGGTGTGGCTCGGCGAGACCGAGCTGACCGCACTGCGCGACACCGAGTTGACCATGTTGCGGCGCAAGCGGATCGGCTTCGTCTTCCAGGCGTTCAACCTGCTTCCCGTCCTCGACGCCCGAGCGAACATGGTGCTGCCGATGGAACTCGCCGGGGCCAGGCCCGACCCAGCCTGGACGGAGTCGGTGATCGCCCGCCTCGGCTTGGCCGACCGGCTGACCCACCGACCGCACGAACTCTCCGGGGGCCAGCAGCAGCGGGTCGCCGTTGCTCGAGCCCTATTACCGCGCCCGGATGTGATCTTCGCCGACGAGCCGACCGGCAACCTCGACTCCCGCTCCGGCGCTGAGGTGCTCGGTCTGCTGCGCAGCAGCGTGCGGGAGACGGGGCAGACGGTCGTGATGGTCACGCATGACCCGATCGCGGCCTCGTACGCCGACCGGGTCGTCCTGCTCGGCGACGGCAGATTGGTCGGGGAGCTGTCGGACCCGACCGCTGACGACGTCATCGACGCGCTGCGCCGCCTCGAACTCGGCGGCTCGATCGCTGGACCATCGAGCAACGGGGGCCGCTGAGATGTGGAAGACCACCCTGGCCCAGATCCGTGCCCATGGCGGCCGGCTGATCGCCTCCTGCCTGGCCATCGTCATCGCGGTCGGGTTCGTCGTGGCCACCCTGGTCCTCAGCGAATCCGCGAACGCCACGATCACCCGCGCGGTAGGCGCGCAGTACGTGGACACCGACGCCGTCGTCGTGCCCGATGTCGGGCCCGAATCACCGGCACCCTCCGACGGCTCGGCCCCGACCGAGCTGTCGTTGAACGAGCTGGTCCCCCGCGTCGTTGAACTCGACGCAGTGGCAGCGGTAGCGGCCGACGCCGAGGCTTTCGCCCAGGCGTTGGTACCGGGGACCTCGGGCTCCCAGTACGTCACCGTGGAGAGCATCGCCGTGGACGAGGCTCTTCGCTGGCAACGCCTGTCCGAGGGGCGGTTACCCGACCGCGCCGGCGAGGTCGCGGTCAGCGCCCGGGCCGGCGCGCAGGTGGGCGACACCATCTCGATCACCTTCTTTCCGGCCGTGAACTCCGACGATCCGGGAGCCGTCGAGCCTGGGTCTGCATCAGCGCCCGAGCCGGTGACCGAGCAGGCCACGGTGGTAGGTGTCGTCGACCTCAGCGGCGATCCCACAGCGGGGGTACGCGGTCGGTACTTCGCCACCCCGGACCAGGTGACCGCCTGGGGCGCGACGGAACCCACTCAGCTACGCATCGCTGCCAGCGAGGGCTCCGACGTGAACGCCCTGATCGACTCCGTACGGTCGCTGCTCGACGAGGCCGGCATCACCGCGACCGTCCGTACGGGTGAGGAGCAGGCGGCCAAGCAGGTTTCCTCGCTCACCGGCAACACCATCGCCCTGGCCACCTTCCTGCTGATCTTTGGCAGCATCGCGGTATTCGTGGCAGGTCTGGTCATCGCCAACACCTTCTCCGTCCTGCTGGCCCAGCGCACCCGCGAGCTGGCGTTGTTGCGGTGCGTCGGAGCAACGGCCAGGCAGGTACGCCGGGGCGTCCTCGCCGAAGCAGCAATTACCGGGTTCGGCGCCTCAGCGCTCGGAGTAGGCGTCGGAATCGGCTTGGCCGCGATCGTGTCGGCCATCGCGAGTGGTGTCGAGTCCCCCATTCCGCTGGGCGCGTTGTCCATCCCGCTGTACACGGTGCTCGCCGGTCTTGCCATCGGAACCCTGGTCACCGTGCTCTCGGCGCTGGCGCCCTCCAAGGCTGCGACCCAGGTCTCTCCGTTGGCCGCTCTGCGGCCGATGGACCATGCGCCGCTACGTTCCAAGCGAGGTCTGGCCCGGCTGGCGATCGGCCTGACGCTGTTCCTACCCGGTCTTGCCCTCATGGGTTTGGGTGTGTCGATCGGCGAGATCGCGATCGCCCTGCCCGGCGAGATGCTGTCCGCTCTCGGTGCCTTGCTGCTCCTGCAGCGGGTGATCCCACCAGTGGTGTCCCTGGCCGGGCGGTTGATCGGCGGGCCCGGAGGGGTGCCGGCCAAGCTCGCGGCGGGGAACGCGACTCGCAACCCACGTCGTACGGCTGCGACGGCCACCGCACTCCTGATCGGCGTCACGCTGACCACCGGCCTGCTGGTCGGAGCGGCCTCCACCCGAGTCACCGCTGCAGCTGACCTGGACCGGACATACCCGACTGATGTGATCGTGGCGACCTACGACCAATCGATCCCGGCGTCGCTGGCCGATCAGCTGCGCACGGTGGACAACGTCGACAGCGCGGTCGCACTTGTCAGCACCGACGCCATCGCCTCGATCGATGGCCCGATCCAGCCCATCCAGGCATTCGGCGTCGATCTCGGGGCGGCTGGAGACACCGTCCGCGCCGCCGATTCGCTACCCGGACCCGGTCAGGTCACCGTGAACAGGGATCTCGCCCAGTCGCAGGGTCTGGCCGAGGGCGACCCCGTCACCTTCGATCACGAGGACAGTACGGTGACCCTCAGCGCGCATCTGGTCGACGCCTACGACGACCTGCTGATGCCAAGCGAGGATCTGCTGACGCTGGATCCCCAGGCTGGCACGGGACAGATTTGGCTCCGGGTCAGCGACAACCTCACCGAGGAGCAGAACACCGAGGTGGTCGACAAGATCACCGAGCTGGCCACTCAGGCGGTCCCGAGCGTCGACGTATCCGGGCTGATCAGCGTCCGGTTGGCAGTCGACTCGATCCTGGACCTGCTGCTGATGGTGGTCACCGGGCTGCTGGGGATTGCTGTGGTCATCGCGCTGATCGGGGTGGGCAACACCCTGGCCCTCTCGGTGATCGAGCGCCGCCAGGAGAACGGGTTGATGCGAGCGCTCGGATTGACCAGAGGCCAACTCCGCAGCCTGCTGGCCTGGGAGGCCCTGCTCGTCGCGGGAGTCGCCGCGGTGCTGGGAGTCGTGGCCGGTTCGGTGTACGGGCTGGCCGGAGCTGCTGCCGTGCTCAGCGAGACCGACGAGGTCATCATCGACTTCCCCGTACTCCAGGTCCTCGCCGTGATCGTCGTGGCGACCGCGGCCGGGGTGCTGGCCTCGGTCCTCCCGGCCCGACGTGCTGCCCGTACCTCACCAGTTGCCGCGATGGCCAACTGAGCGCCCGGTGATTCAGCGGTTTCGAGGTTGTCGGGGTCGTGGCGCGCGCGATGTCCCCGGCAACCCCGAACTCGCAGCTAACGACCGAGCAGGCAGCAGATCCTGGCCACGAGCGGCTCCGGCTCCCGCAGATCCTGTGCCGTCACGTGAACGACTCGCCAGCCGGCGGCTGTCAGCCGGTCCAGTCTTTGCCGGTCGCGACGGAGCTGGCGGGGCTCCCAGTGCCAACAGCCTTCGTACTCCACGGCGATCCGGCTCGGCGATGAACGCCAGGTCGACGCGAGCCACGAAGCTGCCCGCTTGATCATGCACCTCGAACTGTGGTACGGGCCGTAAACCGGCAAGAGCGAGCAGCACCCGCAACCGCGACTCCTGCGCAGACTCCGCCCGACCGTCGGTGAGGCCTACCGCGACCTTGGCTCGGCATGCGCCGGGCACCGCCCTGAGTTGATCGGCCAGAAGAACCAGCTCTTCCGGGCTCACCCGGCCCCGGCCCAGTGCCAAGTCCAACGCGACGATGGCCTCGATGAGGTCTGGTTCGCGGGCAATGTCGAGGCAGCTGCGCAGAGGAGTCGTCCGTGGGATCGGAGCCCTGACGACCTCGTGCACAGGCAACGGTGCCGTCCGTACTCGGAGACCGCGGATCGGGCCGAACCGCACGCCGGGGGCCACGATCACTTCGACCGGCGGACCGTGTTCGACGGCCTCCCGGAGGCCGGACAGGCATAGCGCGCTGCGACCACCGATCACCGCGCCATGAGGCAGCAGCAGTGCTGCCGCTTCGATGCGCACCCTGTGCTCGATCGGCTCATCAGCATTCACCGCTTCCACATGCACATAGACGTCGCGGAACAGCCGCAGATAGGCCCGGCCGCGGAGCTGGTCGGCGCTCAGCAGTCCGCCCGCTATCGCCTGACTGCCGCGAAACACCCGGTGCCGAAGGGCCCGCGGGACGACGGCCGCGCGAGCTGGCATGACCGTCATGGTGCTGGACGCACAACAAGTGCCGCTTGAACGATCCACAGCCCACCGCCGACGTGATTTCGGGGTTGTCGGGGTCGTGTAGCGGAGGAGGATGGCCCCCACAAACCCGATCTCGTCGCCAAGGAAGGGCGAACCGGAGTAGACGTTTCGGACGTACCGAGCCCGCCCTGGCCATTGGCACAGGGCGGGCTCGGGGCTAGCACCGGCAAGGCAGAGCCGGCATCGGAACTGAGTCCCTAGTGATAGATCGCCTTCTCGGCGCCGACCCCGGTCAGCGAGCGGACCTCGAGTTCGCCGTACTTCTCCACGTTCGGCCGCTCCTTGGACAGCTTCGTACCCAGCCAGCCGAGGAGGAATGACACCGGGATGGAGACGATCCCGGGGTTGTTCAGCGGGAAGAAGTGGAAATCGACGTCCTTGAAGATCGACGGGCTCAGCCCGGTAGCGGGATTCACCGGCGCACCGGACACCACCGGGGAGAAAATGATCAAGCCCACACAGACGATCAGCCCGCCATAGATGCTCCATACCGCGCCCTGAGTCGTGAACTTCTTCCAGAACAGCGTGTAGAGGATCGTCGGCAGGTTCGCCGAGGCCGCGATCGCAAAGGCCAGCGCGACGAGGAAGGCGATGTTCAGACCGGCCTGCAGCGCCAGGATTCCCAACACGATCGCCACCGCACCGATCACGCACGCGGTGATTCGGGCAACCTTGACCTCGTTGACTCCGCTGGAGTCGGTCCTGACGCCCTTCTTGATCACCGATGCGTAGATGTCATGCGCGAAGGAGGCCGACGCCGTGATGGTCAGTCCGGCCACGACGGCAAGGATCGTCGCGAAGGCGACCGCCGAGATGATGCCGAGCAGCGCCGTACCCCCGAGTTCGAAGGCCAGCAACGGTGCCGCCGAGTTGACCGCCCCCGGCGAGGCCAGGATGGTGTCCGCGCCGACCAGAGCCCCCGCGCCGTACCCGAGGATCAGGCTGAACAGGTAGAACACTCCGATCAGCCAGATCGCCCAGACCACGGACTTACGAGCGTCTTTGGCGGTGGGCACGGTGTAGAACCGCATGAGTACGTGCGGCAGTCCGGCCGTGCCCAGCACCAATGCCAGACCGAGCGAGACGAAGTCGAGCTGGGACAGGGCAGTGGCACCGTACTGCGCCCCGGGCGCCAGCACGTCGCGAGGCGTCGCGGCCGCGGCGGACTGATCCGCGGCCGACCCGAACAGGCTGGACAGGTTGAAGCCGAACTTCGCCAGCACCCAGACGGTCATGATCAGCGCACCGACCATCAGCAGGGACGCCTTGATGATCTGCACCCAGGTCGTACCACGCATGCCGCCGACCAGGACGTAGACGATCATCAGTGCGCCGACGACGACGACGACCGCGGCCTCGGCGCCCTTCCCACTTACACCCAGCAGCAACGCCACGAGTCCGCCCGCCCCGGCCATCTGCGCGAGCAGATAGAAGAGCGACACGACCAACGTGGACACCGCGGCAGCCGTACGAACCGGTCCTTGCCGCATCCGGAAGGCCAACACATCGGCCATCGTGTATTTGCCGGTGTTGCGCAGCAGTTCGGCGACCAGCAGCAGGGCAACCAGCCAGGCCACCAGGAAGCCGATCGAGTAGAGGAACCCGTCGTAGCCGTACACCGCGATCGCGCCGGCAATCCCGAGGAACGAGGCCGCCGAGAGGTAGTCCCCGGCAATGGCCAGACCGTTCTGGCTGCCGGTGATGGTCCGTCCGGCGGCGTAATAGTCGGCCGCGGTCCGGTTGTTGCGGCTGGCCCGGAACGTGATGAACAGCGTGATGATCACGAAGATCACGAAGATGGAGATGTTGACGATCGGCTCACCAACGGTTGCGGTGGGGGCGTCGGCGGCCATCAGCGCGCGCTCAGGCATTCTGGTGGCCCTCCATGTCGTCCCTGATCTTGTCCGCGATCGGGTCGGTGTTCTTGTTGGCGTGCCGCACGTACAGCGTGGTGATCACGAATGTCGATACGAACTGCAGCAGCCCGAGCACGATCCCGACGTTCACGTTGCCGAACAGCTGCTGGCTCATGAAGTCCGACGCGTACGTCGAGAGCAGGACGTACAGCAGGTACCAGGCCAGGAAGACCACGGTGAGCGGGAAGGCGAATCGACGGAACCGGCGGCGCAACTCGGTGAACTCGGGTGAGTTCTGCGCCTCCACGTACTGCTCGGGGGTGAGCGTCTGCCGCTCTGCTTGCTCGGTCACCAGGGCACTCCAGAGGCAAGGACCCGGCCGACTCATCCGACCGGGTGGTGGCGGTCACGGTAGGGATTGCGGGCAGCGGTCGGAGCGAGCCGGTCTGACGGCGCGCCAAGAGGCTGGTGGTCTTCGCCG
>JBPCOF010000244.1:0-6313 GCA_051000515.1 Geodermatophilaceae bacterium
CGGGAACACCGGGGTCAGCAACGTGCCGGGCTCGGGGAAGCGCATCTCGATCGGCGGGACGACGCCCTCGTTGACGTCGAGTTCGGCCATCCGTTCCGGTGTGTCCGCGAGGTTGCGCAGGATCGGGGCCAGCCACTTTTTGAGGAACGTGCCGTCGGCGAAGTCGCCCACGTGGTTGATCGGGCCCTTGGCCTGCGGGCTCGTGCCGGTGAAATCCAGGATCAGCCGATCCCCGTCCACGTCGTCGGGCCCGGTGCGGGTCATGGTGATCCGCTGAGCATGCAGTCTTGGCGGGTCGACGCCGTCGTGTTCGGCGTAGTCCTCCCAGACGTGGCTGCCGATCGGGATCTTGGCCAGGATCTCGCGGCGGTAGGTGGCCGTCGTGTTGTCCAGGATCGCGTCGAAAACAGATTCAACAGCTTCGACGCCGTACCGGTCGAAGAGCTCGCCCAGCCGACGCGCGCCCATCAGGCAGGCCGAGCACTCCGCATCGAGGTCCGCGGCAAGGGACTCCGGCATCCGTGAGTTCCGGGTCATGATCCGGAGCGCAGCCACGTTCGGGACGCCCTCGTCCCACAGCTTGATCGGCGGCACCATCAGGCCCTCTTGGAAGGCACTCGTCGCGTTGGACGGCATCGACCCGGGCACTGACCCGCCGATGTCGTCGTGATGACCGAAGGCCTGCACAAAGGCCACGACGTACGGGGAGCCGTCCGTACCGTCGGCGAACACCGGCACGGTGACGCACAGGTCGGGCAGATGGCCGATCCCGCCCTCGGACTCGTAGACGTCATTGTGGAAGAACACGTCGCCCGGGCGCATCGTCTCCGGCGGGAAGTCCCGGGCGATGGGGTGCACCAGTGCGGAGTACGACCGACCGGTCAATTTGCGCAGGTGCCGGTCGTGGATCCCGGCCCGGAAGTCGTGCGCGTCCCGGATCATCGGCGAGCGGGACGTGCGGGCGATCGCGGTCTCGACCTCCATCTCCACGCTGGCCAGGTAGCCCTGGATGATCTCAACCAACACCGGGTCCACGTCGGTGACGGCGATCTCGGTAAGCCGGTAGCCGTACGGGTGCTGGGTCCAACCTCTAGCCATCGAAAGTCTCCCCTCGCCGGAGGCGAGCATCGCAGGAGCTGATCGTCGGGCCTCCCAAGCTCACGTGAGCCTGCCGCCGACGTGCCCGACGCGTTGGCTCCGAGGAGCGGAGCCGACTCATGCGCGAAGCGCATCATGTGATCGGACGATCCGGAGGTTGCCGTACCGGTCGACCTCAGCCCGGAAACCGGGATGCAGCGGGACCGTGGAACCGAACTCCTCGATCACCGCCGGTCCTTCGATCGTGTCCCCGGCGCCGAGCATGGGTCGGTCGTAGGTCGGCACATCGGCCCAGTAATCGAAGTAAGCGCGCCGCGACCCCGTACGAGCACCGTCGGCTCCGGAACCGGCACCGATCGAAACGACGTCGGGACTGCGGATCGGACCGATCCCGGTCACCCGGACGTTGACCCACTCGACCTGTTGCCGGGGATCGTCGGCGAAGTCGTAGCCGTACAACCGCCGGTGCTCGGCATGGAACGCATCGGCCACCTGTTCGATCACCGCCGGCCCCAGTACTCCGTCGCCGACGTTGACCCGAACCTCGAAGGCCTGTCCGTAGTAGCGCATGTCGGCAGTACGTACGAAGCGGCGCTCCCCCGCCGAGAAGCCCTCCCGCTGCAACGCCGAGTCCGCGTCGACGTGGAGTTCCGCGTAGACGGCCGAGAGCCTGGCCGGGTCGAGCCGGTCCTGGCGCACGACATGGGTACGGACGTAGTCGTTGCGTACGTCGACGGTGAGCAGCCCGAAGGCCGAGACATTGCCGGGGTTAGGCGGCACCAGGACTCCGGCCAGCCCCAGGATGTCGACGAGTCGGCAGGCCAGCAGGGACCCTGAGCCGCCGAAGGTGACCAGGGTGAAATCCCGGACGTCCAGGCCGCGCTTGACCGAGACCTGGCGCAGCGCGTTGGCCTGGTTCCACGCGGAGATCTCCAGAATCCCGATGGCACACTCCTGAACTGAACGGCCGAGCTTGGCAGCCAGCGACTCGATCGTCTGCCGCGCCGCGTCGGAGTCCAACGGGATCTCACCCCCGAGCAGATGCGGGGGGATCCGCCCGAGCATTACGTGCGCGTCGGTGATCGTCGGCTCGGCCCCGCCCTTGCCGTAACAGACCGGCCCGGGATCAGCACCCGCAGACTGCGGCCCCACCTTGAGCGTGCCCTCCGGGCTGATCCAGGCGATCGACCCACCGCCGGCGCCCACCGTGACCATGTCGATCATCGGGATCTTGCTGGGATAGGCGCCGATCGTGCCCTCGGTCGTCAGCGCAGGCTGCCCGTCGATCACGACGGTCACATCGGTCGAGGTGCCGCCGCCGTCACAGGTCAGCACCTTCCCCACCCCGGCCGCACTGGCGATCACGCCGGCCCCGAGCGCGCCGGCGGCCGGGCCGGACAGCACGGTGGTGATCGGTTGGTGGACCACCTCGGCCGCCGAGAGGACCCCGCCGTTGGACTTCATCACATAGAACGGCACGTCCCGGGTGCCTGCTCCTTCAGCGCCGGTCGATCGGGAGGTGGCGAACTCGGCCAGGCGGTGCGCGATGTTGGCCACATAGGAGGTGATGCTCGGCTTGACGGCGGCGTCGACCAGCGTGGTGATCGCCCGCTCGTACTCGCGGTACTCCCGCAGTACTTCGCTGGAGATGCTGACCACAGCGTCCGGGTGTTCGGCGGTCAGCACCTCCCGCATCGCGAGTTCGTGGCGTGGATCGGCGTAGGAGTGCAGGAAGCAGACCCCGATCGTGGTGATTCCGATATCCCGGAAGAATCGAGCCGCGCGTACGGCGTCGTCGTGGTCGAAGGGTCGGATCTCGCTGCCGTCCACCGCAAGTCGGCCACGTACGGTCTTGACCCGGTCAGCAGGGACGATCCGCGGTGGCTTGATCCAGAAGTAGGAGTTGCCGTACCCGTCAGGCACGGACTGCCGAGCGATCTCCAGGAGATGCCGGTAGCCCTCGGTGGTGATGAACCCGAGGTTCTCGACCTTGCCCTCGAGCAGCTTGTTGGTGGCCACGGTCGTGCCGTGGCTGACCGCGGTCAGGGCCTCTCCCCCGACCCCGAGCACCCCCAGGATCTTGTCGATGCCGGTGAGGAATCCTCGAGCCGGGTCTGCCGGCGTGGACGGTGTCTTGGTAGTGACCAACTCGCCGGTGTCCTCGTCGACGGCCACGACGTCGGTGAACGTGCCCCCGGTGTCGATCCCGACCCGAATCCTGCGGGTCATCCGGCACCAACAGAACCGACCATCGGGCTATCCAACCGGACGCGCGAGATCCGAGGCTCGAAACCGGTCAGAAACGACTCATCCCGGCATGCATTTGTGTCGTTTGTGACCGGTTGGTCCTCGACGGTCGAGAAGCACCCGGGCCGATCTGCACGGTTCTGCGGTACTCGGTGGGTGGAACGCGCAGGTAAGTGACGTCGACGTACTCGTCGTGCTCACAGAGGATGTCGGCTGCAATCCCGCGCGAGCCTTGGCCAAAGCGGCAGTTTCCAGAAGGCCATCCGGGAGATCCCGGCCTGCTCCTGCACTATGCCGTCTGTCGTGCGGTCGGCTGGCCGGTTCTGGGGCCGCCCGCCACGGACCTGATCGGGCCCGTCAGGCGAGCAGCCGTCCTTGAAGCGTTGTCTGACGAACTCACCTGAAGTCTCGAGCACGCGCCCGCGCGCTACGCCCTCCTCAATGCCAGCCGGGCTCTCGTGTACCTGCACGAAGGGCAACTCGTCTCCAAGATCACCGGCGGCCGATGGGCGCTCGACCAGGGTGTCGGCCCGAGCGCCGGCATCCGCCGCGCCTTGGCGGCGCAGATTGGGAGCGAATCGATCACCGACATCACCAGTGTGGAAGTCGACTTCGTCCAGAACACGGCCAACCGACTCTCCGCATGAGCTGACGACCGGTCACAAACCTGTGACCAGCCTCCCAGCTGATGACCAAGTCGCTTGCCACACAGTCGGTGAACAAGCCGAATCAGCGGCTTCGACGCGCCAGCCAGCCGCCAACTGCGGCACCGAGCAGCGCGATCAAGGCGCCACCCGCACCGGCCAAGAGCAGTGGTCGAGCGTCTACGGGTACCAGTTCCCCGCGACGTCGGGCAGGCAGGTAGCTGGCGTATCCCGGCGTCAGGGTCGAGCCTGCCGACGAATCGCCGGAGTCCGACGCCGGGGCGCTGGTCGGCTGCAGCGGCGCTTGTGCGCCGGTGAGCTCGTCGTCGACCGCGGAGAAGAACTGGCCTGCCATCCGCTTGGCGACCGCCGAAATCATCCGTTGCCCTACGCCAGCCACCGGTCCACCGACAGTGGCGTCGGCTGAGTAGGTCAGCAGGGTCTGGTCGCCGTCGCTGGCCAGGTCGATCCGGCAGGTCGCATCGACCGTGCCGGCACCCCCGGCCCCCCGGGCGTTCATGACGTAACCCTCCGGTCGGGCCAGATCGGTGAGCGTCACCTTCCCGTCGTAACGGCCGCGGATCGCGCCGACCCCGGCCGAGACCGTCATCTTGTAACTGTCCTCGCCGGTGCGATCGAGGGCTTCACATCCTGGGATGCATCGGGCCAGCACGCCTGGGTCGGTCAGGGTGGCGAAGACCTGCTCACGGTCGGCATGCAAGGTGGCCGTCCCCTGAAGTTTCATGTGCTCTCCTTCTGGCTCCTGCGGACGTGGTTGAACGTATGGTCAGCGCGGCCGTCTCGTGCCGCGCGGACCAGGTCGAAGAGCTGACTCGGACCCAATGGCATCTGCGTGATCCGGATCCCCAGCGCATCCTCGAGCGCCGCCGCTATAGCAGCCGACCCAGGTATCACCCCAGCCTCGCCAGCGCCCTTGATCCCCAACGGGTTCAGCGGTGATGGTGTCTCCTGGTGCCCGATGTCGATCCGATGCGGCACTTCCGAGACGTAGGGCATCAGGAAGTCCATGAATGAGGCGTTCTGCAGCTGACCCATGTCGTCGTAGGCCATCACTTCGTACAGCGCCCCGCCGACACCCTGAGCGACCCCACCGTGGATCTGCCCCTCGACGATCCGCGGGTTGATCAGCCGGCCGCAGTCATGCACCACGGCGTACTTCTCGATCGTCACCGCGCAGGTCCCTGGGTCCACCTCGACGATGACCGCGTGTGCGCCGCTGGCGAAGGTCGAGCGCACTGGCGAGTAGTAGTCGCGTCCCTCGAGGCCGGGTTCGTCGTCATCGGCGACCGGCGGCTGCTCGTCGGAGGCGAATCGGGCGAACTGGGTGGCGGCCTTGGAAGCCTCGTCGAAGGCGTAGCGCAGCGGGTTGGACAGGACCGCGATCGAGGACAGCGGTAGCACCGCACCCGGATCCCCGCGCACGCCGACGACTCCATCGACGATGTCCAGGTCGGCCGCGTCCACCTCGAGCACCTCGGCGGCAATGCGCAGCGCCTTGGCCCGAACTGCTTGTGCGGCCAGGGCGACCGCGTTGCCGCTCATCACCGCGGCCCGCGAGGCGAAGGTGCCGACCGCGTAGGCGAACCGTCGGGTGTCCCCGGTATGGACCTCGATGTCTTCGATCGGGACGCCGAGTTCCTGGGCGACGATCTGCGCAAATGCCGTTTCGTGCCCCTGGCCCTGACTGGTCAGACCTGTGGAGACCAGCACTTTGCCCGACGGCAGCACCTGGACGTGACCGCCCTCGTAAGGACCGACGCCGGTACCCTCGACGTAGAGCGCCATGTCGATGCCGAGCCACCGGTCTCGCTCTTCGGCAGCCGCTCGGCGTGCCTCGAAGTCCTCCCAGCCCACCAGGTCCCGGAGCTTGGTCAGCATCGTCGGGTAGTCGCCCGAGTCGTAGATCAGCGGGCGGCCGTCCTGGAACATCAGGTGGTGGTCCCAGGGGAACTCGTCAGCCCGGATCAGATTGATCTCGCGCACCGTCGCCCGGTCCAGCCCGAGTTCGTCGGCGATCCGGTCCATGGTCCGTTCCATCGCGAAACAGCCCTGCGGCCGCCCTGCCCCGCGATAGGGAGTGACGATGACCGTGTTCGTATACATCGAGTCGACCTGGCAGCGGTAGTTCGCCAGCCGGTAGGGACCCAGCAGTTGGGTGCTGGTGATGATCGGCACGACGATCCCGTACGGCGTGTAGGCCCCGTGGTCGTGCAGGATGTGCGCATCCAGAGCCAGGAGCCGACCCTCGTCGTCGTATCCGGCGGTGATTCGCTGCAGCTGACCCCGCTCATGGGCCGAGGAGA
>JBPCOF010000299.1:0-3719 GCA_051000515.1 Geodermatophilaceae bacterium
GAGGCGGCGCCGCAGGCCGTGGACGGGCTGCAGGCGGTGGTAGACACCGAGCGGTTCTGGTCGGACTGGATGACCGAGTGCACCTACCGCGGCGAGTGGTCCGATGCGGTCCGCCGGTCGCTGGTCATCCTCAAGGGTTTGACCTATGCCCCCACCGGCGGGATCGTCGCGGCGGCGACGACATCGCTGCCCGAGGACGTCGGCGGCAGCCGCAACTGGGACTACCGCTACTGCTGGCTGCGCGATGCCAGCTTCACCTTGCAGGCACTGCTCACCAGTGGATTCGTCAGTGAGGCGCGAGCCTGGCGGGAGTGGTTGCTGCGCGCAGTCGCGGGCTCGCCGGCGGAACTGCAGATCATGTACGGGCTGGACGGCACCCGGCGGCTCCCGGAATACGAGCTGCCGTGGTTGCGCGGGTACGAGGGATCGGCGCCCGTACGGGTCGGCAACGGTGCCGTTGATCAGTACCAACTCGACGTCTGGGGTGAGGTGCTCGACGGGCTGCACGTGGCTCGTGAGGCCGGGCTGGCTGCCTCGATCGACGCCTGGGATCTCCAACGGGAGCTGATGGACTTTCTCGAAGGGCACTGGGCTGAACCCGACAACGGCTTGTGGGAGGTCCGCGGTCCACGCCGCCACTTCGTGCACTCCAAGGTGATGGCCTGGGCCGGAACGGATCGGATGGTGCGCGCCGTCGAGCACTTCGGACTCGAAGGTCCGGTCGACCGATGGCGCGCGCTGCGCGAGGACATCGCTCGCGACGTCTGCGAGAACGGTTATGACGCCGAGCGCGGCACGTTCACCCAGTACTACGGCGGTTCCGAGCTCGACGCGGCTCTGTTGCTGCTGCCTCGAGTCGGCTTCCTGCCGTGGAACGACGAACGGGTCCGAGGCACCGTGACTGCCGTCCAGCAAGAACTCTGTCAGGACGGATTCGTGCTGCGCTACCGCACCGAGGCCGGTGTCGACGGATTGCCGGGCGGGGAAGGGGCTTTCCTGGCCTGCAGCTTCTGGCTCGTCGACGCGCTGCACGGCCTGGGACGAGAGGGTGAGGCGCGCGCGCTCTTCGATCGGTTGCTCGGGCTGCGTAACGACGTGGGCCTCTTGGCCGAGGAATGGGACCCGGTGGCCCACAGGCAGGTTGGTAACTTTCCTCAGGCCTTCAGTCACGAACCCCTGGTCAACAGCGCCCGATGGCTGGCAACGACTCGGGGCTGATCAGGACGTCTCGTCCGCGTCCGGGTAGCGGCCGCCGGCCGGTACGACCGTCCCCTTCGGCAGCGTCGCTTCGCCGCCGACGAGCGTAATGTCCCCATCCCCGCCGACCTGCGCGTCGGCGCCGATCTCGACTGCCTGGTCGATGATGCTGCGTACGACGAGCGCACCGGACCGTACGACGACGCCGTGCAGCAGGACCGAGTCCCGTACGGTCGCGCCGCCTTCGATCCGTACGTCGGGGGAGATCACCGAGTTGTGCACTGTCCCGGCAATGACGCAGCCGGGAGAGAGCAGGCAGTTGTCCACCTCAGCACCTTTGTCGATCCCCGCCGCGGCCGATCGTCCACCTGCGGTCTGGATTCGCCAGCCGGGTTCGTCGAGATCGATCGGGGGCTCGTCTTCGAGCAGATCCATGTGCGACTGCCAGTACGCCGGGACGGTGCCGCAGTCACGCCAGTATCCTCGAAGCGGTGCTCGCGCGCCTCTCCCGCTTCGACGAGTTTCGGCAGCACCTGGTCGCCGAGATCCTCCAGCCCGCTGCCCTCGTCGACCCCTTCGGCGAGTTCGTCGAGCAGATCGAGGACTCGATCCGGGGTGAACACGAAGACCTCGTTGCTGACCAGGTCGCTGGCCGGGTCGTCGGGTTTGTACGCGTAGTCGGTGATCCCCCCGTCGTCGGCGACCAGTACGACGCCGTACCGACTCGCATCGGCTTTGTCCACGCGCGTGGTCACCATGGTGACCGCGGCATCGCTGTCCAGATGGCCTTCCACTACCTCGCGATAGTCCAACTTGTAGACCGCGTCGGCGCTCACAACGACGAGCGCCTCCGGATCGAACTCTCGGATCATCGGTGCTTGCCGCCACAGCGCATCGACGGTGCCCTGATGCCAGCCGCCGCGCTCGTTTCCCTGGTGTGGATGCACGACCAGCAGACCACCGGTGGTTCGGTCCAGGTCCCACGGGCGGCCGTTGGCCAGATGATCGGACAGTGACCTGGGGTTGTACTGCTGGATCACCCAGACGTCGGCGATCCCTGCCCGCTGGCAGTTGGACAGGGGAAAGTCGATCAGCCGGTACATGCCTCCGTACGCGACGGCCGGCTTGGCCCGATTCTCGGTCAGCAAATCGAGCCTTCCGCCGGCACCACCGGCGAGTACGACGACGAGGATCCGGGTCAATGACATGGCGCCCTCCAGGCTCGCGGCCCAGGCGGGCCATGCTCACCTGCGACCCTATTAGGTGGAGCCGCTTGTCAAGAGGCAGGTTGAAGCGACGCCCACAACCGTCGTCGTGGACGCCGCTTCGGTTGACCGGCCCACTGGCCTGGTGGTGACTAGCGTGTCGTCTCCATAGCGACTAGGACCTCGCGATGGATTCGTGCAGCTTTCGTTGCATCCCGAATGCTGATTGCGCGATCATTGCCGTGTTGGCCAGCGGCGGGCACGTTCTGTACCCCGGACGCGTGGATCCTGGAGGAGCCAGACGATGGCGTCAGATGGCACCGACCCGATCAGCGGCACTCGACCGACGTCGTCAGCCGCGGACAGCTTTCCGACCCGGTATCTCCCCCGCCCCGAGGTGCGCGAGATGCCCGAGGGGCCACGTGCCTATCGACGGCTGATCGGGCCCGGCATCATCGCGGCAGGTGTCGGCCTCGCATCCGGCGAATTCATCCTGTATCCGTACATCGCTTCACAAGTCGGCCTGGTATTCGTCTGGGCGGCCATGGTCGGGCTGGTCACCCAGTTCTTCCTCAATATGGAGATCGAGCGCTACACACTGGCCACCGGGGAGACGGCGCTGACCGGCTTCAGCCGGTACTGGCGGCACTGGGGCTTGGTGTTCGCACTACTGACCTACTTCGCGAACCTCTGGCCAGGCTGGGCGACCAGCTCCGCGACCCTCGTGACCTACGTCTTCGGCGGCGACTCGAGTCTCATCGCCATCGGCATGCTTGTGGCCATCGGCCTGATCCTCACCCTGGCTCCGGTTGTGTACGTCGCGCTCGAGCGGGCCCAGATGCTGAAGGTCGCCGCGGTCATACTGCTCTTCGTCGTCGGTGCCATCTTCGCGATCAGCGCCGAGGCGTGGGCTGACGTGCCAGAGGTCATCACCCGGCCGCGTATCCCGGCCGCAGAGCTCGGCTTCGCCCTCCTGCTCGGGGCGCTCGCGTTCGCCGGTGGCGGTGGAGGGCAAAACCTGGTGCAGGCCAACTGGATACGCGACAAGGGCTTCGGGATGGGTACGTACGTCCCGCGACTGGTCAGTCCGATCACCGGTCAACCGGAGGCCGCACCCAGTACGGGCTACATCTTCGAGCCGACGTCAGAGAATCTCTCCCGTTGGCGCGCATGGTGGAAATTCGCCAACATCGAGCAGCTCTCGACCTTCGTGCTGATCACGTTCTTCACGATCCTGTTCACCTCGCTGCTCGCTTTCGCGACGGTGTTCGGCAGGCCGGATCTGGCCAGTGACATCTCGTTCATCCAGACCGAGGG
>JBPCOF010000332.1:0-5665 GCA_051000515.1 Geodermatophilaceae bacterium
GTCGCGAGGAACTCGTCGACCAGATCGCGTTGTACGACGAAGCGCGGGTAAGCCGTACACCGCTGCTTGCCGTACTCGAAGCCCTTCTTCAGGTGTCCGGCGAGGCCGTCCCAGTCGGAGAAGTCCCAGATCCCCCAGGCGTTGAGGCCTTCCTGCTCGAGCATGTGCCGCTTGCCCGTGTCGAGCAGGGCGGCGGCGACCTTGCCTCCGTTGGAGCGGCCACCGACAAAGGCCAGCGCGCCGATCTCCGGGGAACGTACGAGCACCGCCGATAGCTCCTGTCCCCCACCGGAAACCAACTCGGCCGGCAACCCCTCCGCGGCCATCAGGGCGTGTGCCAAGGTGAGGCAGGCAGCGCCGCCCTGCGACGGCGTCTTGGCGATCACCGCGTTGCCGGCGAGCAGCTGGACGAGTTCCGAGTGCACGAGCACCGACATCGGGTAGTTCCAGCTGGCGATGTTGCTCACCGGCCCGGGCAGCGGCGTACGACCGGCCAGCATCGAGTCGATCTCCTCGACGTACCAGCGCACTCCGGAAAGCGCCCGGTCGACATCGGCGCAGGCCAGCTGCCACGGTTTCCCGATCTCCCAGCACAGCAGCAGCGCGAGATCTTCGCGGGCGTCGGTCATTGCGTCGACGGCTGCCGTGACCTTCGCTTTGCGCTCGGCCAGTGGAACCGCACCCCACTCGGCATGCGCGTCGGCTGCGTACCGGACCGCCTCGCTGGCCTGCTCGGGGTTCAGTGTGGGCAGCCCGATCAGATCGCTGCCGTCCACCGGACTGATCAGCATTTCCGGGGTCCCGATCTGCTGCCAGGACCCACCGACGAGGTTGTGCAAGACCTCGTCCCCGAACGCTTCGGGCGCCCGCTTCGAGGCTCGAGCCAGTACGGCGGACCACTCGGTGCCGGGTTTCACGTGCAGGGCCATGGTGCCAAGCCTGCCAGGGTCAGCGTCGCCGCGTCGGTGGCTCGCCCTGGTCCAGCGCCTCCTGGGCAGCCACCCGGTCGTAGGCGCACAGGGAGGTGACGTCCTCGGCCGCCGGAGTCACGGCCGGCGGCTCGGCGCCGGGATCTACCGGCTCCGTTGTCGTGGGGGACGGCTTCGGAGTGGTCGGGGGCGCCGGTTCGCCGTTGGCGACCGGATCGGCTAACGCCGTCGCGACGAAGTCTCGGATCACGTCGTAGTCCGGGTAGGCCGGAAGGATGACGGTGTTGTCGAAGACCAGAGAACGGATCTCGGCGTCCTTGACGAGCACCCCGAGGTCAACGAAGTTGGGTATCACCGAGCGCGGGATGTCGGTCAGGACGATGTCGGGTGCCGTGGCTGCGATGTCCTGGTACCGGCTCAGGAGGGTGAACGGGTCAGCGGCGCCGATGATGGCATCCATCGCGCACCGCTGCCGGGCCATCCGGGAATAGTCGGACAGGCCGTACCTGCCCCGCGCGTACCAGACCGCATCATCGCCTTGGAGCAGTTGGGAAGGTCCGGGGCTCAGATAAGCGTCGGGTCGGATTCCCGCGCTGTCGTCGCCGCCGACCGGGACCCACTCGTTCACGTTGACCCTGATCCCACCGAGGATGTCGACCAGCGTGCGGAACCCGTCCAGATTGATCAGCAGGTAATAGTCGATCGTCAGGCCGAGCGCTTCACCGACACCAAGCTTGAGGACATCCGCGCCCAGATTGTCCGTCGGTCCGAGGATTCCCGGGTGCTCGATCGGCACGTTGTCGTACACCGCGTTGAGCAGCCCGGCGGACTCAGAACTGCCCTCGAAACCGTCGGGGTAGGCATCCCGCAGTGGCCCCTCCGGAAAGGGCAAGTTCTCCAGGTTGCGAGGAAGGCTGAGCAGGGTCGTCGCCCCGCTCTTGGTGTCGGTGCTGGCGACGATGACCGTGTCGGTACGGATTCCTTCCCTCGTGGGTAGGCCGTCGCTGCCGAGCAGCAGGACGTTGACCCGCTCCTTGTCGCCGAATGGATTGCCCGGCTCCTGGGACGGGACGGTCGCGCTCTGCCCGTCGTCGGCGAAGATCTCATCGAGCGTGTCGCGGGCCAGAAAGGCCGCATTGGCAGCAGCCGCGGCCGGCAGCGCGATGCCAAGGCTCAGCACCGCCATCAGCACAGCGCCGAGCAGCCGTTGTCCGGCCCGCATCCCCCGCGGTCGCAGCAGTACGTGCCCGGTCAGGATCACCGCGACCCAGCCCAGGCCCAGGACTACCGCAGCGATCCCGAGCAGCGCCAGGGCATTGCCGTCGACGAGCATCCGCAACAGCTTGCGCTGGTCTCCTCGGATCAGCCAGACGGCAGCGCCGACCACGCACAGGAACACGGTCAGGGTGAACAGCCCGAGTGCGCGCCGGCCGGCAATCAGATAAGCCAGTCCGGGGATCAGCGCCCCGAGCACGCTGAGAGTCAAGAATCGACCGATGCCCGGTTGTTCGCGGAGGCGATGTCGGGGACCGGATGAGCCGCAGCGAGGATCGAGGCGCGAAGGTAGCGGACGGGTACGGACCGGCTCCGAGCGCCGGCTGCTGTCCGACGCGGGTCCTCGACCCGGCGGAGTCGGCTGCCGGCTGCCGGGGGCGGCCGGTCTCTGGCTTGGGGATGCCGGTCCTTGGCTTGCGGAGGTCGGTCCTTGGCTTGCGGAGGTCGGTCTCTGTTCGGGGGACGGCGGTCGCTGGCCGGGAGACGACGGCGGTAGTGGCCGCTGCACACGGGTCCACGGCAACGGTGCGGTGTCCCTACCCATGACTCACCCCCTTCTCCGATCCCAGCTCACCCGTCTTTGGGATCTGTGCCTGTCCATCGTGGCACTGGACCGGTACACGCGCACGGCCCCCATGATCGTGAGCGGCCCAGGTGCACGTGCAGTACACCTCCGGCGCTCACATCTCTGGAAAGCAACCGATTCAGCCGGGCGTCGTACCGAGTCTGACGTTCCCCTTGAGCAGGTTGCGGGCGATCGACTGCCGCTGGATCTCATCGGTGCCCTCGTAGATCCGCAGGAGCCGCAGCTCGCGATACCACCGCTCGATCGGCAGCTCGCGGGTGTAGCCCATCCCGCCGTGAATCTGCAGGACCCGGTCAACGACCTCGTTGGCTTTCACGCCGGCGTACAGCTTGGCCATCGAGGAGGTGTGCCGGTTGTCCTGGCCCTGTTGCCGCTGCCAGGCGGCATGCAGGGTCAGCCACTTCATCGCCTCGATCTCCACGGCGGAGTCGGCGATCATCCACTGGATGGCCTGGCGTTGGGACAGCGGCCGACCGAAGGTCGAGCGGGTGTTGGCGTAGTCCAGCGCGAACTGGAGCAGCCGCTCGCACGCGCCGACCGCCCGCGCCGGGAGGATGAACCGGCCGGCGTTGATCCACTCCATGGCGAGGGTGAAACCTTGCCCGATCTCGCCGAGGATGTTCTGCTCCGGTACGGCGACGTCGTCGAAGACCAGCGCGGCCGGCCCCCATTCCCCCATCGTGTCGATCGGCTCGGACTTCCAGCCCATGTCCCGGTCGAGGAGGAACGCAGTGACGCCGCCGTCGGCGCCCTTCTCCTTGTCGGTGACCGCGAAGACCATCGTGAAGTCGGCGTCGTTGCCTCGGGTGATGAACGTCTTCTCACCGCGGATGATCCAGTGGTCGCCGTCCTTGCGCGCGGACGTGGTGATCGCCTTGGCATCCGAGCCGGCGCCAGGCTCGGTGATGGCGAAGCAGGAGATCCGTTCCCCGGCGATGACCGGCAGCAGGTAGTGCTCGGCCTGCTCGGGAGTGCAGTGGTAAAGAATGTTGTCGGCGTACCCACCTAGATAGAACGGTACGAACGTCCGCGCGAGTTCGAGGCTGATCAGGGCGGTCATCACCGGCCCGAGGCCCATCCCGCCGTACTCCTCAGGAGTGTTGATCCCCCAGAAGCCCGCCTGCCTGGCTTTGTGCTGCAGGGCTTTGAGCGTCTCCCGGTCGACTCCGACCTCCCCGGCGCGTTCCCTGCGCAGACACTCGGCCTCCAGCGGCATGACCTCGCGCTTGACGAACTCGCGCACCGTGTCGCGGATCGCCCGCTCTTCCTCTGTGAGTCCGAAGTCCATGAACCCGACGCTACCGCCCGTGTGGAGGGTCAGCCATGGCGTCCGGGCGGCGTCACCGGTCTACGACGTCGAGTCGAACTCGTCGAGCAGGCGCTGCGGCGCCCGGGACCGCCAGGCCGCGGTGAGCAGGTCGAGGAGCTCGTCGGTGTCGATCCGATCCAGCCGTACGAGGACCGCGCTGTAGCCGTCGTAGTGCGGTGTGGTGAAGAAGGTCTCCGGCTCGGCGGCGATCAGCGCCTCCTTCTCCCCTACGTCTGCACACCACAGCACCAGCACTCCAGGCTCTTCGTGCAGCCGGGCGAAGCCCTTGGTACGTACCCGGAATCCCGGCATCCCGTAGGAGGACTTCTCGTTCGTCTCGGGCAACGACAATGCCGCCGTACGAACCTCATCCTCGGAAACCATGCCCGCCATTCTGCGCTCACTACCTCGGGACGTTATGCGCATAACGTCCGGTTGAGCGCGTGTGGTCGACTGCGGGTGTGTCTTCAGCGCGGCGCTCGCTGGGTGTTGCCGGCGCTCCGGTGGTGTTCGTACTGCTGTGGAGCACCGGCTTCGTCGGGGCGAAGTACGGACTGCCGTACGCCGAACCCTTCACCTTTCTCGCCGTACGGCTGGTCATCGCGAGCGCGCTGCTCTGGCTGATCCTGGCCGCCCTGCGCGGAGAGGGCCTGCAGGGGCGGGCGCAGTGGGGTCGATCGGCGCTGAGTGGCGTTCTGCTGCATGCCGGGTACCTCGGAGGGGTCTTCTGGGCGATCGGGAACGGGTTGCCGGCCGGGGTCTCGGCGGTGATCGTCAGCTTGCAACCGGTCGTGGTCGCTGCTCTGGCCTATCGCTTCCTGGGTGAATACCTCAGCCGACTGCAGTGGGTCGGCCTCGTCCTTGGGGTGCTCGGGGTGGTGCTGGTGCTGGCACCGGGCCTCGTCGATGCCGGCCGGTCGGCCGACTTCCCGATCCTCGGCATCGTGGCGTGCCTGGTTGCGCTCGCCGCCGGTACGGCCGGGACGATTCACCAGAAGCGGCATGGCGACGGGATCCCGTTGGTCAGCGGTACGGCCGTGCAGTACCTCGGCGCGGCTGCGGTGCTCGCCGTTCTGTCCCTCAGCTTCGAGTCCCAGACCATCGACTGGACACTGGAGTTCAGCCTGGCGATGAGCTGGCTGGTACTCGCTCTGTCACTGGGTGCTGTCCTGCTGCTGCTGTTCCTGCTCAAGCGGGGCAGCGCGTCGGGCGTCTCCAGCCTGTTCTAGCTGGTGCCACCGGCGACCGCGATCGAGGCCTATCTGCTCTTCGATGAAGAACTCGCGCCGATTAGCATCGCCGGTGTCGCCACCACCGCAATCGGGGTCGCCCTCGCGTTGCGCGCACCTCGTGCGGTCCCGTTACGCGCCGACGGCGCAGATGATGCACGGCCGCCGCCATCCTGATGTGGTTCCTCGTTCCCCGAGGAGGGCTTGCCCGGAATGCCGGGGTGATGATCCGCGGATTGCGGCAGCTTCTGGCCCTGGCCCAGTCAGCGCACGGCGGCGCAATCAGAGTCGACTCTGGCAACCCGCGCAGGGCCATTTGTCGTCGAAGGCTTCTCGT
>JBPCOF010000335.1:0-3121 GCA_051000515.1 Geodermatophilaceae bacterium
ACGCAGACATAACCGCGGGGTTCCTCGTCGGCCAGAAACGCCGGAACGTGGGACTTGTTGAACTCCGCCGGCCGGTGCAGTGCCATCTGGGACCAGACGGGTCCGCAGGCGCGACCTAGGGCCGTCCGCCGGAACCGCGAATAGGCCTCCTGCAGAGCCTGGGCATCCTCGGCATGCCACCAGATCATCAGGTCCGCGTCGGCCCGCAACCCGGCCACGTCGTACACACCCCTGATCACCACGCCCTTGCCGGTCAACTCGTCGAAGAGCGCGTCGACCTCTTCGGCGACCCGGGCGCGGCCCTCATCGGGTAGTGGCGATCGCGCGCGGAAGACCGACCACATCGTGTACCGGATGCTCGCGTTGATCTCCTTCGCGGCCCTACCCCGGCCAGGCACACGGCTGGCTTCGCCCGGCCGCTCGGCCTTACCCCGGTCGGGAGTCCGACCAGGCACACGGCCATCGGGCGGTTGATCGTCGCTCACCACGCTGTCGTCAGTCTCGGTCACGAGCCCATTCTCCCCCACTGCTGGGGCGCTTAGTCTTTCCAGACCAGTTCCGGGCCGTTGAGGAGTCGATACCGCATGCAGGGCTTGATGCAGGACTACCCGCTCACCGTCGTGCGGATCTTCGACCGGGCCGAGCAGCTGTTTGCCGACAAGTCCGTGATCACCTCCACGGCGGCCGGCATCCAAGCCCGCACCTACGGGGTGTGGGCCGATCGCACCCGTCGCCTGGGCGGGGTCCTGGACACTCTCGGCATCTCCGCCGACGGCCGGGTCGGCACCTTCGGATGGAACACCGGGGACCATCTCGAGCTGTACTTCGCCGCCCCGTGCACAGGCCGGGTCCTACACACACTGAATATCCGCCTCTTCGCCGAACAACTCACCTACATCACGAACCATGCGCAGGACGAGGTCGTCTTCGTCGACAGGTCGTTGACCGGGCTTCTCTGGCCGCTGCTGGAAACCTTCGACTCCGTGCGCCAGGTCGTGGTCATGGACGACGGTAAGGGCGAGGTCCCGGACAGCGCACCGAACGGGATCGAAGTACACGACTACGAAGAGCTGGTGGCTGCCGCCGAACCGGTCGACTTCCGCATAGACGACGAATTCCAGGCCGCCTCAATGTGTTACACGAGCGGAACAACCGGCAACCCGAAGGGGGTCGTCTACAGCCATCGGTCGACGTTCCTGCACACCATGGGGGTCCTCCAGGCAGATGGACTGGGCGTCCGGGAGACCGACCGGGTCATGCCCGTCGTGCCGATGTTCCATGCCAACTCGTGGGGACTGGCCCACGCCGGCGTCGCAGCCGGCGCAGACCTGGTGATGCCCGGAGCTGAACTCTCACCTCCCGCGCTGGCGAGCCTGATCGAGTCCCAGCGGGTCACGATCGCCGCTGGGGTCCCGACGATCTGGATGGGCGTGTTGCCCGAGCTCAAGGGCAGGGACATCTCTGCACTTCGAACGATCCCGTGCGGCGGGTCCGCGGTACCCCGGGCACTGTCGGAGGCCTACCGGGAGCAGACCGGGATGCCGATCCTGCAGGCCTGGGGTATGACCGAGACCTCTCCGGTGGTCAGCGTCGCGCACATCAAGTCGACCCTCGCGCAGGCCACCGAGGAGGACAAGGCAGACATGCGGGCCACGATCGGCCGGCCGATGTTCGGCTCGGAGATCCGCGTGGTCAACCCGGACACGCTCGAGCCGGTACCGGCCGACCGGAGCACCCAGGGCGAACTGCAGGCCTCCGGCGGCTGGATCGCCAGGAGCTACTACGACGACGAGCGTTCTCCGGAATCGTTCACGGCGGACGGCTGGCTGCGCACCGGCGACGTGGCGACGATGGACGAGCACGGCTACGCGCGCATCGTCGACCGTACGAAGGATGTCGTGAAGTCCGGCGGCGAGTGGATCTCCACCGTGGAGCTCGAGAACGAGATCATGGCTCACCCGAAGGTGGCCGAGGCGGCAGTCATCGGAATCCCGCACCCGAAGTGGGACGAGCGCCCGTTGGCGTGCGTGGTGCCGAAGGAGGGCGAGGAGATCACGAAGGAGGAGATCCTCAGCTTCCTCGAGGGCAGGATCGCCAAGTGGTGGATGCCCGACGATGTGGTGTTCGTCGACGAAGTGCCCAAGACCTCGGTCGGCAAGTTCTCCAAGAAGACGTTGCGGGAGAAGTTCGAGGGATACGTACTGCCGACGATCTAGGCGGCGCGCCGCAGACGTTGGAGGAGCAGGTCCCCGAGTTCCCGCGGGGTGTCGACGACGGCAATGGCTCCTGCGTCAAGGAGTTCGCCCGGCTCGGCGTAGCCCCAGGACACCCCGATGGTGGCCAGCCCCAGGGCAGCGGCGCCGTGGACGTCGTGCAAACGGTCGCCGACCATCACCATCTCGGCGGAGTTGCTCATGGCGAGGCGATCCAGCACCGATCCGACGACCGCTGCCTTGCCGGTCCGGCCGATGGCCAGGTCCGCACCGCCGATGACCTCGAAATAGCCGGCCAATCCGTTGTCGGTCACGATGTCGCGGGCGAGTGACTCAGGTTTGGAGGTTGCGACGGCGAGCGCAATCCCATGATCGACGAGGCGATCGAGCAGCGCGATGATGCCCGGGTAAGGAACGGAAAGGGCTGAGGCGACCGGATCGTAGGTCCGGCGATATTCGGTGATCGCGGCCTGCACCTGGTCGGGTCGGAGTCCCAGGGTTGGCATGACGACCTCGAACGGCGGCCCGACGCACGCCCGCAGCGTCTCAGGAAGCGGCAGGCCGGCGCCGACGCTGACAATGGCTGCTGACAAGTGTTCGGTGATGCCAGTGGCCGAATCGAGCAGGGTGCCGTCGAGGTCGAGCAGGACGGTGGATTGGCTCACTCGATCAACCGTACGGCGGGCTCCGTCCGGATGCGCGCCCCGATCAGTCCTCGAGCGCCTCCACGGCTAGATAGGCACTGCGGATGCAGGCCGGCACACCGACTCCGTCGTAGGCGGCGCCGGCGACAGCGAGCCCCGGAACCTCCGCGACGGCGGCTCGGATGGCCACGACTCGCTCGAGGTGTCCGACGGTGTACTGCGGGAGCCCGCCGCCCCAGCGCGTCACCGAGCCCGCGTACGGCG
>JBPCOF010000032.1:0-13130 GCA_051000515.1 Geodermatophilaceae bacterium
GGCCAGTCGCTGTACTCGCGCCAGGGCTGTGTCCCCGCCCGCCGATAAGGCCGCCGGGGGAACGGAACCCGCGGCTAGTGCCACCAGGGCCGCCGCGATCGTCAGCCTGGGGTGTCGCCGGCCCGCCTGGTCATCAGCGAGCATCTCGACCAAGCGGCCAACGTTGCCTCGAGCATGGCGAAAGCACGGGGCGAAGGGGAATGCCCGATGTATTCCCTGCGCACCTGCGAGAACCAGGTGGTGGCGACCGCGAAGGTGGGCGCGTTCGTGGGCCAGGACGGCCTGCAGCTGATCGGCATCTAGGGCAGCAAGAGCCGCGCTGGTCAGCACGATCTGGCGGTCGCGTCCGGGGAGGCAGTACGCGGCGGCGCTGTCGTGATCGACGATGAGGGCGTCGAGATCGGGTGCCTGACGCCCGATCAACGCCAGCGTGTCAAGCTGTCGGCGTCGATGACGGGCGGCGACCCACATCTCGCGCGCGAGGCAGTACGTCGCCCGGCCCACTATCCCAAGGGCGAGCAGGCCCCCGGCCGCGCCGACGAGATTGCCACCGGGGTTGTCGTATTGCGCGCGGATCGCCGCCCCGCACGCCTGGAGGAGTGCGGCCAGACTCTGCCCGAGGGAACCGGTTGGGATCATCAGCGCAGTGCCGCCCAAGACGATGGCGAGAATCACCGAGGCCGACAGCGCCTGCCAAGCGGCGATCCCCAGCCGCGGGGCGCGGTCCACCCAGGCAGCGCGGTTCAGTGCTGCGGCTCCCACCGTGCTCAGAACGAGTGCATAGCCGAACAAGACGAGCGCTGCCGTCATTTCCGGTCAGCCCGGGGTGACTTCTTACGTTTGGCGAGCGCAGCGTCCAACACCTTCCGTAGTTTGTTGGCCTCGGCTGGGTTCATCTGCTCGATGAAGCTGACCAGCGTCGCGGTGCGGTCTCTGCTGTCGGCAAGCACTGCCTGCATCAACTGGGCACTGTGTTCTTCCCGGGACAGCACCGCCTCGTACCGGTAGGCGCGTCCGTCGCGTTCGCGGCGCAGGAGTTCCTTGCGGTGCAGGGTGTCCATCACGGTCATGACCGTGGTGTAGGCGATGGTTCGGGTCTGGCGCAGGTCATCGAGAACCTCGCGCACCGTGGCTGGGCGCCGCCACGTCCATAACCGGTCCATGATCGCCGCCTCGAGTTCTCCCAGTCGGCGCACGTCCGTCCCTCCGGCAGTTGTAATTGCTAGGGAGGATAGTAGCCAGAACGTGGTAGGTGATTCCGAGTCAGACGAACACGGCCACGGCAAGGGCAGCGACCACAGCGAGAGCCATTACCACCATGGTGAGCATGCGGCCGTACGCGGTCTTGCGCGGGATGCCACGCATCGGAAACAGCAGCTGACGACCAAGGGTGTAGGCGGCGAGCGCGGCGACGAAAATGACCCCGTCGACCGAAGAATTGGTGAACAAGATCGCCAAGAGGGCCGTCACTCCCAGGAGACCGGCGAGGGTCGACTCGAAGAGCTGGACCGGGATGCGGCGCACGCCGAGGCGACGGTCCGAGGACCAGACCCCCCAGCGAGAGGATGTCGGTAGCCCGACGCAGCAGCCACCCAAGAAGCACCCGATTCGGCCGATTGTCATTCCGAAGAGCAGCCCGGGCACCGTGACGTCCAACGTTGACCGACCGGAATATTGGCCAGCAGGGCGCCGGCGATCGTGGTGCCGATGGCGACGACAACGAATCCTTGGATAGACATGCCGGCCGTCACCACGACTGTCTTCTGACCACGATGCGTCAGCAGGTAGTAGACCTTCGCACCTGCCAGACCCAATAGGCACGCGGTGGCCGAGATCAACAGGAGGCTGCTGACCGGCAGTTGTTCTCGGGCGGCCAACAGTGCCTGAACTGCCACGGCAACGACCGTGCCGAGACTCACAAGCGTGGGCCATGCGCCGAGCCGCACCCCGGGTGCACGCACTCGGACGACCGGCGCGAACGCGGTCCTGCCGGTAGACGAACCGCTAGGCAGGGTCCGTAAGCGGCGCGACGGTGCACGTCGCCCGACGCCGGCTGGGGCTCGAGGCTGAGTCACTGGGGCAGCGGTCACCTGCCACTCGCCGGGTGTGATGTCGGCGACTCGGGTTGTCAACGCGATGCGGCCGCTTCCAGGGATCACCGGATCCACAGTTCCTAGGACGCTGAAGTTGTCTCGTTCACCTGGCTTGCCCTGGACCTGCAAGCGTTGCCCCGAGAAGCGGATCGTCACCGGATACGGATTACCGCGTGGGGCGGCATCGAACCAGTAGGTGAGACCGAGTGCCTGCGGTGCCACCTCGTCGAGGGGCTGGCAGGAGAACGACATGACCTGCAATGGTCGGCCCGGCGTGCCGGATACCAGCCGAGGAGCTCGCGGTGCTCCGTCCTCGGATGTGGGAGAGGCTGATCCATTCTGTTGGACCGGCCCATTGGACACCCGGTGACTGTTCCCTCGGTTGTTGGCTCCCTGGGGGGTCGGGGAGGGTCCGGGCCTTATCTTCGGTTCCGGTTCGAGACGCCTCGCCTGCGCCGACCCGGCCTGCCTCATGCCTGGGCAGGAGGTGCTGGCCGGCTGCCGAATCCCCGCCCAGTGTCGAGGAGGTCTTGGGCGGCCAGCACCCGTACTTCCTCGCGCAACTCCGCGATCTGGCGATCGGCGGCGCCTGCGCTCCCGCTGCTCGGACAGCGGCCGCGCATCGCCGGCCGGACGCAGAGGAAGTAGGTCGCAGCTACCGCGGCTACCGCGACGAACGCAGCGATCCAGGTGGACATCACGAGCCGCCTGTGGTGCGCTGCTGGGCTCGTACGGCCTTCAGCTGGTCGATCTCCGCGCGCAACTCGGCGACCTGATCCTGGCCGGGGGGCTACCGGCATCGCCGCCAGCATCGCCGCGCTGGCCACGCATCATCATCCACATCATGACGCCCATCCCGACCGGACAGGCCAGGACGGCGACGCCGTACAACAGTGACTCCATCGTTACTCCACATCAGATTCTGGGGGCACATGCCCTCATCTACTATCTCCGTACCGAGACAGTAGGTGACTTCTGACGAGGGCGCCACATGCGCCGCCCCAGGCCGCGCTGGCTCAGTACTGGCGGGCCAGATGGCGGCGCAGCCGCCGTTCGGACAACCGGCCGTAGCTGAACATCTTCCCGTCGAGGAGCACCCCGGGGGCGAACAGGACTCCGTGGCGCGCGGCCAGGGCGCGGCCGTCATCGCTGTCCAGGTCGACCCGCCGGACGGTCATCGGGTGATCCTTCTCGACCGTGGCCAGCACCGTGGTGGCGTGGTCACAGGACTGGCAGTCCGACTGGGTGAGCAAGGTGACCTCGATCGAAGGGGAGGTCACGAGTCCTGTCGCCCGGTTCGCAGGTCCTCCAGCAACTGCTCTACCGGGACGTACATGGTGTAGTCCGGGGGGCCGCCGTAGTCGGCACGCCACTGAATGACGCCGTCGGGCCCGACCAGGACGAAGCTGTGCCCGTTGCGGGATCCGTCCATCATCCCGTAGCGGTTGGCCTGGTACTCGGTGGAAACCTGCAGGTCAGTATCGACCAAGCCCGGCGCAGTGAGATCGTCGTCGCGCATCTTTTGCGCGACCAGATCCGGTGGCCCGGAGGTGATGGTAAGTAGCTGGTCGACCCCGGCCGAGGCCAGCAGGCTTGGGTCGGCCTGCAGGTCGCGGATCTGGTCCCAACATGGCTGGCAGCCCAGTCCTTCGTGGAAGTACAGCAGCACCGTCTTCCCGCGGTAGTCACTCAGTCCCACCATCGCCGGCTCGCCGGATGCGGTGGCCGGGGCGGTAACATCGGGCAGCTGGAAGTCGGGGGCCTGTGCGCCGATTCCCGGGCTGGCTACGTCGTATCGATCGCCCGCGGGGGCGTCACTGGTCGTGTTTGCACGGTAGATTGCGAACAGTCCGATCAGGACGAGCACGACCACGGCGCTGACGACGAACGGAAACCGGGACCGCTTTGGACGGCTGGCCGGGACCGGAGATCGGTTGGGGCGAGGACGAGTGGTCTTCGTACGGGTCGTGGTCACGGGTTCTCCCTGGAATCGCTGTCGGCTGAAGCCGGCTCAAGAGTGGCGTAGTGCACCGCGGCGTCGGGGTCCGGTGGCGGGGCTCGGTGGCTGGCTCTCGTCCGTAGCCCGCGGCGCAGCAACATCACGAAACCCGCGATCAACAGGCCGACCAGGACCCACCCCGGCATCCATTCCAGCGCCTCAGCCGTGCGGGTTGCGATGTGCTGCAGCCAGGCGCTGACGCGCACCTGCCAGCCATCTGTCGACATCCCGGGGCCGGCAAATGCCAGCACCCACGCCAACAGCCCCATCCCCACCATCAGCAGCCCGCTGAGCAGCCGCCCCAATGGCAGGCGCCGCTGCCAGCGTCCCAGCCGGAGTGTCACCGACCGAGCAGTGAACACGCGCGACGTGCGGCTGGCATGCCGGTCCCAGAGCAGCCCCGCGACGGCGAGTGGAGCCACCATCCCGGCCACGTAGGCCAGCCCGATCGCCAGCGCCGTCGGGAACGAGGCGGTGGCACCGGAGAGCACAGCAACCCCGATCAGGACCGGGGCGCAGCAGGCGCTGGCGATCCCGGAGAAGGCTCCGAGCAGATAGGCCGACCCGAAACCGTCGCCAGCGGCGCCCCGGCCTGAAGGCATCGGCAGCTTCGGTGTCCAGCCGGCCAGCGAGGCCGCCCCAGCGAGCAGCATCACCGCTCCGCCGACCAGGTAGATGGTCGTGTGCTGCTCGACGAACAGACTGCTCAGCGCGGCAGCTCCCAATCCGATCGGCAGTATCACGGTGGCAACCCCGGCACCGAAGACGATCGTCGCGACCAATACGCCACCACGGTGTCGGAACCCGGTCGAGAGGTAGGCGGGCAGCATCACCGAAATGCAGCATGGGGCCAGCAGTGCCACCATCCCGCCGAGGAAGGAGACCAGCAGGGTGGTCCCGACAAGCACGTCACTCATTGCCGACTGTCTCCAATTGAATCCGCCCACCGCTATCTACGGTCTCGGTACGGAGATAGTAGCAACTTCTCGGGCGGGCTCGGCGGCTCATGCTCACCCAGGGCGCCCGACGGCCGACTAGTCTACGATCTACGTACCGAGATCGTCGATGTGTGGTCGCCTGTGGGACGGGCTCGACGACGGTTGCGGAGCGGTTGCTGACGTCATGGGCGCCGCGACACATGAGTTTGGAGGGTGAAGTGCGCGGTTTCGGAGACCTCGAGACCCTCGTGATGGACCGCCTGTGGACCGCGGGCGGGTCAGGCACCGTTCGGGAGGTCTTCGAGCAGCTCCGGCTCGACCGCGAGATCGCTTACACCACAGTGCTCTCTACCATGGACAACCTCTATCGCAAAGGTCATCTGAGCAGGGAGCGGGAAGGCAAGGCTCACCGTTACCAGACGATTCTCAGCCACGCCGAGCACGCAGCCCATCTGATGCGCCACGCGCTGAGCGGCGAGCCGGACTCCGAGGCGGTTCTGACCCACTTCGTGGGCGAGATGAGCAAGGACGAACTGGTCCGGCTCGAAGAGATCCTGTCGCGCCCCTCTCGGGCCTCCCGTCGATGAATCTGGCTGCCTGCCTGCTGCTCTACAGCATGGTGGTCACCGTGCTCGGCCCGCCCCTGCTGGCCAGGGTCACCAACAGTGGAGCTGCGCCCCGCGCGGGGATGGCTGCGTGGGCCGCCGCGATGGCCAGCGTGGTGTTGTCCTGGGTCGTGGCCGCGATTGTGCTCGTCGTGGACCTGGTACGCGCCTGGGGCCAAGTCGACCGGCTTTTTGCGGCCTGCTTCACCACCTTGCGCGCGACCGCCATTGGCGGATATGGACAGTTCTTGCAGGCCATTCTCGCGATGCTCACCGCCTCCGCGGTGCTCGCCCTTGGGGTGCTGGCCACGCGTGTTGCTACGGGGGTGCGCCGCGCCAACGTGCACACCCAGCGGCACGCCGAGGCGGCGTTGCTCGCCGCGCGAGGGGCCTCCCGTGGTCCCGGCGGGACCATCGTCGTGGACGCCGCGGAGCCCAGCGTGTACTGCCTCGCTAGCCGCCCGCCCACAATCGTGATCACCACGGGGGCACTGGGCGCGCTCGACGAGGAGCAGCTGGCCGCGGTCCTGGTCCACGAGGACGCCCACTTGGCCGGGCGTCACCACCAGCTGCTGGCCCTAGCCCGTGCGCTGGCGAAAATTCTGCCCGGGATCCGTCTGTTCACCGAAGCGGCCGCCGAGTTCGCGCGGCTGGCCGAGATGCGCGCCGACGACACCGCCGCCCAACGACACGGACCGGACACAGTCGTTGCTGCGCTGCTCGCCTTGACGGTCCGAACGCCGGTGCCCGCACCGGCCCTGGGTGCGTCCGGGCTGGGAGTCGCCGACCGGGTGGAGCGGTTGCTCTTCCCGCCCGCGTCGGCCCGCACCCGGCTCGGCGCGATCCTGGGGAGCCTGCTGATCGCACCGATGATCACCGCCGTGTTGGTGATTACCCAGTCGCCGTTGTGCATCACCCCGCTGAGCTGATCACCGGCAAGGTCAGGTCGATCAATCGGGCGGCCTCCCACCCGCGCCCGAGGAGGCGACGTGGGTGCCGTCGCGGAAGCGGAGCAGGCGCAGCGAGTTGGCCACGACGCTAACCGAAGAGAACCCCATCGCGGCGCCGGCGAAGATCGGGTTGAGCAGCCCGACCGCCGCCAGCGGAATCAGGGCCACGTTGTAGGCGAAGGCCCAGCCCAGGTTCTGCAGGATGGTGCGGTAGGTCCGCCGGGCCAGCCGGATCGCGGTCGGGACGCCGGCCAGGTCTGCGCGCATCAGGGTCAGGTCCGACGACTCGATGGCCACATCAGTACCGGTGCCGATGGCGATTCCGAGGTCGGCGGCCACCAGCGCGGGGGCGTCGTTCACCCCATCACCGACCATGGCCACGACCTCCCCGGCGGACTGCAGCCTGGTCACCTCCGATTGTTTGTCGGCCGGTAGCACCTCAGCCAGCACGGTGTCGATTCCAACCCGCTCGGCGATGGCTGCCGCCGTGCGGCTGTTGTCTCCGGTGATCATGGCGACTTTCAAGCCCATCCGGTGCAGCTCGGCCACCGTGTCGGCGGCTCCGTCCTTGAGGGTGTCGGCTACCGCCAGCACGCCGCGGACCTGCCCTCCCCAGCCGGCGAACACCGCGCTCTTGCCCTGCTCCTCGAGTCGCTGGCCCGTTTGTGCCAACTCGTCGGGCATCACGAGCCCGGCCTCGAACGCCATTTTGCGCCGCCCGACCCACACCGTGTGGCCTTCGACGTCGGCCCGCACGCCGTGCCCGGCAACGGACTCGAACGCAGTGACCGCCGGCAGCGTCCCGTGTGCGTCGCGCGCGGCGTCGGCGATGGCCCGACCGATGGGGTGTTCACTGTCGGCCTCCACCGCGCCGGCGCGGCGGAGCAGCTCAACGGACTCGATGTCGGCGCCCGCCTCGATGTCGGTCACGGCCATGTCGCCGCGAGTGAGGGTGCCGGTCTTGTCGAAGACCACCGTGCTGATCTTGCGGGTGCGTTCAAGCACCTCGACCCCCTTGATCAGGATGCCCAGGCTGGCGCCCCGTCCGGTGCCGACCATGATCGCCACCGGGGTGGCCAGCCCGAGCGCGCACGGGCAGGCCACGATCAGAACCGCAACCGCGGCTATCAACCCAGTGACCGGGTCCCCAGCCAGCAGCCACCAAGCGGCGAAGGTCGCCAACGCGATCAGGATGACCGTCGGGACGAAGACCGCCGAGATCCGGTCGGCCAGGCGCTCGGCCTGGCCCTTTCCGGTCTGCGCGGCCGAGACCAGCGCCACTATCTGGGCAAGCGCGGTCTCCGAGCCGATCGCGGTGGCCCGGGCGGTGAGCACCCCGCTGGTGTTCACCGTCGCCCCGGCCACGGGGTCACCGGGGGCCTTGTCGACCGGCACGGACTCGCCGGTCAGCATCGACTCGTCCACTGCGGAAGCCCCGTCGACGACTTCGCCGTCGGTCGGAATCTTTTCCCCCGGGCGGACCCGCAGCAGGTCCCCGACCTGGATTTGGCCGACGGGGACCATCACCTCGGTGCCGTCGCGGATGACGCGGGCTTCCTTGGCCCCCATCTCCAGCAGCGCCCGGATCGCCTTGCCGGCCCGGCGCTTGGCACGGGCTTCGAAGTAGCGTCCTAGTACCAGGAACGCGATCAGCAGTGCAGCGGTCTCGAAGTACAACTCGGTGCTGCCGCGCAGCAGTTCTGCTAGCGAGAACGTGTACGCGGCAAGCGTGCCGATGGCGATCAGTGTGTCCATGTTCGCCGAGAACCGACGTGCGCGCCGGGTCGCCTCGCGCAGGAACGGCCAGGCAACCACGAACTGGACCGGCGTGGCCAGCGCCAGCTGGGCCCACGGCGCCCATGCCTGTTCCATCGCGGCGGGCCAGAACGCGATTGCCATCGTGGCCAACCCCAGAGGCCACGCCAGGATCGCCCGCCACAGCCACGATCGCTGCGCGGCGGCCTCCTCGTCCTCCACGACGGCGCCGTTGTCCGACGCGGCGGAGTCGGGCGCGGACTCAGCGCGCTCCAGCCGATAGCCGATCTTCTCGACGGCCGCGGTGAGCGCGGCGGGGTAGGCGGGCTGCCCGGTCAGGACCACATGCGCCGTCGCCATGGCGAAGTTCACCTCCGCCGACGCGACCCCGGGCTGCTTGCCCAGCGTCCGCTGCACCCGGTTGGCGCAGGACCCGCAGGTCATTCCGCGCACCGCGAAGTCCAATGCAGCGGGCCTGGCGGCGGTCCTATCGACAGTTACCGTGTCAGCCACGGTGCACCCCTTCCTTTTCCAACTCGGCGGCGGCCCGCTCGGATTCCTGCGCCGGCCGGAACACGTGCTTGTCGAACTTCAGCGTCTCCATCAATTCGTCCACGATCTCCGCGGTACGGCCCTCTTGCATCGCCTTGGCCACGCAGGTCTCCAGGTGTCGGCGCAACATCAGTCGGCTAGCGCCCTCCAGCAGGCCCTGCACCGCCGAGAGCTGCTTCATCACATCCGGGCAGTACGCGTCGTCCTCGACGATCGCGATGATGCCGTTGACGTGGCCTCGAGCGGTCTTGAGCCGGTTCACCACGGCCCGCTGATGGGTGTCCATGCCACCACTATACCCCACCCCACCAGGGGTGGGGTCATTCGCTCTCCCAGTGAGGGGATTCCGCGGGTCATGGGTAGTCAAGGACGCGCGTGATCAGGTGATTCGGGCTGATCAACACCTCTCGGACGATGCGGCCGCCCTCTAGCCAGAGCTGGACGACGATCCCGTTGGCCGGAAAGGCGAAGGCGAGCTGGTCGCTGTCGGGGGTGCTTACCAAGACCGGCTCGATGGCTCCCTCGGCGTAGGGCTCGCGGGCGATGAAGTCGACACCCGTTGTCGGCAGATCGTCGAACGCGCCGGGATCGCCCTGATAATCGCTGGTTACGGCCTCCCGCAGGGTGAACGGACCTGCCGCGCGCATCGTGGCCAGCACCTGGTCGAGGCGGTCGGACGCCGGCCGCGGCGGCCAGGGGACGTCGAGCGTGGACCTGCCCCCGGTCCACGGGGGAGCGGTCACGTCGAGCGTGAGAGTCGTAGTGCCAGGCCGCCAGTCCACGGACGCAATGAAGCATCCGGTGCCGCAGGAGACCAGGGCGAGATCCTCGCCGGGCGCCGTCTGCGCAGTCATCCGGTAGGACGGCGACTCCGGCGGCTGGTCAAACGGACCGTCCAGCGGGGTGCTCAGCCGCACCACCAGCCGTCCGTCGCTGGCCGTGGCGGCGACCGTGACTTGCCCGGCTAGAGTGCCGACCGGCACGGCGGGGCCGACCGGAGGCGGCGGCAACGCGACATCGGCAATCGCCTGCGCCGGGGGGGGCAGCGAGGTCAGGACACCGGTGAGCGCCAGCACGGTCACCAACGAAGCCATCTCGATCCAGACAGGGCGGCCCATCGGGCGACTCTTGGAATCGCGGTCTCGCCGTAGCCGTGCGCGCAGGGCACGCCGGGCCAGAACCGCGAAGCCGAGCACCAGCACCACCACGGCGAGCTTGGCGACTAGCACTCGGCCATAATCGGTGCCCAGGAGATCGGCCGCCGCAGGCACCAGCAGCAGGCCCTGCACGGTCCCGGTGGCAATCACGGCGATGACCAACCAGATCGCCACTCGCGAATAGTCGAACAGCAGCAGCCGCGCCCAGCCCGCCCTACGCCACCGCAGCGCTACTCGCAGCACCTGCAGCAGCCCGCCGATCCAGAGCGACGCGGCCAGCAGATGCACCGCCGTCAGCAGACCGCCAGCAAGCGGATGCAGCGCCGACACATGGGCTCTCATGGCTTCCGCCGCCACGACCGCGAGCAGCGGTGCAACAGAGGCTGTGTGAAGTCGCGGCCGTCCGAGAATCCGGGACAGTCCGGCGAGCCCCGCAGACGCGACGAAAGCCGCCAACTCAAGGCCGAGCAGGCGGCCTGGACGTGATCCAAGCACCTCCGCGATGCCGTAGCCGCCTAACAGGATGAGCCCGGATGTGGCAGCCAACCCAATGACGGCGCCTGCGAGCATTGGGGCCGGCAGCGGGACAGGTACAACGTCCCCCGCGGCGGTGACCTCCCGTCGGATCCGGCCGGCCAGCAGCCTGCCGCCCGCCCCGCCGAGGCCGATGGCGAGGGCGGCGAACAGCACCCATCGAAGTGCGGCGGCGGGAACACTCACCGGCGCCGTTCCGCCGGGCCCCCCGATCGGTACCCCACCGTCGCCGTCCACGACGGATACCCCGACTGCGAAGAAGAAGCCGCCCGAGACCAGGTCACCGTCCTCGGCGCGGACCTGCCAGGCGACCTGATACAAGTCCGGCGCCAATGTCTCTTCCACACGGGCGCTCAGCCGCCGCCCGTTCTCCGACAGAGCCGCCGGCGAGGTGGCGAGCTGCCGATCGCTCGCAGTAAGTCGCAGCGCGTCCGGGACCAATCCGACCGGTTCGCCGAAGTCGAGGGTGATCTCCCGCGGCGCCTCCATCACCGAGTAACCGGCGGGGGGTGTCGTCGCCTGCAGCGTGGGGTGAGCGGCCGCAGAAGGTGCGGGTAACAGCGTGAATGCGGTCGCCGCCAGTGCCGCGACCGCTGCGCACCGACGCCCCCAACGAGGGCGGGCCAAGTCGCCTGTCCGGCGCCTCTGCGCAGTGCTCAGGTTTGCGGGGGACCGCCGACGGGCCGATCCTGTGGGTACGCCACCGCGGCGCCGAGCAGCGGAACCCATTCCTACTACCTCCGTACGGAGACCGTAGCAAGGAGGCCAGAGGCCTCCCACATTGGCGAGCCCGCGAGCGATACTTGCTAGGGAGGATAGTAGACGGGGTGAGGAAGGTGAGGATCTGAGCAGCGCCGCCACGATCCTGGTGGTCGATGACGAGCCGAAGCTGCGTGAGCTGATTCGTCTCTACCTGGAACGCGACGGGTACTCGGTCGTGGAGGCCGACAGCGGACAGGCTGCACTGGCGATCGTCGCTCGGGACGCTCTCGACCTGGTCATTCTTGATCTGGGCTTGCCGGACGTCCCCGGTGAGGACGTGCTGCGAGTGCTTGCGCGCGAGGAGGTGCCGGTCGTGATCCTCACCGCGCGCACGACCGAACCCGACCGGGTCGCCGGGCTGCGCGCGGGTGCTGATGACTACCTGGTCAAGCCGTTCAGCCCGCGTGAGCTTGTCGCCCGGGTGGAGGCAGTCCTGCGTCGTTCCAACAAGTCGTGGCAGGAGTCAACCGCACGGTCGTACGGCGACGGCGTTTTGACCGTCGATGATGATCGGCGGGAGGTGGTCGCTGGCGGCCAGACGGTGACGTTGACCCGCAGCGAGTTCGATCTCTTGTCGGTCCTGGCCAGCCGTCCGGGGCGGGTGTGGTCACGGCCGGAGTTGCTGGAACGGTTGCAGGGCAACGGCTTCGAGGCCTACGAGCGGACGGTGGACGCACATGTGAAGAATCTCCGCCGCAAACTCGACGATGATCCGAGAAGTCCAGTGTTCGTGCTCACCGGGACCGGCGTCGGGTACAAACTGGGGGTCCAGCGCGATGCCTAGACCCCCGGCACTGTTGCGCCGCTCGTTCGGCACGCGCCTGGCCCTCACCCTCGCCCTGACTGGGGTCGGCGGCGCGCTACTGGCCGCCCTCCTGGTCAACCTTGCCTTCCAGAGCCGCTTCGACAGGTTCGTGTCCCAGCAACAGCAGGACCGCGAAGATCAGCTGCTCGCGGTGGTGACCGCAAGCTATGTCGACGCAGGCGGGTGGGACGCGCAGGCGCTCTCGACGCTGGCCCCAGCAGCGATCATGACCGGTGCCGAGGTGACGGTCTACGACGAAGCCGGGCAGCGAATCTGGTCCACCGCCGATTCCGCCATGGGCGCCGAGATGGGACAGCGGCACCAACAGATGATGGACCGCCTGGGACCGGTTGGTGAGGCTAGGCAGTTGCCTGTGGTCGTAGCCGGACAACAGGTGGGGACGATGACCGTCGCTGTACCCCAGGATGGCCCTCCGCCGGGGGAGCAGGAGTTCCTGACCTCGGTCAATCAGCTGTTGCTCGGTGCCGTCGCCCTGGCCGGCACAGTCGCCGTCGCCGCGGGCGCACTGCTGGCCCGGCAGGCCACCAAACCGATCAGCCAACTGACGGGGGCCGCGCGCGGACTGGCCGCCGGTGACCGCTCCCGTCGGGCCGAGTTCGCGCGGGCGGATGAGTTCGGTCAGTTGGCGACCGCGTTCAACACGATGGCGGACACCGTCGAGCGCGAGGATCAGGTACGACGATCCTTCGCCGCCGATGTGGCCCATGAACTACGGACCCCGCTGGCGATCCTGCGCAGCCAGATCGAGGCCGTCCAGGACGGCCTGGCCGACCCGAGCCCCGCGGTCCTGGCGTCTTTGCACGAGGAGACTGTCCGCCTTGGCCGTATTGTCGGCGATCTGGAGACGATGACCTCCGCAGACGCCGCTGGGTTTCATCTGGAGCTGCGGCCGGTGCCGCTGGCCGACCTCGTCGCGACGACCGCGGCCGGTATGCAGGACCGGTTCACTGGCGCGGGAC
>JBPCOF010000083.1:0-7797 GCA_051000515.1 Geodermatophilaceae bacterium
CCTCGGCGAAGTCCAGGACCACGGCCGCCCAGTATTCGACATTGGTCTCGATCGGACGGTCCGGGCGGCGCTCGCGCAGCTCGATCAGGGCGGCGTTCTCCAGGGCCAGCGCGGCCTCGAAGCGGGGCGCGTTGAGCTCTTCGGCGGCCTTGCGCAGCGTACGAGCCCGCGGGTCCTCGGCGCGATAGACCCGGTGTCCGAAGCCCATCAGCCGGCCCTTGCTGTCGAGCAGCTTCTTGACGTACGTCCGCGCGTCGTCTTCCTTCGCGACGTCGTCGAGCATGTGCAGGACCCGGGACGGAGCGCCGCCGTGTAGCGGTCCCGACATCGCGCCGATGGCACCGGACATGGCAGCGGCGACGTCGGCACCGGTGGACGCGATCACCCGAGCCGTGAAGGTCGAAGCGTTCATCCCGTGCTCGGCTGCGGAGGTGAAGTAGGCATCGACAGCGGCGGTGTGCCGTGGATCGGGCTCGCCGCGCCACCGGGTCATGAACCGCTCGACGATGGTCCGGCACTCGTCGATCCGCTTCTGCGGGACTATGGGTGTGCCGATCCCGCGGGCGGATTGGGCGACATAGGACAGCGCCATGACCGCGGCCCGGGCCAGTTGCTCACGAGCCTCGTCGTCGGAGATGTCCAGCAGCGGCTGGTAACCCCAGATCGGGGTGAGCATGGCCAGCGCAGCCTGTACGTCGACCCGGACGTCACCGGTGTGCACCGGGATCGGGAACGGTTCGGCCGGTGGCAGACCCGGGCCGAACTTCCCGTCGACCAGCAGCGCCCATACATTGCCGAAGGTCACCCGCCCGACGAGGTCCTCGATGTCGACGCCGCGGTAGCGCAACGAGCCCCCGTCCTTGTCGGGCTCGGCGATGGTGGTCTCGAAGGCGATGACGCCTTCGAGACCGGGGACGAAATCGTCGGACATCGGGGAAATCTCCCTGGTGGTAGCTGGGTCATGGCTGGCATCTGCGCTGGCTTCCCGGTCTGTTCAACCTACCGCCGGGCGCCCGGATGGCGCGCCCGGAGTCTTGTCGGAACCGGCGGCCCCGTGCCTGAACCCGCAATGCTGGCCGGGCGTTAACAGGTGCCGGAATGGCGGAGTGCGAGCATGCAGCAGTGAGCGAGGGCGGGAGCATCGGCAGCGGCTCCCGGCCAGCGGCCGGGCGAATCGAGTACGGGGACACCGGACTCACCGAGGACCAGATGGCCACGTCCTGGCTCGAGCAGTTCCGGCGTTGGTTCGACGATGCGACAGAGGCCGGCATTCCCGAGCCGAACGCGGTGGTGCTGGCAACGGTCGGCCGGGATTCGATGCCGGCGGCCCGGCTGGTGCTGATGAAGTCCTACGACGAGGCCGGGATCGTGGTCTTCACCAACGGCGACTCGGCGAAGGGCCGCGAGCTCGCCGCCAACCCGTACGCCGCGCTGGTCTTCCCGTGGCATCCGATGCACCGCCAGGTACGGGTCAGCGGACCGGTGGAGGTCGTCGACGATTCGCTGTCGGATGCCTACTTCGCCAGCCGGCCCTACGGCGCTCGGATCGCGGCCCGGGCGAGCAGCCAGTCGCAGGTGATCGCCGCCCGTGCCGAACTCGAAGCGGCCTGGGCCGCGCAGGCCTGCGCCTACCCGGAGGGTGGCGAGGTACCCCGACCGGCCGGGTGGCAGGGCTACCGGGTGCGTCCGGAGTCGGTGGAGTTCTGGTCGGGCCGGCAGAATCGGCTGCACGATCGGCTGCGGTTCCGCCGTACCGAGGACGGCTGGGTTACCGAGCGCCTCGCCCCGTGACCCCCGTGAACTGGGTAAGGCGGCTGGCGGTCGACACGACGCCGTTGCAGGTTCCGGCGTTCAAGCGGCTCTTCTTCGGGACGGTCGTCACGGTCGTCGGCACCCAGATGACCCTGGTTGCCGTGCCAGTGCAGGCCTATCTGCTCACCGGCTCGTCGCTGATCGTCGGCCTGACCTCAATGGTAGCTCTGGTCCCCTTGGTCATCTTTGGCCTGCTCGGCGGTGCGATCGCCGATGCGGTGGATCGCCGGCTGCTTCTGCTCATCACCTCTGCGGGTGCCGCGTTGACCGCGATCGGGCTGTATCTGCAGTCGTTGTTGCCCGGTGGTGGGTCGCTGTGGCTGCTCTGGGTGCTGGTCTTCTTCCAGTCGGCCTGCTTTGCGGTGAATGCTCCGACCCGCAGCGCGACCATCCCGGCCCTGGTCGGCCTGGCCCGGGTACCTGCCGCGAATGCGCTCAACATGACGATCACCCAGGCCGGCATCATCGGCGCCCCGTTGATCGCCGGCCTGCTGATCGGGGCCGGCGACCTGCGGTTGACCTATGCGGTGGACGCGGTCGGGCTGCTGATCGCACTGCCGCTCCTGCGCGGCCTGCCACCGCTGATGCCCGACGGCGGCCATGGGCGGATCAACCTGGTGGGGGCGGTCCGCAGCGTCGGAGAGGGCTTCGCCTTTGTGCGGACCCAGCCCGTGCTGCTGATGACCTTCATCGTGGACATCATTGCGATGGTCTTCGGCTGGCCAAGGGCGGTTCTGCCGGAACTGGCCGACACGACCTTCGCCGGGTCGTCAAACACGCTTGGCTGGCTGTTCGCCGCGACGTCGATCGGTGCGGTCGTGGCCGGCGTGCTGTCCGGACCGGTCGCTCGGGTACAACGGCAGGGAGCGGTGATCCTGGTGGCGATCGCGGTCTGGGGGATCGCCGTGGCCTTTTTCGGTGTGACCACGTCGTTGCTCTGGGCGGTGTTCTTCCTCGCCATGTCCGGCGCAGCGGACATGGTCAGCGCGGTGCTACGTACCTCGATCCTGCAGTCCGGGGCGCCGGATGCCATGCGCGGCCGGATGCAGGGCGTGTTCATCGTGGTCGTGGCCGGCGGTCCACGGTTGGGCGACCTGCGGGCCGGTGCCATGGCTGCGGCGGTGTCGGTCCCGGTGACCATGGTCACCGGCGGCGTATTCATCGTCGTAGCGATGGTGGTGGTGGCCATCTTGGCGCCGACCTTCTGGCGCTATCGCTTCTCCAGCGGTGGTAGGGAGACGCCGACGGCTGTTGACTAGGTTAGGCCGCATGCTGGAATTCGACGGCTTGCAAAAGTCGTACGGGGCGAATGTGGTGCTCGACGAGGTCAGTTTCACGGTGTCTCCGGGACAGATGTACGGCTTCTGCGGAGCCAACGGGGCCGGCAAGACCACGACCATGCGGATCGCCATGGGGTTGGCCCGAGCCGATGCCGGCGAGGTGCGCTGGCAGCAGGCGCCGGTCGACCTCGAGGTTCGCCGCCGGATCGGCTACATGCCCGAGGAACGCGGGCTGTATCCAAAGATGCCGGTGGCCGAACAACTGGAGTACTTCGCCCGGTTGCACGGCATGAACGCCGCGGCAGCCAGGCGATCAGCCACCGACCTGCTCGACGGGATGGGGCTGGGGGAGCGCTCGAAGGATGCTCTCGAGAAGCTCTCCCTCGGCAACCAGCAGCGGGTGCAACTTGCCGCCGCTCTGGTCAGCAATCCCGACGTGCTGATCCTCGACGAACCCTTTTCCGGCCTGGACCCGACCGGCGTGGATGCGTTGGCTGCCAACCTCGCCGAGCGCCGGGCCCGCGGCGTGCCGGTGCTCTTCTCCAGCCACCAGCTCGACCTCGTGGAACGGTTGTGTGATGCCGTGGGCATCCTGGCCGGGGGAAGGATCGTCGCCTCCGGGACCGTGCCGCAACTCCGGGAACGGGAGGCCAACAGACAGCTGCGCGTGGTGATCCCGGGCTCGGACGGTCGCTGGGCGCGCGAACTCGACTACGCCCAGGTGGACTCCGCGCAGGACGGCGAGGTGCTCCTCCAGCTCGATGACCCCAGCCGCGATCAGGATGTGCTCTCGGCCGCGATGGCGGCAGGCCCGGTCGCCCAATTCGGCTGGCGCCAACCGCTACTGGTGGAGATTTTCCGGGAGGCTGTGGCCGCGTGAGCGGATCAGATCGCACGGCGCCGTCGAGTTATGACCGTACGGGCGATGTACGGATGAGCAGTTCGCGGGTCGTCGCACTGATCGCGAAGCGGGAGATCCTGACCCGGCTCAAGGACAAGGGCTTCATCATGTCCTCGATCTTCATCATCGTGCTGATCCTGGGCTCGGTCGTCTTCCAGGTGCTCATCCAGTCCGGTGCGAGCAACGTCACCGTCGGCGTCACGGATGCGCCGCAGGAGCTCTCGGCGGCGATCCGGGAGCAGGCAGACATCGTCGGCCTGGACGCCGAGGTGACCGAATACGACGACGAGTCCGCCGCGCGAGAGGCGGTGCGCAGCGACGAGATCGACGCACTCGTCATCGACGGCAACTCCGTGCTCGTGAACGAATCGCTGGACGACACCCTCGGCGCTGCCATCAACGGCGCCGTCAACGGGCTGGCGTTGGCCCAACGCCTGGCCGACGAGGGCCTCGATCCGAGCATTCTGCAATCGGTCTCACTGGACGTGACAGCACTGCAGCCGGCTGCCGACGAGGCCGGGGAAAAGGCGCTCGTGGCTTTTGTCTCGATCCTGCTGCTCTACACCCTGCTGATCTTCTTCGGCCAGTTCATCGCGCAGGGAGTGGTGGAGGAGAAGGCCAGCCGGGTCATCGAGGTCCTGCTGGCCGCGGTGAAACCGTGGCAGCTCCTGGCCGGGAAGATCATCGGTCTGGGCGTACTGGCCCTGTCCCAGTTGATCATCATCTGTGCGGCCGGCCTGGGCGGGGCCATCGCCTTTGACATTCTGACCGTGCCTGGTGCGGCCATCGTCACCGTCGTACAGGTCCTGGGTTGGTTTCTGCTCGGATTCACCCTCGTCGCAGCGCTGTTCGCGGTGTGTGGTGCGCTCGTGAGCCGTCAAGAGGACTTGCAGTCGGTGCTCTTGCCGATGACCTTGATCCTCGTCGCCGCCCTGGTGCTTGCGATCACCGCTGGCCAGAACCCAGATGGCTCCCTGGCTCGGATCACGTCGTTCGTCCCAGCGCTGTCCACGATGGTGATGCCGGTGCGGGTGGCGACCGGATCGGTGGCCTGGTGGGAGATCGCGCTGTCCGTTGCCCTCATGGTGGTGGCGATCGTCGTCGTGGTACGGGTCGGCGGACGCATCTACGCCGGAGCCTTACTAGGTAAGGGCGGCCGTGTCAAGGTAAAGGACGCCCTTGCTGCGGAACGTGTTTCGTGACAACCAACCTAAGAACATCTTCATCGTGGCGAAACGTTTGTAGAGGCCCCGGATAGGGCATTCTGTTACCTGCGTCGTTCGCGTTGAACGATATCGACGTCTTGAAAGGACGTGACATGGACATCATCGTGCTCCTCGTGGCGGGGGTCATCATCGGCCTGCTCGGCAAGCTGGTCGCGCCGGGTGATCGTGACAACATTCCACTGTGGCTGACAGTGCTCTGCGGTATCGGCGGTGTGCTGATCGGCTACTACGTTTACGGCGCTTTCGGAGGCTCCGAGACGGATGGCATCGACTGGGTACGCTGGATCGTCAGCATCATCCTGGCTGCGATCCTGGTCATGATCGCATCCGCGGTCACTTCGAAGCGGGGGATCAGGCGCTGACCGCGTTCTGAACACCGCTTCAGCTTCGGACCGCGCGCCGGGGTGGTCATTGGCGATCCGGCGCGCGTTTCGTCGATACGAGGCGTCTTCTTGTGCCATCAGGACGAGCGGGCGCTCTCACTGCCTGATCTCGGCGTAGCGCTCGAGGGCGACGACCCGTTCGGCGGCGTGGTCGACGATTCGCTCGGGATAGCCCGCCGGTAGTCCGTCGGGAAGCTCCCAGGGCTCATGGATTTCGCCGCCCTTGCCGACTCGCACGTTTCGGAGTTCGGGGACGTACCGGCGTACGTAGTTGCCGTCTGGGTCGAACTTCTTGCCCTGCAGCACCGGATTGAACACCCGGTAGTACGGCGCCGCGTCGGTACCGCAGCCGGCCACCCATTGCCAGCCGTGTTGGTTGGAGGCGAGGTCCCCGTCGACGAGGTGGCGCATGAACCACCGTGCCCCCCGCGTCCATTCCTGGTGCAGGTCCTTGATCAGGAAAGAGGCGACCAGCATGCGTACCCGATTGTGCATCCAGCCTTCGGCCAACAGTTGCCGCATCCCAGCATCGACCATCGGGTACCCGGTCCTGCCCTGGGCCCAGGCGGTGAAGTGCGCTTCGGCGGTGGGCCCGCTGCTGTAGGCCATTTGCTTAAGATGTGGCTGAAGGTAGTCGCGGGCCGAATCCGGTTGATGCCAGAGCACATCGGCGTAGAACTCCCGCCAGGCGAGCTCGTTGACGAACGTATGAGCGCCCCTGTTGGACTGGTCGGCGAGGTCGGCGAGCAGCGTGCGCGGATGGATGCAGCCGAAATGCAGGTACGGCGAGAGCCGGCTCGTGCGGTCCAGGTCCGGCCGGTTCCGCTCGGTGGAGTAATCGGCCACCTTGTCGTCCCGGAAAGCCTGCCAGGCTTTGTGAGCCGCGATCTCCCCGCCGGTGGGGAGTTTCAGGCCGTCTCGCTCAGGAACTGCGGGAAGGGGCTCACTGTCCACATCGGACGTCCATGGGATGGCGCGAGGTGTTGTCGCTGGTTGTCTCCAGCCGTGCGCTCGCCAGGCTCTGGCGAACGGAGTGAACACCCGGTACGGGTCACCGTCGGGTTTGGTCACCCGGCCCGGGGTCACCGCGTACGCCGATCCGGTGCTGATCAGTTCGGCGCCCATCAGTGCCGAGCCGACCGCCGTGTCGCGCCGGCGACCGTACGGCCCGGCGTCCGCGGCGATGTGGACACTGTTGGCTCCGAACTCGACGACGAGTTCAGGTATCACAGTGGCGGGATCGCCACGGCGTATGACGAGGTGGCCGGTCATCGACTCGTCGAGTTGATTCAGGCAATCGAGCAAGAAGGCCCGCCGTGGGCCGCCGGAGGGTTTCCACAGACCTGGATCCAGCACGAACACCGGGACCACAGCTCCATCGCCAGCCGCGTCCCGGGCCGCTAGCAGGGCTGGGTTGTCGCGTAGCCGCAGATCGCGACGAAACCACATGATCGAGATTTCGGCCATGTAGTGACCCTAGGTCGCCCGACTGCCGGGGGCTGCCCGAAGCCGGCTCACGGATCCCGATCAGCGGATGCCTCGGTTCGGCGGTCAGCCTTCCGGTATGGCGAGCGGCACCGATACGAAGGTGCCCAGGGTGTCGAAGGTGACGCCATCGTTGGGACCAACGCCTCCGAAGGCCAACGTTCCCTCGGTGAAACTGGCCGGTACCTCGAAGAAGATGCCGATCAGGTCCGGCTCGGCACGGAAATCACCGGCCGGAACCACCGTCCCGTCCGGAAGGGTCAGCGTCCAGAACGGCGGTGGCAATAGACCCAACTGCCCATCGATGTCCAGCACTGTGTCTAGGACCAGAAAGGCCTGGCTGGGCGCTGAAGGGGTCAGGTTGTCCGGCCCCTGGAAGAAGCTCAGCCCGACCTCGCTGACCGACAGGGTGGTGGGGAAGTCCTCGGTAATGAACCCGGGGGCGCTCTCCCGGATGGTCAAGCCCTGGCTGAAACCCACAACCTGATTGCGGTTCGCCCGTTGCCAGAGTGCGATGTTGCCCGGATCCGGCTCACCGGTGATCAGCGAGAGCCGTTGCACCAGCGAGCCCTCGGTGACGACCAGACTGACATCCTCGGTGTCCTCGGGGACCGAAATGGCCAGGGTCGCCGGTCCTCCGGAAAGGTCCGTGCCGTCGGGGAGCGGGGTCGGATCGTCGTCATCTGCCTGTACGGCGACGCTGAACTCGG
>JBPCOF010000141.1:0-5532 GCA_051000515.1 Geodermatophilaceae bacterium
CGCAGCGTCAGGTTCGAGCCCTCCTGGATGTCCTGGCGCTTGTCCAGACGCACCACCACATCCTCGGCGCGGGCCGTGGCGCCCTCGGTCAGGTCGACCGGATCGGCATAGGCGAAGATCTCCGAGCCCATCCGCTCCACTCGCTTGACGCGGACCGTCAGCCGGTCGCCTGCGCCGCCGGCCTCGGACCCCACGACCTCCACACCCTCGGGTCGGATGCCCACGGTCGCGTGCCCCGGGGCCGGTGAACCCTCCGTTGCCGATATCGGCAGGCGCAGCGATGCCGTCACCACAGCGCAACCATTGCGTACCGGCACATCGTCGAACAGGTTGATCGCGGGCGATCCGATGAACCCGGCTACGAAGGTGTTGTCCGGTCGCTCGTAGAGCTCCGTGGGCGTACCGACTTGCTGCAGGCGGCCTTCCAGGAGCACGACCACGCGGTCGCCCATGGTCATGGCCTCGGTCTGGTCGTGGGTGACGTAGACCGTCGTGGTTCCCAGCCGCTTCTGCAGCCCGGCGATCTCGGCTCTGGTTGAGACCCGCAACTTAGCGTCGAGGTTCGACAGCGGTTCGTCCATGCAGAAGACCTTGGGGTCGCGCACGATCGCCCGCCCCATGGCAACACGCTGACGCTGACCACCGGACATCTTCGAAGGCTTGCGATCGAGCATGTCCTCGAGTTGCAGGATCCGGGCCGCCTCGGCGACCCGCTTGCCGATCTCCTCCCGGCCGACTCCGGTGTTGCGCAGCGCGAAGGCCATGTTCTCCGCGGCGGTCATGTTCGGATAGAGGGCATAGCTCTGGAACACCATCGCGATGTCGCGGTCTCGCGCCCGCCGCTGGGTGACGTCGACGCCGTCGATCAGCACCCGCCCGGAGTCCACCGGCTCGAGTCCGGCCAGCATTCGCAGGCTGGTGGACTTGCCGCACCCCGAGGGGCCCACGACAACCAGGAACTCACCGTCGGCGACCTCGAGATCGAGCTGGTCGACAGCCGGTCGGTCGGTGCCCGGATAGCTCCGCGTCGCGGCGTCGAAGGTCACCGAGGCCACGAGCACGCCCCCGTGACCGGTGGCCGCGTCGTCACAGCAGGGGCTCGATGTCCCGCTCGTAGACCTCCGTGGTTTCGTCCTGCAGCTCCTGGAACACGGTCTCGACATCCTCGCCGCCGGTGGTGATCCGGTCCAAGCCAGCGCCGATCCGGGCACCCCCTCCGGGGACGAACACGCGCGCAAAGTCCTGGGGCGCGGTGACCGCAAGCTGCTCCAGAGCCGTACGGGCGTTGGGTCGCTCCTCGAGGTAACTCTGGGTGGCCTCGTTGTCCAGCGCCTCCTTCCGCACGGGCATGTATCCAGTTGCCTGGGTGAACGTGACGGTGTTGTCGGTGTTCGTGAGAAAGGCGATGAACCTCATCGCGGCTTCCTTGCGCTCATCAGAGATGCCGTTGGGAATCGCCAAGCCGGCGCCCCCGGTCGGACATCCCGGCGGCGGCCCCGGAAGGAAGGCGGTGCCGAACTCGAACTGAGCAGTCTCGGTCAGGCCGCCGAGACCTCCGGTCGACTCCAGGAGACTGGCCGTCTGGCCGGCACCGAAGGTGTTGCTCGAGTCGTTGGAGATCGCGATGTGTCCTTGTTTGACCTGATCCTGGAGGAACCTGCCGGCCTCGAGCGACTTTGGGTCGGTGAACTTGGGATCCCACTCTTCGGAGAAGGACCCGCCGAAGGTCCAGATCATCCCCTGGAAGTACCAGTCCAAATAGTCGGTCCCGTTGGGCATCGTCAGGGGAGCCAGGCCGGAGTTGGCCGCTGCCAATTCAGCCGCCCACTCGGCGAATTCGTCCCAGGTCTCCGGCCCACGGTCGGGCAGGCCGGCAGCACTCCACATCTGCTTGTTGTAGTAGAACAGCGGCGTTGATCTGGAATACGGCAGGGCGAAGTGCTTGTCCTCGAAAACATAGTCCTCGCGCAGCGTGTCGACGTACCCGTCTGCGTCCAGGTCGATGGCCGACCAGAGGTCATCCATCGGGGTGATGCCCTCGTTGAGCGCGAAGTTGAACCAGGTCACGTCGGAGGCGACGATGATGTCGGGTAATTCACCTCCGGACAGCGCCGCGTTGAACTTCTGAGCCAACTCCTCGTAGCTCGCGCCGCCATCGACCAGCTTGACCGTGACGTCCTCCGCGGCCTTGTACGCGTTGATGAGCTCTGTCTCCACCGGCTTCGAGGAGCCGGGGTGGTTCGACCAGAAAGTGAGCGTGTCGACCGTGCCCCCGCCACTATCGCCCGAGGACGGCGCAGCGCCGGTTCCGGCGCAGGCGGACAGGCCGACGGCGCCGATGCCGGCACCGGTCAGTCGGAGAAAGGTACGGCGATCGAGTGCGGTCATCAGGAGGCTCCCATTCTGGGCTGGTTGATCTGGATTGTGGTCGACTGGCGAAAAATCATCCCTTCACGGCGCCGGCGGTCAGGCCCTTGATCATGTGGCGTTGTAGCACGAGAAAGATTACGAGGATCGGGACCATGGTCAGGACGGTGCCTGCCATCACCGGTCCCCAGTTCGACAGCCCTTCGGTGTCCTGCAGTTGGGTCAGCCCCACCGGCAGCGGTGCGACTGCGGCGTCATCGGCCATCAGGAGCGGCCAGAGGTACTGATTCCACTCATTGACAATCGTGATGAGCGTGAACGCGATGAGAGTGGGCCACGACATCGGCAGCACCACCTTCCACAACATCTTCAACGGTCCGGCTGCGTCCATCTCGGCCGCCTCGATGATCTCGGTGGGCAGCGACAGGAAGTGATTGCGCATCAGGAACGTGCCGAAGGCGACTCCCGCGAGCGGGACGATGATCCCCGCGAACGTGTTGCGCCATCCCAACTGGGCGACCAGAGCGTAGTTGCTGATTAGGGTGATTTGGTTGGGGACCAGCAGCGCCGCGATGATGAACAACAGGACAAACGTCCGCCCGCGAAAGCGCAGGAAGGACAGCGCGAAGGCGGAAAGGACGCCGAGAGTGACCTCGACCACGGTCAACACCGTCGTGATGAACACCGAGTTGCGCAGGTAGTCGGCAAACGGGACCCCGGTGCGCACAGTGGAATAGCTGTCAAAGGTCGCCTGACCTGGCAGCCACGTGACCGGGACCGTATAGATGTCGGGCCGCTCTTTCAGTGACGAGACGAGGATCCAGTACAGGGGGAGGGCGATGATGAGGACCACCAGCAACATCGCGAGGTAGCCGCTGATCCGGGCCACCGGCCTGGTGGTCTGGTGCGGAGCAAAAGCGGTCACTTCTCGCGCCCTCGCTCCATGACGTAGACCTGTGACAACGTGATGGCGAGCAGGCCGACGAACATGATCGTGGCGACTGTGGCGCCGTATCCGGCCCGCTGATTGACGAACGTTTCCTTGTAGACCTGGTAGACCATCGTCGTCGTACCGTCTCCGAGTGGACCGCCACGGGTCATCGTGTGGATCACGTCGAAGACCTGGAAACTGTTGAGCAGCACCGTTATCAGCAGGAAGAACGTAGCGGGCCGCAGTTGAGGCCAGGTCACTTTGCGGAATTTGGTCCAGGTAGAGGCGCCGTCGATCTCGGCCGCCTCGTCGAGCTCGGCGCGCCGGCCCTGCAGCGCGGCGAGATAGATGACGAAGGTGTACCCGAGGTTCTTCCAGATGTAGGTCACGGTGACCATGAACAGAGCCCAGCCCGGATCCTGATAGAAGGCCGGGGCATCCACACCGACCCTGCCGAGCAGGTCCTGGATCAGACCGAAGGTCGGGTCGAACACGAACTGGAATGCCACCCCGACCGCCGCGCCGGCCAGCACGAACGGCGCGAAGACCATCGAACGCACCGCGTTGCGGGCAAACAACTTCTGGTCGAGCAGGAGAGCAAGGGCCAAGCCGAGAACCATGGACCCGATTACAGCGAAGCCGGTGAACACGACCGTGTTCGACAGCACGGTCCGACTGCCGGAACTGGTGAACCACTCGACGTAGTTGTCAAAGCCGATGAACGTTGCGGTCGGGGCTGAGATGTTCCAGTTCTGAAAGGACAGCCGGATGTTGTCCAGCAGCGGGCGGTAGGTGAAGACCAGGAGCAGGAGGAGGTTGGGCAGCAGAAAGGCAGTGGCGACCAGGATGTCACGCCGGCGGAGGCCCGAGCGGTGCGTGTCGGCACGCGGTCGCACGACGCTCGGCGCGCCGGCGATCGGCTCGGCACTCATGGCCGTTGAGCCTGTCTACAGGTGAAGAACACGAAGGGATGTTAAGGGTGGACGAACAAGACTGGGGCATGAACGGTGGAGTATTTCGAAAGCGAGTGGGCCGCCGCACATCGGGCCGGTCCCCTGCGACCACTCACCAGGCTGCTGCCGAATGCGTGGGATACGAGCGCTTCTGAGTTAGCGGTGGGCGGGGGGTCCAGGCACGTGTTGTGGGGTCGTAGGTATCGCACTCGGCGACCCCTACGGCGTCCAATCGCTTGCCGGTTCCGTGGTCGTGGCCGCCGGCGATGTACAGGCGACCGTCTGGCAGGAAGTTGTTCCCCGCGCAGAACGTGTCGCGGCTGTGTGTCGGCGACACAGACAAGCCTCACGGGGTTCGCCGCGCCCTGATGCGCGGTTCCTCGGATCACAGATAGCTACTTGTTGAACGCGGGGGTATCCTTTGAACGCCCCGGAAAGGCCTTTGTGGGGTCGCCGAAGCTTGATGGGTACCCCATGTCCGATCATGAGAACGAAGATCTCGGCCGCGTCAGCCGTCGTGACTTTCTCCGTGGCGCCGCGGTCGTTGCCGGAGCTGCTACCGCTGGACCGTTGCTGTCCGTCCGGGCCGCGGGTGCCGAGGACGCACTCGCCGTAGCCGCCGCAGGCACGGACGACATCTGGCTCGGTCCGGACTTCTGGGCAAATCGGCTGCAGGACTGGGTGCTTCGTAACGGCCAGATCACCTGTGTGGCAACAGACAGCACCAACCGGCGCGGCCGCACTGCGTCAGTACTCACCCGGAGCCTGACCGGCGGCCGCTTCAACTTGCAGATTCGGATGGGCACCGAGGTCCAGGGCACCGGTTTCTCGGGGTTCCTCATCGGGACCGGGGAGGCAGGCACCGACTATCGGCGCGCGGCCCTGGTGGGGGCGGCCTCGGGTGCGGCCGGCGGCCTGTTCTGTGTCTACGGCTCGGATGGTCGAGTTGTGTTCCGTGAGCACACCGACGACCTGGACCAGTTCACCTACGCCCAGATCCCTGCCACGTCGACCGGTCCGGCGCCGCCGCGATTCAAGGACGAGCAGGTGGAGCTCAGCCTGGACGGCCGACGGACACCGGGCGGGACCCTGACGCTGACGCTGAAGGCCGTGCACGCCACGACGAAAGCGCTGCTCTCGCAGGCGGTGGTGACCGGCCGATCGGCGGCCTCGGTTGCTGGTGGTTTCGCTCTGGTGTCATCGGGGTCAACGGCCACCTACTGGTTCAAGAACCTACGCACGGGCGGCGCCGGCGTGCGGTTGAACCCCGAGCGGGGGCTC
>JBPCOF010000026.1:0-8383 GCA_051000515.1 Geodermatophilaceae bacterium
GATGAAGGTGTTCCCGCAGCTACAGGTCACCTGGGTGTCCACGTAGTCGGGGTGGATGTCGGATTTCATGGCTACTCCTTGATGTCGGCGCCGAGTGTAAGGCCGCAGGCCCCCGCGCTATTCCCCAGTGGGATCACGCGGAGGCCGGCGGCTCTTACTCGTTCGGCCCCAGCGTTGTCTTCTGGATCTGCATGAGGAACTCGACGTTGGTCGGCGTCTTGCGCATCTTGTCCAGCAGCAACTCGATGGCCTGCTGCGGATCGAGCGCGTGCAGCACCCGGCGCAGCTTGATGACGACGGCCAGTTCGTCGGGTGAGAGGAGGATCTCCTCCTTGCGGGTACTCGAGGCGTCGACGTCGACGGCCGGGAAGATCCGCTTGTCGGCCAGGCGCCGGTCGAGCTTGAGCTCGGCGTTACCGGTGCCCTTGAACTCCTCGAAGATGACCGTGTCACCGGTCGAACCGGTCTCGACCAGCGCGGTCGCGAGGATGGTGAGCGAGCCACCGTTCTCGATGTTGCGGGCCGCACCCAGGAAGCGCTTGGGCGGGTACAACGCCGTGGAGTCGACACCGCCGGACAGGATCCGACCGCTGGCCGGGGACGAGTTGTTGTAGGCCCGTCCCAGCCGGGTGATCGAGTCCAGCAGGACGACCACGTCGTGGCCCATCTCGACCAGGCGCTTTGCCCGCTCGATGGACAGTTCGGCCACCGTGGTGTGGTCGGTCGGCGGCCGGTCGAAGGTCGAGGCAATGACCTCGCCCTTCACCGAACGCTGCATGTCGGTGACTTCCTCGGGTCGCTCGTCGATCAGCACGACCATCAGATGGCACTCCGGGTTGTTCTGGGCGATCGCATTGGCGATCGACTGCAGGACCATCGTCTTACCCGCCTTGGGCGGGCTGACGATGAGGGCTCGTTGGCCCTTGCCGATCGGCATGACCAGGTCGATGACTCGGGTGGTCAGCTGCTCGGCTGTGGTCTCCAGGCGGAACCGATCCTGCGGGTAGAGCGGCGTCAGCTTGTGGAACTCCGGCCGCTTGCGAGCATCCTCGGGATCGAGTCCGTTGATCTTGTCCAGACGGACGAGGTTGTTGTACTTGTCCCGGCGGTCGGTCTCCCGCGGCTGGCGGATCGCACCGGTGACCGCATCGCCGCGCCGCAGTCCGTGCTTGCGAACCTGCTGCAGCGACACGTAGACATCGTTGGAGCCGGTGAGGTAGCCGGTCGTACGGATGAAGGCGTAACTGTCGAGCACATCGAGGATGCCCGCGACCGGGATGAGGACATCGTCCTCGGAGATCGCCGGCTCGGGCTCGTTGCCGGCAAACCGATCCCGGCCTCCGGTGCGCCGGTTGCGGTCGCGATAACGACGGCCGCGGCGGCGAGCGCCCCCTTCGAAGTCATCCTCGTCCGGCCGGTCCGGACCGCGATCGTTGTCCCGGTTGTTGTTGTCCCGGTCCCGGTTGTTGTCCCGATTACCGGGACGATCGTTACGGTTGCTGTCCCGGTTGCTCCGCCCGCTGTTCTCTTGGCCGCCACGGTGCTCCTGGTTGCCACGGTTCTCTTGGCCGCCACGGTTCTCTTGGCCGCCACGGTTGTCCTGGTTGCCACGGTTGTCCTGGCTCCCGCGGTCGCCGCGGCTGGTGTTGGCGCGGTTGTCCTCGCTGCGATTGTCCTCGCCGCGATTGCCGGTGCTCCGACTCTCGCCCGTGCGGTTGCCGCGTCGCTCGGAGCTGGCCTCGTCACGCTCACCAGCGGCGCGGTCGGTGTTTGCTCGGCTGCCGGAGCGGTCGTTGCGTTCGCTGCCCTCACCGCGTACCCGACGGGTAGCGCTGTCGGTGGGGGCCACCTGCACCGTGGCGCTCGGCTGGCCGTTGGCCGCGGCCGGTGCGCTGGCTGGCATCGTCGAGCCGCTGTCCCGGTCAGCGCCGAGGCCGAGCGTGGTCTGGCCGGCACTGATCTCGTGCCCCGCCTGACTGTCCCCGGCGGTGCGGACGTTTGGAGCGGTGTTGACGTTTCGGGCGGTGCGCGAACCGTCTGCGCCGTTTCCGGACTGGACCGCCTTGATCGCGGTCAAGAGGTCGCCCTTGCGCATCTTGGCGGTTCCGCTGATGCCGAGCTGACCGGCCAGCTGTTGAAGCTCGGGGAGCAGCATCCCGGGCAGGCCGCTCGCGCGGCGCCGGGGCTTGGCTTCGGTATCGGAGGCTCCCGCGGTTCTTGGGCTGGCTGCGACGCCGTTCGACGAGGTGTCGGGACGTTCGTCGCCTGCCTCGCTCCGCTGTGGCCCAGTGGCCGCTGGCGTCGCGAGGTCTGTGGTTTCTGTCACGTACAGGTCCTTCCCTGCGGTGTGTGTCTGCTGCGCGTACTGCACAACTGGTGGTGCGCCCGAATCATGGGGCGGCACGGGGCCGCCGGGCTACTTCCGTTGACGAGGAGTCAAAGGCTGCAGCCTGATCGGGACGATGCGAAGCTTTCGCGGCGGCGGCGAGAATGGTAACGACGCAGGCGGTGTGCTCCGCGTGAGGCACGCCCGTGTGGGCGGCAACACCGTAAGCCTAGACGGCTGGTGTCACCCTGCACAACAGGGGTCGCCCCAACCGTATTCCCCGTTGCCGGGACTGACGCTGGCCTCGACTCCGACGGAGACGTCGAGCCGGTACAGAGTCCATCCCTACGGCAACGGCATCCCTTGCGGGTGCGCCGCGCCGGCGCGGGACAACGCCAACACGCTGGGTCCGGCCCCCGAGACGACGGCTGCAACTCCCACGCCGCGCAGACCTTCGAGCATTGTCATGGTCTCGGGCATCGCCGTGGAACGGTACTTCTGGTGCAGACGGTCCTCGGTCGCGTCGAGGAGGAGGTCGGGTGCGGACGTCAAGGCGTGGACCAACAGGGCACTGCGTCCGGAATTGAATGCCGCGTCCGCATGCGGGACGCTGGTGGGCAGCAGCCCGCGAGCGGTGTTGGTGGACAGCTCGAACTCCGGTACGAATAGGACGGGTGCGACGTCAGGATGAACCGTCAAGGCAACCGCCGCCGCACCATGACCGCCCTGCCAGCTGATAGTGAGTCCGCCGTACACACAGGCAGCGACGTTGTCCGGATGACCTTCGATCCCCGCGGCTACGTCCAGGATCCGAGGAGCATCCAAGCCAGCTTGCCCGGGAGCGAGCATCCAGGCGGCCGTCACCCCGGCCGTGATCGTCGCGGCCGACGATCCGAGACCACGGCCCTGCGGGATGGCGTTGCGTACCCGAAGCTCGACCCCCCGAACGATGACGCCGAATTCAAGCGCTGCCTTGCGCATCGAGGCCAGCAACAGGTGCCGTTCGTCGCGCGGCAAGGAGTCGGCGCCCAGGCCGGCGATCTCGACCATCACCTCGTCGTCGGATCGCATCGTGATCTCGACCTCGTCGTACAGGCTCAGCGCCAGGCCGAGGCAGTCGAATCCCGGACCCAGATTCGCACTGGTCGCCGGCACTCGAACTCGCACGCAGGCCGGAGCATCCGGCTTGTCCACCGCGGACACCCGGTCAGCCGAGACCGAGTGCCGACGCGGCGGCTTCGGCATCCACGCCGATCGTGACCGGCGCGGCGGACCCGGAGATGGCCCAGTCCGGGTCCTTGAGCCCGTTGCCGGTGAGGGTGCAGACGATGCGTTGCCCGGGGTCGATCAATCCGGCGGTGTGCGACTTGAGCAGGCCGGCCACGCTGGCCGCCGAGGCCGGCTCGACGAAGACCGCCTCCTGCCGCGCGAGCAGGCGGTAGGCAGCGAGAATCTCGCGATCGGTTACCGCGTCGATCCGTCCGCCGCTCTCGTCACGGGCCCGCTCGGCCTTGGTCCAGGACGCGGGGTTTCCGATCCGGATCGCCGTGGCGATCGTCGACGGTTGGTCCACGACGCGCCCGAGCACGATAGGCGCGGCACCCGCGGCCTGGAAACCGAACATCCGCGGACGCGACGCGGCGATTCCGTCGGTGGCGTACTCCACGTAGCCCTTCCAGTACGCCGTGATGTTGCCCGCGTTGCCAACCGGTAGGCAGTGGATGTCCGGTGCGTCGCCCAAGGCGTCGACGATCTCGAAAGCGGCGGTCTTCTGACCCTCCACGCGGTAGTCGTTGACGCTGTTCACCAGGCTCACCGGGTAGTCCTGGGCCAACTTGCTGGCCAGCGCCAAGCAGTCGTCGAAGTTGCCGTCGACCTGGAGCAGACGGGCACCGTGGACCAGCGCCTGAGCGAGCTTGCCCAAGGCGATCTTGCCCCGTGGCACGAGCACCGCGCAGATCATGCCGGCGCGGGCGGCGTAGGCGGCTGCGCTGGCACTGGTGTTGCCGGTGGAAGCACAGATCACCGCCTCGGCGCCTTCTTCGGCGGCATGGCTGATCGCCATCGTCATCCCACGGTCCTTGAACGACCCGGTCGGGTTGAGCCCCTCCACCTTGAGATAGACCTGGCAGCCGGTGCGATCGGAGAGCACCCGTGCCGGCAGCAGCGGCGTGCCGCCCTCGTACAGGGTGATGTTCGGAGTGGCGTCAGTGACCGGAAGCCGATCGCGGTAGGCCGCGATGACTCCGCCCCACGGCTTGGGCCGGTCGATGACCGACATCAGAGACCTTCGACGCGCATGACGCTGGTGACGTCGCGCACCATGTCCAGAGATCGCAGACCGTCCACAGTGGCCGACAGAGCAGCGTCGGTGGCGGTGTGAGTGACGATCACCAACGTCGCCTCATCACCTCGGCCGTCCTGGCGCACCGTCGATATCGAGACGTCGTGGAGAGCGAATTCGCCGGCCACAGCAGCCAGTACGCCGGCTCGGTCCGCGACGTCCAGACTGATGTGATAGCGCGTCGGCGTGAGGGCCATCGGCCGGATCGGTAGCGCGGCGTAAGCACTTGCCCCGGGCCCGGCTGCTCCGGCCAGCCGGTTACGGGCGACGGCGACGAGGTCCCCGAGGATCGCGCTGGCCGTCGGCTCTCCCCCGGCTCCTCGTCCGTAGAACATCAGCTCGCCCGCGGCCTGCGCCTCGACGAAGACCGCGTTGAACGCGTCGCCGACACCGGCCAGCGGATGTGTGCGCGGGATCATCGCCGGGTGTACCCGTACCGCGACGCTCTCGCCATCGGCCCCGGATACGCGCTCGCAGATGGCTAGCAGTTTGATCGTCGAGCCCATCGCCTGGGCGCCACGTATATCGGCGGCGCTGACCGCGGAGATGCCCTCGCGGTAGACGTCCTGGGTGCTGACCGGTGTGTGAAAGGCCAGGCCGGCCAGGATCGCGGCCTTGGCAGCGGCATCGAATCCGTCCACGTCGGCGCTGGGATCGGCTTCGGCGTAACCCCGTTCACTCGCCCCGTCCAATGCTTCGGCGAAGCTGGCACCGGTGGCATCCATCCGGCTCAGGATGTAGTTGGTGGTGCCGTTCACAATCCCGAGCACGCGGTGGATCTGGTCTCCGGCAAGGGATTCGCGCAGCGGGCGCAGCAGCGGGATGGCACCGGCGACCGAGGCTTCGTAGTAGAGATCGACCCCGGACTCGGCGGCCAGCGCGTGCAAAGCAGCGCCTTCGTCGGCCAGGAGCACCTTGTTCGCGCTGACCACCGACTTACCGGCCTTGAGCGCGGAACGGATCAAGCCGCTGGCCGGCTCGATCCCGCCGATCACCTCGATGACGATGTCAACGTCATCACGAGTCACCAGCCCGGCCGAGTCGGTGGTGAGCAACTCGGGCGCGATCTCTGGGTGCCGGTCGAGGCGGCGTACGGCAACACCAGCCAACTCGACGGGTCGCCCGATCCGCGCGGCGAGGTCCGGTCCCTGACTGACCAGGAGCGTGGCGACAGCCTTCCCGACCACACCGTGGCCGAGCAGGGCCACCCGGATCGTCTTCATGGCCGGGATTCGGACAGAGCCGTGTCCAGTCTCCAGAGGTCCTCGGCAGTTTCCCGGCGCAGCAACAGGCTCATCTGCCCGTCTCGAACCCCGACGACCGGAGGACGGCCGAGTTGGTTGTAGTTGCTGGCCATCGACCGGCAGTACGCGCCGGTCCCGGCGACCGCAATCAGGTCTCCGGGAACGAGGTCTTCGGGCAGCCAGGCATCGCGGACGACGATATCCCCTGTCTCGCAGTGCTTTCCGACGACCCGAGCGAGCATGGGACGAGCCGCGCCAGCGCGGGAGGCGAGTGCACAGGTGTAGGTCGCGTCGTAGAGCGAGGACCGGATGTTGTCGCTCATCCCGCCGTCCACCGAGACGTAGGCCCTGGCATGTCCGCCGAGGTCCACCGGCTTCACCGTGCCGACCTCGTAGAGGGAGACCGTGCCCGGGCCTGCGATGGCCCGGCCGGGCTCGACCGCCAGACGCGGCACCGGCAGCCCGCCGCTATGGCATTCCTGGGTCACGATGGCGGCCAGCGCACCAGCAAGGGCCTTTGGTTCAGCCGGGTCGTCCTCGGAGAGATAGGCGATTCCAAACCCGCCGCCGAGGTTCAGCTCGGGCAGCTCGACACCGTGTTCGTCCCGGATTTCCCGCAAGAGGGCGACGACGCGATGGGCGGCCACCTCGAAGCCTGCGGTATCGAAGATCTGCGAGCCGATATGGCTGTGCACCCCCACCAACTCCAGGCCAGGTAGCCCCAGGACTCTGCGGATCGCCTCGTGCGCGGCACCGGAGGCCAAGGAGAAGCCGAACTTCTGGTCCTCGTGCGCGGTCGCGATGAACTCATGGGTATGCGCTTCGACGCCGACTGTGGCCCGGACCAGGACGTTGACTCTTCGGTCCAGCTCAGCGGTCAGGAAGCCCAGTCGGGCGATCTCCTCGGCGGAGTCCACGACGATGCGCCCGACGCCGGTCTTGACCGCCTGCCGTAACTCCTCGTGGGACTTGTTGTTTCCGTGCAAGGAGATCCGGTCCGCCGGAAATCCGGCCGATAACGCGAGTGCTAGCTCGTTCCCGGTGCAGACGTCGAGGAACAGACCCTCCTCCGCCACCCACTGCGCGACCCGTCCGCAGAGGAAGGCCTTGCCGGCATAGTGCACGTCGGCTCCGGCGAACGCGTCGGCGAAGTCCCGGCAACGCGAGCGGAAGTCCGCCTCGTCCAGCACGTAGGCAGGTGTGCCCTGATCGGCAGCCAGGTCGCGGACATCGACACCGGCCAGGTACAGCACACCGTGGCGCCGCTCGGCGTTGCGCGGCCAGACCGCGGGGTACAGGTGATCGAGTGATGCCGGGATCCGGGGGGCGCCCTCCGGCACGGCCAGACCGGCATGCATCGGACCGGCCGGGTGTGCCCTCACATCCGCTCCGGTGCTCGGACCCCGAGCAGGGCGAGGCCGTTGGCCAGGACCGTCCGGGTGGCCTCGCAGAGACACAGCCGGGGCGCCATGCCCGGCGCCGGGTCCTCGTCCCCATGGGGCAGGATGCGGCAGGCGTCATAGAAGCGGTGATACGTGCCGGCCAGCTCCTCGAGGTAGCGCGCCACCCGGTGCGGAGCTCGGAACTGGGCCGCAGCGGCGACGATGCGTGGGAATTCCCCGAGAGCACCCAGGAGTTCGGACTCCTTCTCGTGGCTGAGCAGTTCCAGCTGCACGTCGGCAAGGTCCGGGAGGGGATAACCCAGTTCGGTGGCGTTGCGCAGCAGCGAGGCGATCCGGGCGTGGGCGTACTGCACGTAGAACACCGGGTTGTCAGAGGTCTGACTGGCCCAGAGATCGAGATCCAGGTCGATCGTCGTGTCCATCGAGGAGCGGACCAACGCGTAGCGCGCGGCATCCACTCCGATCGCCTCGACCAGTTCCTCCAGGGTCAGCAGATTTCCGGACCGCTTGCTCATCTTGTCGCCGCGGATGTTGACCAGCTGCCCGATGATGATTTCCAGGGTCTCGTCCGGATTCTCACCAAGTCCTGACACCAGGCTGCGCATCCGGCCGACGTAGCCGTGGTGGTCCGCGCCCAACAGGATGACGATCTTGTCGGCACCGCGCTCGCGCTTGTCGATGTAATAGGCGAGGTCGGCACAGAAATACGTCGGGCGGCCGTCGCTACGGACGATGACCCGATCCTTGTCGTCACCGAAGTCGCTGGTGCGCAACCAAATCGCGCCGTCGGCTTCGTAGACGTGACCGGCCTCGCGCAACTTCTGCACGGTAGCCTCCACGGCACCTGAGGCATGCATCTCGCGCTCGTTGAAGTAGACGTCGAAGGTGACGCCGAAGTCGGACAGCGACTTCCGAATCGCGGTGAACATCAGCTCGATACCGTCGTGGGCGAAGACCTCCAGCGCTTTGGTGCGCGGCTCATCCAGGAGTCCTGGGTTGGCATTGACCACCTCGGCCGCGACATCGACGATGTAGTCACCGCGATAGCCGTCTTCCGGGATCGGCT
>JBPCOF010000192.1:0-3069 GCA_051000515.1 Geodermatophilaceae bacterium
TCAGAAGTCCTCCGCCGAAGGCCACGGCGACGACGGCTTCTCCGCGCGCCACCTCCGGCACGATCGGGATGTACCCGCCTTCCGGCGCTCCGCCTGACTGGAGCGCCAGCCCACCGGTCGGCTCAGGTCCGGAGAGCGTTCCGACGAGGAAGCCCGCGACCAGCCCGAGCACGAGGACCGCAGCTGCGACGGCCAGCAACACTCCTCGGCCCACCGTCGCCGGAACCAGGATGTCCAGCCGACGCCGCAGCTCGCTCGTCCGCGGGGAGGGGGGCTCGGACTCGGTCAGGTCCTCGTCCGGGGTCTGCGCCTGCGTCATTTGAGGGTCAGTATCCGGGCGACCGACGCTTCAGCCAAGGCTGCGCTCCGGCGGTCTGCGTCGGCAACGACCGGACCGTCCGGCGTGAGGACGACTTCGACGAGAACATTCGAGATCCGGGTCACCGTGATCTCGCTCGTACTCGAGCTCTCGTCATCTTCGTCTACCACGTGGAGGTCGAAGAACGCGACCTCGGAACGCAGGCTCACATCGTTCCCGGTGAACTGGATCGAGGCGAAGTCGTTGATCACCGGGCAGGCCTGGCTGTCCTGGACCAGCGTGACGAGAGCGTCGGCTGCCTGTTCGTCTGACTCGTACCCGATGACGGCCTGATCCAGCCGGCCGTCGGTGAGCTCCCAAGCGGCGGAGTAGACCGCGGCCGGAAGGGAGTACTGCTCGTAGGAAGACCCTGCATCACACATGGCAGGGAGCACCAGGGACGCGCCGTAGGGCAGGGCCCCGGGCCCGGTCTCGCCGACGGCCTGGATGTCGTCCCAGGTGAGCAGCGAGCTCTCAGCGACAGCGAACGCCCCGACAGCGGCCTCCTCGACGGGTGCTTCCGCAGAAGGGTTCAGTCCCTCGTCCTGGTCCTGCTCTGCGGCTTCGTTGTCCGCCGCCATCGGATCCGCACCCTGCGCGTCGGAATCAATCAGGGCCTGCCCGCTCGCTGCGCTCGTCGTGTCGTCCGAGGGCAGCCTGGGCAGCACGACGACCCCGGCAAGGGCGAATGCTGCCACGGTGGCGGCGCTGGCCGCGACGACCCGATTCCGGGTACGGCGGGTGCGCCGTACCCGCACGTCGTGCAGGCCGGCGGCATCAGTGCGTTCGACGGCGTTCCGGAGTGCGGCGAAGCTCTCGCGCAGTTGATCAGGCATCGTCGGCTCCTTCCTCGTCAGTCGTGACCCTCAGCTGAGCCGCCAGAGCAGTTCGCCCGCGGGACAGCCGGGCCTTGACCGTGCCAGTGGGAACACCGAGTTGACTGGCGATCATCTCGATGGACAGGTCGGCCAGATAGAACAGCACGAGTGCCTCTCGTTGATTGTGCGGCAGGTGTTTGAGTCCGGCGATCAGCGCGACATGGTCCTCGCTCGGTCCGGGGGTGGTCTGCAGCCGTTGGGTACGGCCAAAGGCCAGCGCCGTACGGGCTCGGCGCCACCGGCTGATCGCGACCCGGTGCGAGACCGTACGAACCCAGGCGACCGGATCGGCGTGGCCGGAGACCGTCGACCAGCGCGCGAGCGCACGGGCGAAACCCTCCTGCACGGCGTCCTGTGCCTCCGGCCAACTTCCGGTCAGGGCGTAGATCTGGGCAGTCAGGCTGCCCACGTGCTCAGCGTAGAAGGCGCTGAAGTCCTGACCGGCGGCCTCGTGTTCCTCGGGTAGGGCGGCCAAGGTTCCCGCGCCGGTGGCGCCGGGGTCGTCCAGCGCGGGGCGCACGGGGTCCCCGACCAAGCTCACCTCCAGCAGGGTCACAGCGGTACTACGTCCGATCGCCCGCCTGGGTTGCATGATGGTGGTCAAGAGGCTGCGATACTGTTACGGAGACTTGATTTTCCTCGGGTGGGAGCGAATCGTTACCAGCCGTCAATGAGAGAAGAAGTCGTGACTGAGTACGAGAACATCCTGGTCGAGCGCGACGGCGACACGGTCACCGTCACCATGAACCGCCCCACCCGGCGCAACGCGCTGTCTCGTGCTCATCTCAGCGATCTGTTGGCCGCGTTCCGCGAGATCGGGGCCAGCGAGGCGACCGGCGTCATCCTCGCCGCCAACGGTCCGGTCTTCTCCGCCGGTCATGATTTCGCCGACGTGTACGACCACGAGCACAGCGAGGTTCGCAGCCTGCTGCAGTTGTGCACCGAGCTGATGCAGACCATCCAGGCTATCCCGCAGGTGGTGATCGCCCGGGTGCATGCGCTGGCCACTGCGGCAGGGGCCCAGTTGGTGGCTTCTTGCGACCTCGCGATCGCCGCGGACAGCGCCGGAATCGCCGCCCCCGGTGGCAAGGGGGGTTGGTTCTGCCACACCCCGATGGTCGCCATCGCCCGCAATGTCGGCCGCAAGCGCGCCATGGAGATAGCCCTGACCGGCGACGTGATCGACGCGGTAACGGCATCCGAGTGGGGCCTGTTCAACGCAGCCGTACCGGAAGCCGACCTCGAGAAGGCGACCCAGGAGCTCCTCGACCGGGCCACCCGGGGTAGTCGGGCTTCGAAGGGCCTCGGCAAGCAGGCGCTCTATGCCCAGCTTGATCGACCGGAGCGAGACGCCTACACCTACGCGGTCGAGGTCATGGCCGCGGCCAGCCAGACCCCGGGTGCTCGGGAGGGGATGGCCGCCTTCCTGGAGAAGCGCCACCCGGTCTGGTCCGACTGAGCTCACGTGCTCGTACGGCGCCCAGCTGTCGGATACCACTGGCAGCGACTCACCTGAGGACCCAAGTGCGCGGCAAGATAGACGGCAAAGGCATGCACCTGCTCTGGCGACGGGTCTGCGTAGCTTCCGCAATACGACACCCAGCCCATAGCCCAGCCTTGCCGGAGGTGCTGGGAATGGCAAACCCGATTCGACTCGGCACGGTCCCCCCGCGCTCAGCCAGGGCGGGATCGCCTAGCCTCGGCTTCCGTGCGCCTGGTAATAGCCCGATGCACGGTCGACTACGTCGGTCGGCTGACCGCCCATCTGCCCTCGGCGCTGCGGCTGTTGCTGGTCAAAGCAGACGGCTCGGTGTCCATCCATGCTGACGATCG
>JBPCOF010000223.1:0-3582 GCA_051000515.1 Geodermatophilaceae bacterium
TTCCTGCATACCTTCTTCCAGATGGGCGACGGTTCCTGTGTCGCATTCTTCGAGATCGAGGGTGTGCAGGCCGATCATCACGAGAGTGCGCTCCCGCGCTGGGCACCGCACCTCGCCCTGTCAGTGAGCAGCCGCGCGGAACTCGACTCGGCACACAAGCGGCTGGTCGATTCAGGTGTCGAAGTCATCGGCGTCGTCGAACACGAGGGGATCTGGTCCTCCATCTACTTCTTCGACCCCAACGGCGTCCGGCTCGAGCTGACCTATCAGGGGCGCGCGCTCTCCGAAGACGATGCGGTGCATGCCGCCAGCTCGGTGGACGCGTGGATCGCCGAGCATCCCGAAGTAGAAGTTGCGGGGTGAGCTCAAACCTGTCCTCGGCGCGCATCGACGTAGCGGACGGGGCTGCGGCCACTGAGCTGTTCCTGCAGCGCGGCTGGACCGACGGACTGCCGATCGTGGCCCCCACGCCGGAACTGGTCAGCGCGTTCGTGGCTGCGGTGGGGGGTGAGCCGGACGATGTGCTCGGCGGCATCCCGGAACAGAACCGGTCCATCACCTTGGAGAAGCTCGCCGTTAATGCGGTCATGGCCGGCTGCCGCCTTGAGTACATGTCGCTGCTCGTTGCCACGGTACGGGCGCTGAGCCGCGAGCCCTTCAACCTGCACAGCACGACGGTCAGCGGTGCCACCGCGCCCCTGCTGATCGTGAGCGGGCCGGCGGTGAGCAAGCTGGGTCTGAATTCCGGCTTCAGCGTGTTCGGCCCAGGCCATCACGCCAATGCGACCATCGGCCGCGCCGTGCGGCTGCTTCTGCAGAACGTCTGCGGTGGCGTCCCCGGCGCGATCGACAAGTCGACCTTCGGGCATCCGGGAAAGTTCAGCTATTGCATCGCGGAGAGCCAGGGGCGCAATCCGTGGCAAGCCGCACATGTCGACCGCGGGCTGGCCGCGGACTGCAGCGCGGTCACCGTCTTCGCCGGCGAGGCGCCGATCTTCGCTCGTAACGACTGGGCCGACACACCCGAGCCGATCTTGGCGACGATCGCCGATGCGATGCTGCCCTCGCACTTCACCGGCGGCGGGGTCGTCGTCGTACTCGGTCCTTTACACGCTGCCACGATGTCAGCTGCCGGGATGTCGAAAGCCGATGTGCGAGAAGGTCTTTTCCAGCGCGCACGCCGTAGCCTGGGCGACCTGCGCCGAGCAGGTCGCTTGCCCGGGGAACCGGAAGCCGCCGACGACACGACCTATCGAAGCGTCGTCCCCTCTGCCGACGACATCTTCGTGGTCGTCGCGGGCGGACATCTGTACGGCTATTCCGCGGTCGTGCCGTCCTGGGTCGGTGGCCACGAGTCGGTGGCCGTGACCGAGGGCCTCGATGACGAGGAGTCGGCGCGATGCGTGATCGTGACGAGTTCCCGAGAAGCTGGAGACAGGGTATGAACCGACATCTGACGGTCCTGGATCCGACCGAGGCCGGCGCCACCTCGCGAAGTACGGAATTGGTGGACCTGCCGAAGGATCTTGCCGGGGTGCGCTTCGGCGTGCTCGACAACGGCAAGCCCAACAGCGACCGGTTCCTGACTATGGTCGCCGAGCGATTCCTGGCCCGCGGGGCGTTGTTGTACGGCACCAGGCGCAAGCCCAGCATCGGCAGGTTGGCCCCGCCCGACATGCTGGAGCAGTTGATCGGTGCCTGCGACCTCGTCGTCACCGGCGTTGGCGACTGCGCGGGCTGCTGCTCCTGTTCGGTGCAGGACGGAATCGCCGTGGAGCGAGCAGGGGTACCGACAGTCGTCATCGTCACGACTGAATTCCTGACCACCGCGCGGATCTCGGCGCGGGCCGCGGGCATCCCCGACTATCCCTTCGTCGTGATCGACCATCCGTTGGGATCGCTGACGCCGCCCCTGCTCGGTCAGCGGGCCGACATGGCTTTGGATCAGATCAGCACCCGGCTGGCCGGTGCCCGATGAGCAGCCTGGAGGGTCGCGTCGCCATCGTCACCGGTGCCGGCCAGGGGCTCGGCCGGGAGTACGCGAGGCGGCTGCTCCGGGCGGGCGCGAAGGTGGCGGTAGTCGATGTCGTGCCCGAATCGGCGGAGGCGACCGCCGCCGACCTCGGGCGGGACTGCGGTCCGGACCGGGTGCTGGCCCACCCCTGTGATGTCTCCGACGAAGCGGCTGTCAGCGCAATGGTGACGCGGGTGACCCAGGCATGGGCGGGCCCGTTGGTCCTGGTCAACAACGCCGGCGGTGCCCTGCTGCCCTCCGGCCCGATGGAGTCCTTCAGCCGCGAGGAGTGGGACCGGGTGCTGGGGGTGAACCTGACCGGCGCCTGGTTGTGTGCCAAGTCGATCACGCCCAAAATGCGCGCCGACGGCTACGGCAAGATCATCAACATCTCGTCGACGATGGTGTCGAAGGCGTGGCCGGTGGGGCTCGCTCCGTATATGGCAGCCAAGGCGGGTGTGGTCGGACTGACTCGGGCGCTGGCCAAGGAACTGGGTTCGGATGGCATCCGGGTCAACGCGATCGCGCCGGGCTACGTACCGGTGTCGACGAGGAAGACCGTCCACACGCCCGAAGCGGCCGCGGCGCTACGGGAGCGGATCGCCGGCGAGCAGTGCCTGCCGCGGACTCAGGTCCCGGACGATCTCTGCGGGCCAATCGAATTCCTCAGCTCCGCGGAGTCAGATTTCGTCACCGGCCAGGTGCTCAATGTCGACGGCGGATGGGCGTTCAACTGATGACGACGACCGTGATCGACCCCGCCCCGCGGCCATCCGATCTCGACGGGGCCAGGCTGGGAGTGCTGGACACCGGAGTCCCTGGCAGCGCGAGCTTCCTCGACGCGCTCGTCGCTCGGCTGCAGATGCGGCATTTCCTCGCGGCGACGACCCGGTTGACCAGATCTGGCCCGTCTTCGGTAGCCCCCGCCGACCAGTTGCAAGAGCTGGCCGAGAGCTGCGATGTGGTCGTCATCGGCGTCACGCAGGGGCCGGATTCCGCAGCGGCCACCGCCGCCGATGTTGCCCGCCTGGAACAGATGGTGGTGCCCTGCGCCGTCGTTGCCACTACGGAGACCGCGGCTGCGGTCCGACAGGCGCTGGTTGCTGAGGGCTATCGGGATGGTCAGTCGGTGATCGAGCTGAGCAGTACCCCGCGAAGTGACCCGGCGAATCTGGACGAGCTGGTCGAACAGACCTTTCGCCAGGTCGAGCGGGCTCTGACCGCTTCCCGAACCGACCAGCAAGATCCGGAGGAGACCGGGGTGACCCCGCGCAACGGAGAGGTGACGTGCGAATGCTGAAGCCCGATGATCGAGTGGTCGTCTACATGAGGCCGGGCTGTCACGTCTGTGCCCGAGTGAAGAGCTTCCTCACCGAGCACGAGGTCCCCTTTCACGCACGTGACGTGGACAGCGATCCGTTGACGCCACGAGAGTTTTGGGACCTGTTCAACCGCAAGGCGAATCGGCTCCGGGTTCCATTCACCGCACTCAACGACGGTGAGGACGTCGTTCTGGGTTTCGACCCCCAACGGCTCGAGGGCGTCTTCGTCCACGGTGAGCTTGGCGG
>JBPCOF010000037.1:0-4607 GCA_051000515.1 Geodermatophilaceae bacterium
GGCCAGGAGGTCATCGTGGGCGCGCGGCCGGAGTACCTGATCTTCTCGCCGTCGGCGGTGCCCGAGTCGTTGACCGGCGAGGTGACAGTCGTGGAGAACCTCGGTACCGCCGCGTTGGTGACCGTGGAGGCCGAGGGCCTGTCCGTCGCGGTGACGGTGCCCGAGGGCGAGGAGCCCGAACTCGGCGACAAGGGGTGGGTCACCACGACCCCGGGTCGCGTCCTGATCTATGCCGCCGACGACGGTGAGCTCGTCGGCACCGCGGTACCCGCCCCAGCCGCTGCAGTTGTGGCCTGACCCGCAGACCCGACACCCCCAGACCGTGACCTCAGTGGCGATCAGCCCCATGAACTCCGCCGTTATCCGGATAAGGGTCACTCTCGGAGCGGAGGATTTCGCCGTTATCCGGACAAGGGCGGGGGTTGGGTGGTGGGGATGACTCGTACGGTGCGGTCCGGGGTGTTCGGCCCTGACGATCGCGCGGAGTCGCCGTACGTCTTCCTGCACGTGGACGTACCGACCGGATGTACGGGGCTGACCGTCGAGTTGGACTACGACCCGTCGGGGGGTGTGCTCGATCTCGGGTGCTTCGGCCCGAACGGCTTCCGCGGCTGGTCCGGAGGTGCCCGGAGCCGGTACGTGATCACGCCGACGGCCGCCACGCCCGGGTATCTGCCGGGGGAGCTGGAGCCCGGCCAATGGTCGGTCGTACTCGGTCTGCATCGTGTCGCGCCGACCGGGTTGCCCTGGCAGGTAACCACAGTCGTCGGGCCGGCCGAGCCGTACCCGGAATCATCGGCATGGGATCACCGGCCTAGACCCGCGCCGGAACGGCCGCGTCGTCGAAACCTGCCCGCTGAGCCCGGCTGGAGCTGGCTGGCCGGGGACCTGCACGCACACACCGTTCACTCCGACGGCTCGTTGACGATCGACGAACTTGCGGCCCTCGCCGCTGCGCAGGGCCTGGACTTCCTCGCGGTGACCGACCACAACACGGTCAGCCATCACCCGTTTCTCGCGACTGCTGGAGCGCGGGCCGGGCTCACGCTGATCCCGGGCCAGGAGGTCACCACTCATCGCGGGCACGCGAACGCGTTCGGGGACATCGGCTGGGTCGACTTCCGCGAACCGGCCGATGAGTGGGTACGGGAGGTGGCCGAGCGGGGCGGGCTGCTGTCGGTGAACCATCCACTGGCCGGCGACTGCGCTTGGCGTGAGCCGCTGACCGTACGACCCCCGCTTGCCGAGATCTGGCATTGGACCTGGATGGCGCGCACCTGGGGTGGCCCGATGGCGTGGTGGCTCGCCTGGGACCCGGCGACCACTCCGGTGGGCGGCTCGGACTTCCACCGCCCGGATCAGGGCCGGCTCCCCGGCCAGCCAACGACCTGGGTGCTCTGCGAGGACGACGGCGTCGAGGGGGTGCTCGGCGGGCTAGCTGCCGGCCGTACGTCGGTCAGCGTTGGACGGAACGGGCCGGTACTGCTGCGGCTCGGCGATGAGTTGCTTGCCATCGATGCCGAGGGCGCGATCCTGGCCGACCAGTCCGGCCGCCGGCGCGTTGTCCGCGGACCGCGTACGTCATTCCCGGCCCCCGCCGAGCCCGGCCCGCAGTGGCTCGAGGACGACCACACCGCCGTACTGGCGCTCTGCGGCTAGCTACGTCTGCCAGCCGCGGGCAAGACCTTCGTGATCTTGACCTTTTGGTGGCGACACGCCGGTGAACAGCCCCGGAAGACCGCAATAAGGTCAAGATCACGGGTTCAGGGGCGCCGGCCGCTGGTCGAGTTGCAGCTGGACGGTGGCGATCTCCCAGGGGCGCAGCGCAAGCTCCAGCCGATCGTCGTTCAGCGTCAGTCCAACTCCCGCGCTGCCGAACAGATCCGCTCGACGAGCCGTCCGTACGCCCTCGACCATGGCGATCGTCGGTTCACCCTGCTGGGCGACCAAGCGCAGTTCCAGCCAGTCCTCGCGCCGGCGAAGGCTGCTCATGACGACGCCTTTGCCGCTGATCGTCAATCCGGCAGCTTCAGTCAGGGGCGTGCCGGCAGCCGCTCGGCCGGGTACGGCGTGCAGGTCGTGCCGAAACCGTTCAGCAGCTTCGAGCACCCCTGCGGCGGAGAAGGATCCGCCATGCGGCAGGACGGCGAGGTGGGTGACCGTGCTTCCCAGGCACTGCGCGAGCGGGGTCGGGATCTCCGGGCCGGCAGGCTCTTCGCGGTAGGGATGCACGCTCCGGCTGAGCTGCCCGACCGATCGAAGCAGCGTCAACGCGAGCTCCCGGGCACCGTCGACGAGTTCGTACTCGGTGGCGTGCTCGAGGAGTACGGCTGCGCCACCGGCGTCGACGAAGGCACCGGCCGGGAAGGTGGGAATCGGCTCCTCGCCGTACCCGCCCTCACTGGACAGGCCACGTTCGGTGACGGAGAACTGGCCCTCGGCGTGCGATACCGAGGCGCTACGCGCAAGTGGAAGATGAACTCGTACACGGTGATCCAGGCTCTGGTTGTCGAACTGCAGGGCGAGCCGCACGAACGGCTCCCCGGTCCGCAGCTCGACCCGCATCGACACGGTCGTCGGCCGGACCTGCGTGCTGCGGGCACCCCGATCGGCAGTCACACCGATCGGCCAGTCGTAGGTCCGGTCGACGATCAGTGCACCGAGCAACGGGCCGCGTTCAGCCAGCTGCATCCGAACGGTGTGCGGTGCCTCGACCACCGCGTCCCGAGCCGGCGGCCCGTAGTTGTACGTGTCGCCCGCGTCCCCGACATCCACGATCCGGCCGACACCATCGAGCACGGTCCCGTCGTGGGCAGTGATCCGCAGGCAACCGTCCCTGCGGACGGTGATCGACACCAAGCCGTTGTCCACAGTGGACGACGACACCGTGACTGGGTCGCCGGCGGACGTCGGTGGCTGGTCGGTCGCCCGTGCCGTCGTCCAGCCCAATGCGGGCGCAGTCACTTCGGCAAGAACAGTGCGTGCTGACTCCGCGACGATCGCCAGCGTCCAGCGGCCGCCGATGGCCATTGCGAGGGCCTCGATCTCGTCGACGGCAGAGTCGATGTCGAAGGTCGGCTCACCCACCCTGCCGACGTGGAAGGTGATGCTGCGTCCCTCATGCGACCAATGCTGGATCCGGCGATTGAACAGCTCCTGGCCAAAGCTGCGGCGGATGATCGCCTCGCGCAAGTCCTCCGCAGCGAACTCCCCGCGATACAGCTCCGGAATCGAGCGAGCAATTTCCTGAGTGGGAACCCTTGTCCCGTCGGCGAGTTCGATGATCACGTCGGCGATTTCATCGGGGACGAGCACAGTCATCGGCACCAAGCCGGCGCGTTCGGCGGGCGACGGGTTGACGATCACGATCGCGTCAGCCGGCACGCCCGTCGCGAGGTCCGCTGCGACGCCGTCGCGGATAGCCTGCCCCAGCTGCTCGGCCTCGGCGATCCGGGCGGCGACCTGGATCGCGGTGTCATCCACGCCGCAGCCGGTGACCGAGTCATGGCAACTCGACGCGATCAGGCGATCCCAGGCCATGTCCAGGAACCGGCCAGGCCACTGACGCGACCAGAGCGCGGCCAACGGCTCGGCGTAGCGCTCGACCATCCGCTCGGCCCGACCCATGTCCCGTTTGAGGTGTACGCGCGCCGAGATGACGCCGGGCAGGATGTTTGCCCGGGCGTGGCTGCGCAGCTCTCCGCGCCAACGGGGGAGTGACTCATCGTCTGGGTCGAGCACGGCGAAGTAGTCGGCGAGGGTGCTGACGCGCAGGCGGACCGAGCCGGATCCGCCCTGCAGTGAACGAACCGCTGACATGAGCGTGGGCAGCGGCGCCGAGTGGTCGGTCCCGTACATCGCCAGAACCGGATCAGCACCGAACCAGGGCCGGGCCCGCCGCACGAGGTCCGTGGCACGTTGCTCGATTGCGGTGTCGTCGGCCAGGAGGTACGCGGCGTTTCCGTACCCGCTCGGCAGGTACTCACACCGTACGGCCGAGCCATCGGGCGCTTCCCACTGGAAGCTGTGGAAGTCCACAGTAGACGGTACGCCGCGCCAAACGCAGGCATGGCTGAGGCCGGCGAGCCGCAGGATCTGGGGCATCTGGGCGCAGTGGCCGAACATGTCGGGGAGGTAGCCGACCGGCATCGAGGCGCCGAGTTTGGCTGCACGGCGCGAGCCGTTCTCGAGATTGCGCACGATGGTCTCGCCGGTACACAGGAACTCGTCCATCAGGATCTGCCACGGTCCCACGGCAAGTTGTCCGGACCGGACCAGAGCTGCGACCCGGTCGGTGTCCTCTGGCCGGACCTCGAGATGGTCGTCGACCGCAGCGGTCTGGCCATCAAGGGTGAATCTGAACTCCGGGTCCGTCTCGGCGCGGGTGAGGACGTCGTCCAGCAGGTCGACCAGCCGCATCCTGAACCGCTGGAACGGCTCGTACCACTCCCGGTCCCAATGCGTGTGCGGGACCAGGTAGACAGTCTCCGAGTCCCCCGCCATGGCTAGAGACCGTAGCCAGACCGGTCTGGTTCCTGTCGTGGGGGCGGTCGACGGGCGCTCACGTTCCGCGAGGCGGGTCAGGCGTCGTAGTCGATGGTGACCGC
>JBPCOF010000258.1:0-18519 GCA_051000515.1 Geodermatophilaceae bacterium
GGGACCGAGGACGTCTACAAGATCTATGCGGAATCCTTTCGGGGCTCCGACCATCTGGCTCAGGTCCAAGCCGAAGCCGTCGAAGTGGTCGCAGCGACACTGGCCACCTGACTCTGCCAGAGCGCCAGTTCGTTGCGTCGCCCGCTACGAGTTCGACTCGGGGTCACGGAGAATGACGACTCAGAGCGGCAGGTTCTGGATGCCGGTCGGGCCGTCCTTCAGAGTGATCCGGCCGGCGGCGTCGGCGACGGCATCCCAGGGGATCAGAATGGTGTGCCGGTGCAGCCGTTGGACGACGACGCGGATGAGCCATGGTCCCTGTTGCCGCCGTCGGTCGTAGCCCAGCATGGAGCCGGTGTGTCGCCGGCCCACAACCACAGCACTGATCCGGGGCGCCTGCATCGAGCCACGCAGCGGCCCATCCTGGACGCTGCGGAGATCGGTCACCACGCCGAGGCACCGGCCGTCCGCATCGAACACGTCCAAGCCGAGCAGGTCACTCGCCTTCATGTCGGCTTCCCGGGATCGGGCCCCGATCCGAGATCACGCCGAGTATGCGCGGCCGTGCCTGGCCGCCGTGCGCCGCGTCAGGGTCGAGGCCGGCCAGTCGCCGGGTTTGCGTGGGGTCACAGACCACGACCATCCGACCCGCCACCGGCAGGTCAAGGCCGAAGACGTCACCGTGACGGGCCTGCGTGCGGCGCACGAAACCGAGGTGGTCCCGAGGGAGCAGCACACCTTGCAGCGCCCTCGGCATCGATGCCGCGGGCACGGTGGCGATGTGACACCCGAGGCAGCTACCCCAGCCGTTCCCGGACAAACCTGCCGGCTGGAGTCGAGTCGCTGAGCCAGTGAGCCGGCGGACCGATCGTCAGTAGCTGCGGGCCGTACGCCGTCCGCGCGGCGAACCCGAACGACTGTGCCCGGCCTCGGAGCGACCGACTGCGCCACCGGCGATCCGAGCGCTGCCCGGCGCCGCGCCTCTCGGGGCCGCGCTTCTCGGGGCCGCCGAACCGTGACCGGCCCCACGATAGCCACGCGTTCGTGACTGCCCGCCGGAGGAGGAGGTCGAGGCACCATCGCGACCGGGCGTACCGCCGCGACGGGGACCGCCGCTGCGCGGGTGCCGGCGGGTCTCGGTGTCGGCTGGCGCCGCGATCAGGGCCACGCCGCTCGGGCGACGGGCGCCGGTCAGCGAGGCCAGATCGACATCGCCCGGACGAGCCGAACTGCGGGTCGGCGACACGCCGGCCTTGCGGGTCATCTGGTCGACCTCGCGGCGCTGATGCGGCAGGACGAGGGTCAGGACGGTGCCGGACTCACCGGCCCGCGCCGTACGACCAGCCCGGTGCAGGTAGTCCTTGGGGTCGGCCGGCGGATCGACGTGTACGACCAGGCCGACGTTGTCGACGTGGATACCACGGGCGGCGACATCGGTGGCGATCAGGACCGGCACGAGACCGTCCTTGAACTGGGCGAGCGTACGAGTGCGCTGGCCCTGGGACTTGCCGCCGTGCAGGGAGCCGGCGCGTACGCCGACCTGTCCCAGTTTCTTGGCCAGTCGGTCGGCGCCGTGCTTGGTCCGTACGAAGAACATCGTCTTGCCGCTGCGCGAAGCGATCTCGCTGACCACGTCGAGCTTGTCCTCGGCCGAGACGGTGATCACGTGGTGGTCCATCTCCACGACACCGGCGGTTGCCGGGGCGACCGAGTGCGTGACCGGGTGGGAGAGGTACTGGCGGACCAACTTGTCCACGTCGCCGTCGAGGGTCGCGGAGAACAGCAGCCGCTGGCCACCGGGCCGTACCTGGTCGAGCAGCTTGCGAACCTGGGGCAGGAAGCCCATGTCGGCCATGTGATCTGCCTCGTCGAGGATCGCGATAGAGACGTCTCCGAGGTCGCAGGCGCGCTGGTTGATCAAGTCGTTGAGCCGCCCGGGGGTGGCAACGAGTAGGTCTACGCCGCGTCGAAGTCCGTCAATCTGACGGCCGAAAGGCATGCCGCCGACGACATTACGGACGCACAGGCCGAGCGTGGTGGCGTACGGCTCGAGGGCCTCGCACACCTGCATGGCGAGCTCGCGGGTCGGTACGAGAACCAGGGCGCGGGGCCGCTTGGGCCCGGTACTGCCCTGGGTGAGGCGGACCAGGGTCGGAAGGCCGAATGCCAGCGTCTTACCGGAGCCGGTCTGGCCGCGGCCGAGGACGTCCTTGCCGGCGAGGATGTCCGGGATCGTTGCGGTCTGGATGGGAAAGGGCTCGGTGATGCCACGCCGGTGCAGCGTGGTCACCAGGTTGGTGGGAAGCCCGAGGTCGGCGAAGCTCGCCTCGGTCGAGACAGAGGATGGTGCGGAATAGGCAGGGTGGAGCTGAGACAAAGCGGTCCTTCCAGGACTGTTGGCACGTCACTGGTCATCCACGCTGCCGCCCGTCGAGCGGCAGTGGGGTATCGAAAAGGGACGGGCCCAGCGCAAGGTGCGCTGTGGCGAAACATCGGAGTTGAGACTCTCGAATCACGTCCGACTAGCCCGCGAACTGCGCGAGCAACACAATCCACGGTACGGCACCGCTGCGGGAAAGATCGCCCTGGGCAGATCAGGACCCGGTGACTCTGCGCACAGCTGCTTCTTGACCCTTATGCGCTGCCCAGCCCGGTCAGGCAAAGGTGACGCCTTGGGCCAGGGGCAGTTCGGCGGAGTAGTTGACCGTGTTCGTCGCCCGGCGCATGTACGCTCGCCAGGCATCCGACCCGGACTCGCGCCCACCGCCGGTGGTCTTCTCGCCGCCGAAGGCACCGCCGATCTCCGCGCCCGAGGTCCCGATGTTGACGTTGACGATGCCGCAGTCCGAGCCATCGGCGGCCATGAACTGCTCGGCCTCGCGCTGATCCCGGGTGAAGATGGCCGACGAAAGCCCTTGCGGTACGCCGTTGTGCAGCTCCATCGCCTCGGCGAAGTCGATGTAGGTCAGCACGTACAGGATCGGGGCGAAGGTCTCGGTCCGCACGATGACGGTCTGGCTCGGCATCCGCACCAGCGCCGGCTCGGCGTAGGTCGCCGCGGGATACCCGTCGACCGCACGACGCCCACCGCCGGTCACGATCTCACCGCCATCGGCCACAGCCTGATCCAGTGCCGCGCGCATCCGGGCGTACGCGCGCCCGTCGATCAGCGGCCCGACCAGCGTCCCGTCCGCCAACGGGTCACCGATGACGAGGCGCTCGTACGCGTTGGCGATCTGCATGGTCAGCTCGTCGACGACCGACTCGTGCACGATCACCCGGCGCATCGTCGTACAGCGTTGCCCAGCCGTACCAGCAGCCGCAAACACAATGCCTCGTACGGCGATGTCGAGGTCCGCGGAGGCGGTGACCACAGCGGCGTTGTTGCCGCCGAGTTCGAGCAGTGCCCGGCCGAATCGGGCCGCGACGCGTGGGCCAACAGCGGCGCCCATCCGTTCCGAACCAGTCGCGCTGAGCAGGGCGACGTCCGGGCTGTCGACCAGGGCAGCACCGGCTTCCGCGTCAGCGACGACGAGGACGTTCAGATTCTCCGGCGCACCGCACTCGGCCGCGGCCCGGTCGAGCAAGGCCGAGCACGCCGCTGCCGTCAGAGCAGCCAGTGGTGAGGGCTTCCACACCACGGTGTCCCCGCAGACCAAGGCCAACGCGGTGTTCCAAGACCAGACCGCCGCCGGGAAGTTGAACGCGGAGATTACGCCGACGACCCCGAGTGGGTGCCAGGTCTCCATCAGCCGGTGCCCTGGTCGTTCTGACGGCATCGTCCGGCCGTTGAGTTGGCGGGACAGGCCGACCGCGAAGTCGCAGATGTCGACCATCTCCTGGACCTCGCCCAACGCCTCGGAGGAGATCTTGCCGACTTCGATGCTGATCAACTCGGCGATGTCCGCCTTGTGCTCGGTCAACAGCACACCGAGCCGCTTGACCACGGCACCGCGTACCGGGGCGGGGACTATTCGCCACGCCGTGAAGGCGGTACGGGCCGCCGCGATCGCGGCCGTCACATCATCGGCCGACGCCCGCGGGTAGGCGAACAGGTCCTCCCCGGTGATCGGCGTACGGGCCTGGATCGTCGACGAGGAGCCTGCCGGCAGGGCGACCCCGCCTCGGTCCAGCGCGCGCCAGGCTCGGGCGCGTAGCTCCTCGGTCGAGTTGACGGCGATGAGAGAGGGCGTCGAGGAGGTCATCGGCGTACATCCTCACCCAACCGGGTAGGTCCTTCTCGCCGCGGGGCACCGAGTGCACCTTTCCGAAGGGGGGATACGTGCAATCGGTGTACCGCGATGATGCGCTGGCGGAGTCCGACCGGTGGTTCTGCCAGGGCCAAGGGCGCTAGCCTCAGCGACATGGTCAGCGCCGACCAAAAGCAGTCCCTCCCGGCTGCCGATTGGACTCGTCTCGAGCAGTTGTACGAGCAGAAGGCCGCGCGCTTGCGCGATGCTGCCGAACTGGGCGCCGAACGAGAGCTGCCGCCGGGCCTGACCCTGGCCACGCTGCCGGTCCTGCTGCGCCGCTACTGCTGGCAGGAGCCGCTCGAACAGGTCCTCGAGCGTAGCCCGGAAGAGCTCTACGAGATCTCGGTCGGGCACTTCGCATTCGCCCACACCCGTCCAGAAGGGGCGGTGATCGTACGAGCCCGAACCATCCAGGAGGACGACACGGCCAACCCGCTGGCCGGGCGCACCATCGTCGAGGTCGTGGCCGACGACATGCCCTTCCTGGTCGACTCGGTCACCGCCGAGATCAGCCGCCAAGGCCGCGAACTCTTGGAGATCGTGCACCCGGTGCTGGTCGTACGGCGAGACATCACCGGCGTCTTCCAGGAGCTGGTCAACACCTCAAAACCCAAGGAGTGCCCCAGCGACGGGCTGGTCGAGTCGTGGATGCACCTCGAGATCGCCGCCGAACCCGATGCCGCCGAGCTGCGCGCGCTGGAAGGCGACTTGCGCCGGGTCCTGGTCGATGTACGGCATGCGGTCGAGGACTGGGGGAAGATGCGAGCGGCGGCGGTACGGATCGCCCGCGAACTGGAATCCCGACCGCCGAAGGGAATCGAACAGGACGCGGTCGACGACGCCGCCGAGCTGCTCCGCTGGCTGGTCGACGACAATTTCGTCTTCCTTGGCTACCGCGAATACGAACTCACCGACGCTGACGCGCTGGAGCCAGTTCCTGCAACAGGACTCGGCATCCTGCGCAGTGATGTGGACATGGCCGCCTCGGCCCGGTCCCTACCTGCGGCGGCCGCCGCGAAGGCCCGCGAACCCGAACTGCTGATCCTCACCAAGGCCGACTCGCGCTCGACCGTGCACCGGCCGGTCTACCTCGACTACATCGGCGTCAAGACCTTCGACGAGAACGGCATCCCCACCCGGGAGCGCCGGATCCTGGGCCTGCTTCCCTCCGGCGCTTACGTCGACAGCGTGACGACGATCCCGGTGGTCCGCCGCAAGGTCGCCGAGGTGATGGCCCGATCCGGCCTGTCACCGAGCAGCCACTCCGGCAAGGACCTGCTCGACATCCTGGAAAATTATCCGCGCGACGAGCTGCTGCAGATCTCGGTAGCCGAGTTGTTGCCGATCGTGCTGGCCGTCCTGCACCTTCGCGAGCGACGCCAGACAAGACTGTTCCTGCGTCGCGACCCGTACGGCCGCTTCTTCTCCGCGCTGGTCTATCTACCGCGCGATCGCTACACGACCAATGTGCGGCTGGCCATACAGGACATCTTGATGGAGGCACTGGCCGGTGTCTCGGTGGAGTACACCGCGCACAGCACCGAATCGATCCTGGCTCGGCTGCACTTTGTCGTACGTACGGCCAAGGGCGAGGGCCTGCCGCCGGTGGATGTCGAGGCGCTCGAGGCGCGATTGGCCCGGGCGGCACGGAATTGGAGCGACGACCTGCTCGACGAACTGCTTGCCGCCTACGACGCCGGTCCGGCCCGCGGCCTGCACCGGAAGTACGTCGGTGCGTTCTCCGACGGGTACAAGGACGACTTCCCGGCATCCGAGGCCGTGGCCGATATCGCCCGGCTGGAGACGCTGCACGGACGTGACGGGGCGATGGACCTGGCACTGCGTACGCCGCGAGGAGCGGCGAAGGGGGAGCGGCGGTTCAAGGTCTATCGGATCGGCGCGCCGATGACTCTGTCCTCGATCATGCCGCGGTTGCAGCACATGGGTATGACGGTGACCGATGAGCGACCGTACGAAGTGGAATGCCTTGATGGGCAACAGGTCTGGATATATGACTTCGGCCTGACGAGTTCGCTGCTGGCCTATGAGGAACCCCGACCGGAACTGCTGGCCAAGTACCGCGCCACCTTTCACGACGCCTTCGCCGCGATCTGGTCGGGTGAGGCCGAGGACGACGGGTTCAACGCCCTGGTCACCGCCGGCGACATTCCCTGGCGGCTGGTGGCCGTGCTGCGCGCGTACGCCCGCTATCTGCGCCAGGGCGGCCTGACCTTCAGCCAGCTCTACATCGAGCAGGCGCTGGTCAACAACGTCGAGATCGCCCGACTGTTGGTCCGCCGCTTCGAGATCCGGCTGGACCCGGCCTACGCCGGTGATCGAGCGGCCGATGAGGAGAGCGTGCGTCAGGAGATCATCGCAGCTCTGGGCGGGGTGAACAGCCTTGACGAGGACCGCATCCTGTCTTCGTTGAGCCGAATGATCCACGCCACGCAGCGCACGAACTACTACCAGTCCACAGTGGACGAGTCTGGGCGAAAGACGAGCAAGAGCTACATCTCGTTCAAGCTCGATCCCGGCCAGGTCCCCGATCTGCCAGAACCCAAGCCCGCGCGCGAGATCTGGGTCTACTCACCGCGCGTCGAGGGGGTGCATCTGCGTTTCGGCGCGGTGGCGCGCGGGGGACTGCGGTGGTCGGACCGTCGCGAGGATCTGCGAACCGAGATCCTCGGCCTGGTCAAGGCGCAGACGGTCAAGAACACCGTCATCGTGCCAACCGGTGCCAAGGGTGGATTCGTCGTACGAAACCCGGTCGACGTGACGGACCGGGATGCGTGGCAGGCCGAGGGGATTGCCTGCTACCGGATCTTCATCGGAGCCCTGCTCGACATCACCGACAACCTGGTCGACGGGAAGGTGCAGTCACCTGCCGATGTCGTACGTCATGACGGCGACGACACCTATCTGGTCGTGGCCGCCGACAAGGGGACGGCCACCTTCTCCGACATCGCCAACGAGGTGGCCATCTCGTACGGGTTCTGGCTCGGCGACGCGTTCGCCTCCGGGGGCTCGGTCGGCTATGACCACAAGGCGATGGGGATCACTGCGCGCGGGGCGTGGGAGTCGGTGCAGCGGCACTTCCGGGAGATGGAGCACGACACGCAGACTCAGGACTTCACCGTCGTCGGTGTCGGCGACATGTCCGGCGACGTCTTCGGTAATGGGATGCTGCTCTCCGAGCACATCCAGCTCGTCGCGGCCTTCGACCACCGGCACATCTTTCTCGATCCCACACCGGATGCCGCCACCTCCTATGTCGAGCGCCGGCGGCTGTTTGATCTGCCTCGCTCGAGTTGGGCCGACTACGACGCCGGACTGATCAGCGACGGCGGCGGCGTCTGGCCGCGTACCGCGAAGTCCATCCCTATCTCGCCGCAGATCCGAGAAGCATTGGGTATCGAGCCCCAGCCGGCTGATGGAGCAGGCGAGGACGGCGCTGGCGTGGTGGACGACTCCATGACGCCGGCCGAGCTGATGAAGGCGATCCTGCTAGCCCCGGCCGATCTGCTCTGGAACGGCGGTATCGGTACCTACGTCAAGGCCTCCACCGAGAACCACCTCGACGTCGGTGATCGCGCCAACGATGCGATCCGGGTGGACGGAGCGGCGTTGCACTGCAGGGTGATCGGTGAGGGCGGCAACCTGGGCTGCACGCAGTTGGGCCGGATCGAGTACGCGCTGGCCGGTGGTCGGATCAACACCGACGCGATCGACAACTCCGCTGGGGTAGACACCTCCGACCACGAGGTCAACATCAAGATCCTGCTCAACCGGGTACGCGACGACGGCCTGATCGACGACGCCGGACGCAGCGCACTGCTCGCCGAGATGACCGATGAGGTCGGCGCGCTCGTCCTGGCCGACAACTACAACCAGAACGCCGCCCTGGCCAACGAGGCGATCTATGCGGCGCAGATGCTTGACGTCGATCAGCGCTACATGCGCCACCTCGTGCGCCAAGGCAGGCTGAACCGCCTCATCGAGTTCCTGCCGTCGGACCGCATCTTGTCCGAGCGCTTTCGGGATAGCGTGGGGTTGACCGGACCAGAGTTGTCAGTGCTGTTGGCCTACAGCAAGATCGAGCTAGCGGATGTGCTCGTCGACTCCGAGCTTCCCGACGACGAGGCCGTGCATCACGTCCTCTATGACTACTTCCCGACCCGGCTGCGGGAGCACTATCGCGTGCAGATGGATGACCACCCGCTGCGCCGGGAGATCGTGACGACCGGACTGGTCAACACGACGGTGAACATCGCTGGGATCACCGGCGTCTTCCGGCTCCAGGAGGAGTCCGGGGCCGCGCTCGATGACCTGGTCCGCGCCCATGTCGCATCCTGCGCGATCTTCGGGGTACAGGACGTCTGGGCCCAGGCTGCGGAACTGGACAACGTCGTACCTGCCTCGGTCCAAGCCACGATGCGCCTGGAGGCCACTCGGCTTGCCGAGCGCTCGACCCGGTGGCTCCTCCTGCACGCCGCCCAGCCGGTCGACATCGGGGAGGAGGTGGCCCGGTATCGCGAAGGGGCGGCAGCAGTGATCGCCATGCTGCCCGAGCAGATGCGCGGCAAGGACGTACAGGCCTATGCCGATCGACGTACCGAACTGGAGTCGGACGGGGTGCCGGCCGAGCAAGCCGCCCGGATTGCCACCTTCCCCAAAGCGATTGCCGCACTCGACATTGTCAAGGTGGCGACCGAGCACCGGCACACGTTGGGCGAGGTCGGCGAGGTCTATCACTTCCTGGCCGAGGAACTCGCTTTGTCCGCGATGCTGGAGCGGATCATCGCCCTTCCCCGGGGTGGCCGCTGGCAGGCGATTGCCCGGGCCACCCTTCGGGACGACTTCAACGCCCTGCACGCCGAGCTCACCGCGGACGTGCTGCAGTGCGGTGCTGACGGCGATGACGCCAAGGCCCGCTTCGAGGACTGGAAGACCCGTACCGCGGACTCGCAACGGCGGGCGGTCGCCATGCTCGGCGACATCGGCAGCGGGGACGCCCAGGATCTAGCCACGCTCGTCGTCGCCGTACGGGTGTTGCGCGGCATGCTCGCCCAGAGCTGAGCCGAGCCCGACCGCCATGGCCACCGAGTACGACTTCGGCTCCACGAGAAACCTTGGTGTGTCGTCACACGCTGGATCACACGCCAATGCCGGAAGGTCCACGCCGTCGGCACGTGGATGCGGCCGGCACACCACACGGATGGAGGGACGACATGCCACTTATCAACGTCAAGGTCATCGAGGGGGTATTCACCGAAGCTCAGAAGGCTGAGATGGTCAGGACGCTCACCGATGCGATGGTCAGGATCGAGGGGGAGAACATGCGCCCGGTGACCTGGGTCCTCGTCGAGGACGTCAAGAGCGGTGCCTGGGGGATCGGCGGGACCCCCCTGACGACCGCTGATGTAAAGGCGTTGGCCGCGGGCGTACCGGTCGGCTGATCGAGGATCGGCGGACTGTCACGTTGGGCAGCCAGTAACCAGTCGTCGTCGGATCGAGTCGGGCTGTTCCGGCGACTCGTGTTGGGCGAGGCTCTCGCTGAGAGGGTGAACTCATGTTGACGATCCGACTGCTCGGGCCGCCGGCCATCTTGCGGGATGGCCGGCCGGTCCGTTCACCGCGGGGACGAAAGGCATGGGCAGTTCTCGGTTACGCCCTGCTCGCGGAGCGAGCGCCCAGCCGAAAGCACCTAGCCGAGCTGCTGTTTGCTGACGCCGACGACCCGCTGCGAGCACTACGATGGACGCTGGCCGAGCTACGCCGAGCACTCGGCCTACCCGGCGTCTTCAGGGGTGACCCGATCGCCATGACGCTCGGCGAGGACGCCGTTGTCGACGTCGATCTGCTTACGGGCGAGCACGCCGACGAACGCCCGTTGCTCGACGTCGTAGGCGAGCTGCTCGAGGGGCTGTGCCTGACGAACAACCTGGAGTTCGAATCGTGGTTGTCGATGGAGCGGCACCGGATCTCGGCCATGGTCGAGGCGCGGCTACGTCGGTCGGCGGTCGCCCTGTTGGCGACCGGGCGTGCAGCAGACGCGATCGCGTACGCCTCGCGTGCGGTTGCCCGTAACCCGCTCGATGAAGGCAATCACGAGCTGTTGGTTCGGAGCTTGGCGACGAGCGGTGATCGAAGCGCGGCGTTGCGGCAGGTCGCGGTATGTGAGGACATCCTGCGTCGTGAGCTGGGCATCGAAGCGTCCGCGGCACTTCGAGAGGCGTCGACTTCGGGCTCGGACTCCACGATGGTTCCGCCGCTGCATGGCCGCGCGGCGGCTGCCAGTCAGCTCGAAGCGGGCCGGGCCGCTATCGCGGCCGGGGCCGTCGACGCCGGTCTGCAGTGCCTGCGCAGAGCCGTAGCCGAAGCGGGCCGCTGTCGGGACGCCCCGCTGCGGGCCCGTGCGCTGGCCGCGCTGGGAAGCGCACTCGTCCATGCAGCGCGCGGTCGGGACGAGGAGGGAACCGTCGTGCTGCATGAGGCGATCCAGCTGGCGACCCGGACCGGGGACCGCGCGACAGCGGTGACGGCTCATCGGGAGTTGGGCTTCGTCGAGGTACAGGCGGGTCGGCGCAAGACCGGCGATGCCTCGCTGGCCAAGGCGCAGGCACTGGCCGAGACCGACGAGGAACTTGCCGCGGTCCTCGGGGTTCGCGGGATGAACGCTTCCGACCGGGGCGACTACCCGGCCGCCTTCGAACACCTTGGCGAATCCGTCGAACGGGCCTGCCGTTGTGCCGATTATCGGCAGCAAGCCTGGTCGTTGTCGATCCTGGCCCGTGCGCACCTGCTTCGTGCCGAGCGAAGTCAGGCCGTCGCTGCGCTGACGAGTTCGCTGGAACTGGTGCGCCAGCAACGGTGGATTGCCTTTCTGCCGTGGCCGCAGACCCTGCAAGCCGAGCTGGATCTGTACTCCGGTGACATCGACGCCGCAGCCGACGGACTCGAACAGGCCTGGGCGCTGGCGTGTCAGCTCAACGACCCCTGCTGGGAGGGAATGGCCGCGCGCGGGCTCGGTCTGCTCAACGCCGGTCGCGGCGACCACACCGCCGCCGCCGAGTGGCTCGGTGAGGCGGCTTTCCGATCCAACCGGGTACCCGACCGCTACCAGTGGGTGCACGCATACGTGTTGGACGCGGTGATCGGCACTGCCCTGGACCGTGCCGATCTCGAGCGGGCACGGCCACTTGTGGCCACGTTGGCGTCGCTGGCCGCGCGCTGCGACATGGGCGAGCTCCTGGTTCGGGCCCACCTGCACCGGTTTCGTCTCGGCGATCAGCCGGCCTTGGCCTGCGCGCGGCTGCTCGGCACGCACATCGACAATCCAGCCTTGACCCGAATGCTGTTCACTTCCGAATCGACCGGGGCGACCACATGACGAATGCTCTCCACTGCCAGATGGTCGACGAGGGTTGGGGCAGAAGGGCGGTCGACTTCGCGACCCTGAGCGAACCCGGCAACTGCCGCGAGTACGTCGCCCTTCACCACCGGCTCGGCGTCGGTCAAGACGACCGGCTCCTCGACGTCGCGTGCGGCTCCGGTCTTGCCGTCGAGCTCGCCCGCGCACGTGGAGCCGAGTGCGCGGGCATCGATGCGTCACATCGCCTCGTGCAGGTCGCCCGGGACCGGAACCCCGGAGCCGACATCCGGGTGGGCGACATGCACGCGCTTCCATGGCCCGACGCGAGCTTCGACGTCGCGACCAGCTGCCGGGGGGTCTGGGGTACCACAACGGCTGCCATCGGGGAGATCCACCGAGTCCTCGCGCCGGGCGGCCGGATGGGCCTCACAGTGTGGGGCCATATAAAAGCCTCGCCGGGAGCGTGGGCGTTGGCACCGTTCAGGCTGGCCGACTCGGCCCGCCTGGAGAACCAGGCCGTCATGGTGTCGCTCGGTCGCCCCGGGGTAGGAGAGGACCTCCTGGCTCGCTTCGGTTTCGTCGACATAGAACGCGTGGACGTCCCGTTTGCCTGGGAGTTCGCCGATCCGGAGACATTCGCGCGGGCTCTCGCCTCCACCGGACCTGCGTACGAGGCGATCCAGAACGTCGGTGAAGCAGCCTTTATGCAAGCAGCAACCGAGCAGGCCAGCCGGTATGTCCGGGACGGCCTGCCGCTTCGAGCCGAAATAGCGGTCGTCGGCTATCTTGCGCGCAAACCTCCAGCGCGGACGAGGGGGGACCAAGAGTGAGCGGCATCGGCTTCCTGGGTATTCCGGAACTCACCGACGAGGCTCAGAGCCTGTTCGACGAGGACGTGGCCGAGGTGGGGTATGTGATGAATGCCTCCAAGCTCTGGGCGTATCAGCCCCGTACCTTCAGTGGGTTCTTCGATCTGATGCAGGCAACGACCTCGGATCACGGGCTCGACATCCGTCAGCGCGGCATTCTCGTCGCCGCCTGCGCGTCGGCCCTCGGCGATTCGTACTGCTCGCTGTCCTGGGGATCCAAGCTGGCGGCGGCGACCGACGCGTCAACAGCGTCCGGGGTGCTCCTGGGCCAGGACGAGGGACTGACTACCAGTGAGAAGGCGATGGCCAGCTGGGCCCGACAGGTTGCCCGCGACCCCAACGGCACCAGCGCAGCGGACGTTCAGTCCTTGCGAGACGCCGGATTCAGCGATGCCCGAATTTTCGCGATCACGGTGTTCGTCGCGTTGCGCCTCGCGTTCTCGACCGTCAACGATGCGCTCGGCGCATGTCCCGATGCGGCCCTGCGCTCCACCGCGGCCAAAGGCGTTCATGGCGCCGTCACCTTCGGCCGTCCCATCGACGACGAGACGTCCGGGACGCGGGCTAGATAACCGGGACGCGGGCTAGATAACCGGTGGCGTGGGCACGTCCGCGTCCACGTCGACACAGTCGGGGTAGATCAGCCCGGCGCCGGTGTTGAGCAGCACCGTCTCGTCGTCTGCGCCCAGCCATCCGCTCGCCCGAAGGATCCGGGCGGCCGTGATCGTCGCTGCGCCTTCCGGACAGAAGAACAGCCCCTCCAGTCCTCCGGCGAGCCGTAGATCGGCCAGCAGGTCCGCGTCGTCGACCGCGATGGCGATCCCGCCGGTCTCGCGCAGCACGTCCAGGACCAGGAAGTCACCGAGTGCCTTGGGGACGTTGATCCCGTACGCGACGGTGCGCGCGTCGACCCACCGCTCCGACTCGGGCTGACCGCCTTCGAACGCGCGCACGATCGGTGCGCAGCCGGTGGACTGCACGCAGACGAAGCGGGGCAGCGGCCCGGTCAGCCAACCGAGCGCGACCAGCTCGGTCAGCGCCTTGTGGATGCCGATCAGGCCGACCCCGCCACCGGTGGGATAGATGATGACGTCGGGCATCCGCCAGCCGAGTTGTTCGGCAAGCTCGAATCCGATCGTCTTCTTGCCCTCGATCCGGTACGGCTCCTTCAGTGTGGCCACGTCGGTGAGCGAAGAGTCTTCGGCGACAAGCTGTTTGACGAGTTGACCCGCGTCGGAGATCACGCCGTCCACGAGCCGCAGCTCGGCACCGGTGGCGACGATTTCGGCGCGGGTCACCGCGGGCGCGTCCACGGGCATCGCGACGACCATCCGGATGCCCGCCCGGGCGGCGTAGGCGGCCCAGGCGGCGCCGGCGTTCCCGTTCGTGGGCATGGCCAGTCCGGTCACCCCGAGCTCGCGGGCCCGGGAGACCCCGACCGCGGCACCGCGCGCCTTGAAACTGCCGGTCGGGAGCAGTCCCTCGTCCTTGACCAGCAACCGGGAGAGCCCGAGCTCGGCGCCCAGCCGAGGCAGCGGCAGCACGGGCGTCATGCCCCCGCCCAGGCTGACCACATGCTCGGGCGCCGAGACCGGCAGCAGCTCGTTACAGCGCCACAGATCCGAGGGCCGCTGCGCCACGTCGGCTCGGCTGACCTTGACGCTGGACAGGTCGTACCGGGCGAGCAGCGGCGCCGAACAGCCCTGGCACAACCCCTGTGGCACGGCGGCGTCGTAGGTGCGCCGGCACCGGGAGCACTCCAGATGGGCCAGCGCCGAGTACGGATCCATGCCGTCCATCCTGCCGACCGGTGATGTGGCGGCGGGCGGCTGTCTCCGCACACTCACCTTCATAGCCGCATACTCCTGCGACTGGCTTCAAGGAGAGCGACGTACAGGGATGATGGGACGGTGGTCCGATGACCGGCAGCGAGTCGCGGGACGGGGTGTCGCTGACCAACCTCGACGAACCGCTGTTCGACGGCGCCGAGGCGACCAAGCGGGATCTGTTGGACTACCTGGACGCTGTCTCCGGCCAGATCATCGCGGTGCTAGCCGATCGGCCGCTGTCGGTGGTGCGGGTGCTGCGCGGTCGGCCACCGTTCATGCAGAAGAACGTCCCGAAGTACACCCCGCCTTGGGTACGGACCGTCCAGGTCTGGGCGGAGGCGTCGAAACGGGAGGTCTCGTACGCGCTGTGCAACGACCGGCCGACGTTGCTGTGGTTGGCCAATCAGCGTGCGGTGGAATACCACCCGACCCTGGTACGGGCTGATCTCTGGAACCATCCGACTCACTTGGTGCTCGATCTGGACCCGCCGGATGGGGACGGGTTCGCGTCGGCCGTGGGCGCCGCCCACCTCGTACGCCAGGCGCTGGCTGATGCCGGCTTGGTCGGCACGGCCAAGACCAGCGGCGCGAAGGGCGTCCATGTCTACGTGCCGGTCACCGAGGCGGCGACCGGTGAAGAGGTGGCCGCGGCGACGCGGGCGATCGCGGCACGGGCGGAGCAGCTGGACCCCGCGCTGGCCACGACGGCATACATCCGCGCGGACCGCGGGGGCAAGGTCTTCCTCGACTCGACCCGGTCCGGCGGGGCGACGGTGGTTGCCGCCTACAGTCCGCGGATTCGACCGTGGGCGCCGGTGTCGTTCCCGGTCGCCTGGGAGGACCTCGATCAGGTGGCGCCGGCAGACTTCACCGTACGTTCCGCGGCCCGGCTGGTCGCCGATGGTGATCCCTGGGCCGAGGCGATGCCCGAACCGCAGCAGCTCAGCCCCGAGCTGATCGAGGAGGGCCGGGCGATCCCCATCGCCCGCGTACTGGCGATGCACGAAGGCAAGCGCAGGGCTCGCGAGCGCCGCGCCTGACCTGAGTCGACCGCCGAGGTGGTCGGCACGATGACTAGGTGGTAGTCCGATGCCCATGTCCAGTGTCGTTGTCAGCGAATCTGATGGACGGCGTCCGAGCTGCCCCACGCCGTGTCGACCGTCCAGATCGACGCGCCGAGTCGCTCTCCGGTTGCCAGACACAGTCGGTCGGCCAGTGACAAGCCATCGCCGGACCGCCACAACCGCGCAGCCCGTTCGGCGTCAGGGGCCATGACCTGCTCGACGCGCAGCTCGTAGCTCAGCAGCAGGCCACGGGAGAGCTCCCAGTCCTGATCGTGGGCGAGCAGCTTCTGCGCGACCTCTGACCAGTTCGCCGCACTGCAAACCCCTCCGACTACGAGCTCGCGTTCCACGACATCCGCGCCGGGTTCACCATGCAGGAAACACAGCAACGCGGATGCATCGAACAGATTCACGTCTCGTCTTCGGCGGCTGCCTGCCTGCGCCGGTCGGCCAACAGTTCAGTCACGAGATCAAGGCCACGCAGCTTGTCGCGTACCAGCTGCTTCGCTTGGTCTCGGGTTGCCATGACGATGCCTTGCGGGGTGTCGAACATGATGAGTGGCGCCCCCGGATGCAGCCGTAGGCGCTCACGAAGCTCCGCCGGGATAACCAGACGCCCGCGCTCGCCCATCACTACAGGGTACGTCCCACTCACTCGACCATTGTGTCACGACGGGGAAGTTGATGGGAGGGGTCCTGTCGCCAACGGCCCGGGCTGGTCGTCACTTGATGACCAGACCGGGCCGCGCGTACGAACGTCCGCGTGGTTCTCAGCTGACCGACTCGCGTACATAGCTGCGGTCGACGTCGATCCCGTACACCTCGGGCCGGCCGACCGGCTCCGGGCCCAAGGCCCTGGCCAAGGCCGGGCCGAGCGTGTTGGCGAAGAACTGGTCGGCGTGCGCCTTGGTCGTCCAGAGGGTGACGACGCGGAGCTTGCCGTCGTCGGTCGTTCCGACGTAACGGCCCTCCATACCTTCGGGGTTGGCGTGATCCACAGCCTCGGTGACCTTGTCGAACTGCTCGACGGACGGGAACGGTGGGGTGGCGATCGTGATCCACTGCATGACTTCCTCCTTGGTTGGGCGACCCGTGTGGCCGCAGGAGGAACGCTAGGAGTTCTCGGCGGCTCGGGAATCCGCCGGATGACTCACTGGCCTACTCATTCTGTGGCCGCTGCTACTCACTGGTCGGCGGCTGGACCGCCCCGCGCTCGGCGGGATCTTCGTGGTTGACCAGCGGGGCGGACCATGTCGTCAGAAGAGAGCAACAACAACAACAACAACAACAACAAGGCCATCGACCAGGTACGCGAGTTCGCCACGAAGTTCCGGGCCGCGTTCCCCGACTTCAACTTCTGGGGTTACGGCCGACTTGATCGCCGAGGGTGACTACGTCGTCGGGCAATGGGAGGGCGGCGGGACCCAGAACGGCGACGCCTTCGATGACCTGCCGATCGGGCCTATGTCAACCCGGGGACTACTGAGTCGTGCGGGTTCGCCAGGCGGCGATCTGGCTCCGGGTGGCGAAGCCCAGCTTGGTGAGGATGTGCTGGACGTGGTTCTGGGCGGTGCGTTCGGAGATGAACAGCCGCTCGGCGATCTGCCGGTTGGTGAGGCCCTCGGTCACCAGGAAGGCGACCTCGGCCTCACGCGGGCTGAGAGAGGTCGGCTGTTCGGTGCTGCGGTCGAACTGCGCAACGAGCGCGGCGGTTCGGTCGAGGTAGGCGGCCATGCCGAGCGACTTGGCGAGGCCGTTGGCGTCACGGGCCAGGGCTTCGGCGCGGTCGCGATCACCGGGCTCGCCACGGGCGAGCAGCGTCGTCGCGAGGTGGAAGCGGGCCTCGGCCACGAAACCGGGAGAACCGGATCGGTCGGCCTGAACCGCCGCCGCTCTGAACTCCTCCACAGCTTGATCGAGTCGGCCGAGTGCGGTGGCGCCGTGGGCAAGGGTGAGTTCGACGGGGCCCATGTAGGCGACTCCGTCACCGACCGCGTGCTCACCCCGGAACGGCTCGAGCCGGTCGAGCAACACAATGAGGTCATTGAAGCGCTCGAGCTGTGCCGCCGCGAGTGCGCCGTACACGTGGCCGGGCAACCGGAAGAACACTGGCAGCGACCAGTTTTCGAGCGGGCCGGCTTGCTGGTAGGAAGCTGCCGCCTCGTCGGGCCGTCCGGCGCACAGGAGCAGGAACGCGCGGGACAGCCGGGCCATCGTCCGAAACCGCGGCGGCGGGTCGAACGGGTTCAGCGCGAACGCGGTCGCCTCTTCGGTGACGCCAAGGTGGCTGGCCAGTGCGACCTGCAGCGCGAAGTAGGCGCCTGATGCGGGCGCCGGCTCGACCACCCGCATGCGCTCGAATCCGCGCCGACCGATGGCGGCGGCCTCGGCGTACCGCCCCTGTGCCTGGGCAATACCCGCGGTGACTCGATCGAGATGCCATGAACTGACCGGCCCGCCGACCCGTTCGACAGCCAACGCCAAATTCGGAAGGTGTTCGGCCGCAGCCGCGAACAGGCCCCGTTCGGTCAAGATCTCGATCCGCCAGAGCTGGCCCCACATCGCGGTACGGGAGCTGCTCGTGCGTTGGGCGAGGGCGAGCATCTCGCTCGCTAGGCGGATCCGTTCGTCTCGGCCGGCCGGACCGGGGCAGGCTTCCTTGCGGGCGTGCAGGGCCTCGACGAGGGCGCGGTCGTCGTCTGCGATGTGCGCGAGATCAAGGGACGTCGCGCTCAACGACTCGGTGCGGTCTTGCTCGCCGTCGTAGAAGGCGAGATGGCTGCGCTGGGCGTACAGCCGGGCGCGCAATGCCGCGTCGCCGTTGTCGCTGAGAGCGGCGAGCGCGTCCTCGCACAGTTGCTTGGCCACGGCGTTGATGCGGGGATCGGGAGCTGCCTCGAGGACGAGCGCGGCTTCTGCTTGGAGCTCTTGATGTCCCGCTGTCCGCGCAGCGCTGGCGGCGGCTTCGGCGGCATCCGCGCAGCTGTTCAGGTCGCCGGCGAAGTAAGCGGCCCGGCCGAGTCCGATCTGCGCCCGACAGTGGTCCACATTGGACAGTGACGTCGGGTCGAAGGCCAGGCCTGCCCGGTAGAGCCGTACGCCCTCCTCGTAGGCCAGCCGTCGTACGGC
>JBPCOF010000049.1:0-7809 GCA_051000515.1 Geodermatophilaceae bacterium
GCCTCGCGCAGGGAGCGCAGCCATGCCCGGGACGGAAACCCCTGGACGTCCACCTGACCGGCGAGGAAGGGGTAGGGATAGGTGTGCCAGTCGCTGCGCTTCTCCACTTGCGGCAGGTGCTCGTCCCCGTAGCTGCGCATCCGCGTGGACCAGTCGATCCGCGGGACGGTGGTGTGCGCCTGCACCGCGCACGCGGCCCGCATCTGCGGGTTGGCGAACGGTCCACGCCGCTCGTGCCCCACGACGAGCCCCTCGGCGACGAGCTCCTGGTAGGCCAGGCTGATGGTGTTGCGCGAGACGCTGAGCTCGGTTGCCAGCTCACGTGAGCTGGGCAACCGGCGACGCAGGTCGAAGCGGCCGGCGGCGATGCCGTGCTCGATGGCACGACGCACCTGTCGGTAGAGCGGCTCGCTGGAGCGGCGGTCGATCTCGATGAGGGTGCGGGGCATAGGTCTTCGTGTCGTCAGGAGGGGTGCGGAGCGGCGCCGTCCGACGGCAACCGCGCCTGCCGAACCAGCCCTGAGGCACCTTACCGGCCGACCTGCCGGCCTCGCGCCCTCCGCGGTCAGTGCCGTGGGGACAGTGCCTGCTCGACGTGGACCCACTCGATGCCGTGAGCGGCGCCGGTCGGGCCATGGGTGAGGACTCCGGACACGGTGCTGACACCTGCCCGCAGCGCCGGGTTCTCGGCGACAGCCCGCGCGAACCCCTTGTTGGCGATCTCGAGGACATATGCCAGCGTGACGTTGGTCAGGGCGTACGTCGACGTGTTCGGCACGGCCCCCGGCATGTTCGCCACGCAGTAGAAGACCGAGTTGTGCACGCGGTAGGTCGGGTCGTCGTGGGTCGTTGGCCGGGTGTCCTCGAAGCAGCCACCCTGGTCCACGGCGATGTCCACCAGCACCGAACCCGGGCGCATCCGGGAGACCAGTTCGTTGGACACCAATGTCGGCGCCTTGGCTCCGGGTACGAGCACGGCTCCGATGACCAGGTCCGCGCCAAGGACGGCGCGCTCGACCTCATAGGAGTTCGATGCCACCGTCTGCAGATGGCCCTGGTAGATCCGGTCCGCGGCGCGCAACTTCTCGACGTTGTTGTCGAGCAGGATCACCTCGGCCTGCATGCCCAGCGCGATGGCCGCAGCGTTCATCCCGGACACCCCTGCGCCGATGACCACGACGGTGGCCGCGTACACACCGGACACCCCACCCAGCAGCACGCCGCGGCCGCCCTGGGCCCGTTCGAGGTTGTGGGCCCCGCATTGCGGAGCCATCCGCCCGGCCACCTCGGACATCGGCGCCAGCAGGGGCAACGAGAGGTCGGTGAGTTGGACCGTCTCGTAGGCCACCGCGTCGATGCCCGAGGACAGCAACGCTTTGGTGCACTCCGCAGAAGCGGCCAGGTGCAGGTAGGTGAACAGCGTCTGCCCGGAGCGCATCCGGTGGTATTCCTCGGCGACCGGCTCCTTGACCTTCAGGACCAGATCGGCTGTGGCCCAGACGTCGTCGCCGTTGGACAAAATCTCGGCCCCAGCAGCGACGAAGTCAGCGTCGGGTATCAGGGAACCGGCGCCGGCATCGTGCTCGATGAGGACCTCGTGGCCGCTGCGTCGCAACTCCGTAACTCCAGCCGGCGTCAGCGCAACGCGGTACTCGTGGTTCTTGACCTCGCGGGGTACCCCGACCCTCATCCGCTTCCTTCCACCTCTCGTCGCAACTGCATCGGTGCGTCAGGGCCGAGCTTAAGCCAGTTGGCCCCTGGAACCCACGGTGCAGCGATGAGGTCTGAGCGTCATCACCCTCCACTCGGATCGTCCGGCACGTTCCTGCCGGTCTAGGCAGTGTCACCGCTGGAAGGCGATGAACCGGCGTTCTGACCGAGCACCCCATTGTGGCCAGGGGACCTAGAGCCCGTCCGCAGGAGCCGGCGCGCCGAGCCTCCGGAAACGGGTGAGTCCCTGTGCATAGGCCGGGGAGCTCGGTCCTGGCTCGACCGCCCGCCCCATGGTCGGCGGATGCTGCGCGGCCTCGGGTATCAGGCCGGTGCCCAGACCGGCCAACAGCGCTGCACCGCGGGCGGACGCGTCGGGAGCATCCACCGGGACGAGGGGTCGTCCCAGCACGTCGGCGAGCAGTTGCCGCCAGCGGGTGTCCAGCGTCCCGCCGCCGATCATCCGCAGCGCGTCCGCGCGATGGCCGGCCCGCAGTAGCGCGTCCAGTCCGTCCCGAATGGCATAGGCGACGCCCTCGAAAGCGGCCCTCATCATGGCAGGAGGGCCGTGGTCCAAGCCGAGGCCGAGCCATGCACCGCGGGCGTGCGGGTCCATCCGGGGGGTGCGTTCTCCGCTCAGGTACGGCAAGAAGGTGAGGCCCTCGGCCCCGGGCGGGACCGCGAAAGCATGGTCGTAGGCCCACTCCCAGTCTCGCCCCAGCACCCGCAGGCACCACTCGAGCGCCAATCCCGCGTTCTGCATCGCCGCCATCGCGTACCAGCCCTGCGTCGAGGGGGTCCGAAACATGTGGGTGGCCAGCTGGGGATCCGGTTGCATCTGGGCCCGGTCGACGACCAATTGGGCGCCTGTGCCCACCGTGAGTTGCGCGTCCCTGCTGCCGAGCAGCCCACTGCCGAGCATGGCTGCGGCCGTGTCTGCGGCGCCGACGACAACTGGAATCCCACGGTTCACCCCCAGCGCCTGCGCAGCCTCGCTGCCCAGCTCGCCCACAACAGCGACGGAGGCGACCACGGGCGGGAACAGCTCGGACCTGAGCCCGAGCCGCTGGATCACAGCCTCCGACCTGGTGTCGTAGTAGACGTCGTACAACAGTGTTGCGGAGGCATCACTGGGATCGGTTGCGATCGTCGCGGTGAGGCGCTGGTGCAACCAGTCCTTGGGTTGCAGCGCCCAGACAGCCGCCGTGTAGGTGTCGGGCTCGTTGTCCCGTAGCCACAACAGGATGGGACCCGCCATGCCGGGAACCAGCGGGTTGCCCAGTACGCGCGCCTCAGATTCTGGCAGCGACCGGTAGGCCGCCAGCTCCTCGGTCGCGCGGGTGTCGGCCCAGAGGATCGCAGCCCGCAGCGCCCGCCCGCGTGCGTCGAGGAGCACGACACCATGCATCTGCCCGCACAGGCCGATGGCACCGACGTCGCTGGCTCGCGAGCCGACGGCGGCCCGGACCGCCCCACCGATGCTGCGCCACCAATCCTCCGGATCGCTTTCGGCCCAACCCCGCCGCGTTGTGCGGACCGCGTGTGTTACCGCGCCCCGCCCCGCCACGCAGCCGTCGGCGTCCAGGAGCACAGCCTTCGTCGAGCCGGTGCCCAGATCGATCCCGAGCAGGCTGGTAGCTCTCATCAACCGCCGGGGCTGATCTGGATCTTCAACCCGTCGCCGCGCCGGAAGGCGGCGATGGCCTCCTCGTAGTCATCGATTGCCATCCGGTGGGTGATCAGGGCGTCCCCGTTGATGGCCCCTGCTCCGACGATGTCCCGGGCCCGTGCAAAGGAACCCAGGATCGCCATCGAGCCGAGAATGCGGATCTCTTCGTTGTAGACGCGAAAGGGCGAGATCGATGCTGTCGCGTCCTTTGCGGCAACGCCGAACATCAGAAAGCTGCCACCGCGGCGGACCCGACGCAGTCCCTCCTCGATGGCCGCGACCGACCCGGTGGCGTCGATGACGACTTCCCAGCCCTGCGGGCGGTCGAACTCATCGGCGTTCGCGGCGGTGTGGTCCGCACCGAGACTGGCCGCCACCGGTAGTCGTGCCAGGTTGCGATCGACCACCGAGACCGACCCAGCGGCGTGGTGCATCGCAATCTGACAGAGAATCAGTCCCATCGTGCCGGCGCCGTAGATGAGCACATGGTCTGCGATGCACATGGACAGCAGGTCGAAGCCGTGAATCGCGCAGGACACCGGCTCGACGAGCGGTCCCCACGCGCGCGGAAAGCTCTCCGGCAACACGAATGCCTTGTCTGCTGGTACGGCGACGAACTCTGCGCAGGCACCATCCTCCCGGCCGACACCGATCGAATTGAAGTTCTCGCAGAGGTTCCCTCTTCCGATCCGGCAGAAGTGGCAGTACCCGCAGAACAGGGACGGCTCGACTGCCACGACATCGCCGACACGCAGCCCCGAGACGTCCCGCCCGAGCGCCACGATCTGCCCGGAGAATTCGTGTCCAGGGACGATCGGGTATCGGGTGCCGACGAACTCTCCATCGATGATGTGGATGTCGGTGCCGCAGATGCCGCAGCTGTCCGGGGCGACGACGATCTGCCCGGCAGCCGGAGCCGGATCCGGGATGCGCTCGACGCGAATCGACCCGGGCTGGGACAGGACGACTGCCTTCATCGCAACGTCAACCGATCGAGCAACAGCGTCATGAACCGCTCGTTGTCGACGACCACGGCGAATCCAGTGCTTTGATGAACCACCTCGCGCAGCAACGAGACCTCGTCCATATCGGCTGCGCCGAAGACCACCGGGCACCCCACGATCGACTAGGCGGCAACACCGGTGACTTCGAAGGCAGGAGCCTCAAGCCCCACCTGGTCGGCCGCAGGAGTTCCGGGCCGCGAGCCGCGGGCTCGGTAACTCACGGCCAGGTTAAGTCACAGGGACGATACGCGCCTCGAGTAGGAGGCCGTGTTCGATTCTCAGTTCACCGAGCGTTCCGCGCGGCTGACGACGTCGGTCGGTCGGCGATCCCGGATTGAAAAGCCGCAGACCGTCCCCGGACAGGTCCATCGGGATGTGGGAGTGCCCGAAGACGACGAGATCGCAGTCCGGGAAGAGCCGGCGCATCCTGGGCAGCCGACCGGTCGCAGCCCCGCTGTCGTGAAGCATGCCCACCGTCAGACCGTCGAGGTCGGTGACCAGCTGGTCCGGCGCTCCCCAGGCTGCGATGTCCGGCCCGTCGTTGTTGCCCCGAACCACCAACACCGGGGCATAACCAGCGAGTTCATCCAGCACGTCTGGGATGCATACGTCTCCCGCGTGCAGGATCAGGTCGGCGTCGCGAAGATGTTGCGCCACTCGCGGCGAAGCACCCTTCCACCGTCGCGGCGCGTGGGTGTCGGCCAGCACGACCACCTTCACGCTGCTCACCGTACGGGTCTGGCGAGACGGCTGGTCCGAGGACGTTGCGGCGACCTACGCTGCCATGATGACCGGCGGACTGACCGAGGACGAACTCGATCTGCTCCGGCAGTCCTTCGAGTGGGCCCGCACGGGCGATCTCACGCAGCTGGCCACGCTGCTGACCATGGGTGTGCCGAGCAACCTGACCAACGAGCGGGGTGACAGCCTGCTCATCCTCGCGGCGTATCACTGTCACGAGGACGTGGTTCGACTGCTGTTGGACCACGGGGCAGACGTGCAGCGATACAACGACAACGGCCAGACCGCCCTGGGAGCCGCCGTCTTCCGCCGGGCCGAGCCCATCGTGGCCATGCTGTTGAACGCCGGAGCCGATCCCGACGTCGGTCCCAGGTCGGCACGCGAGGTCGCGGAGTTCTTCGATCTCTCCGACATGCGCGACCTGTTGCCGCCGAGGCGCACCAGCCCGGGTTAGCCGGTTGCCGGCGGTACTGCCGAGGCCATGACCTCCGCTGTCCGGTCCCATGCCCGGTGCAAGCCGAGCGCAGCAGTCAGCTCGCCGGTGAACGACTTGGCCACGGAATCACCGACCACGACCCCGGCACCGTCGAGGGCGATCCCGGCACCCCGCAGCACTGCCGCGCCGTCACCCCAGGTCGCCATCGCCTTGCAGTGCCGGAATGCCTCCTGCAGCAGCAGGACCAGCCGGATGTCGTTGGTCGGTGTGGTACCCCCAGCCACCACCACGGCGTCGAACTCGACCGAGCGGGTGGTCAGCAGCGTCCGGTCCACGTTGACCTTGCGGGCGCCGCGGCCCAGGACACCACCGACTGGCGCGACGACCAGCAGCTCGGCCCCGAGCTTTTCCAGCGCCGTACGCAGCTTGCCGATCCCGGCGAGATCGGATCCGGCATCCGCGATCACCCCGATCTTTCGACCGGCGATCGGACCCGGCACGTCGACCATCTGGGACAGTGCCGCAGACAGGACAACGTCCTGCGCCGGAGCGCCCGCCGGAGCGGGCAGACCAAGACCGGCCGCGACCTGGGCACACAGGTCCGCGTCGACGTTGGCCAGCACCTCGAGCTGACGCTCCTTGATGGACTGCTCGTAGCACTTGCCCAGCTCGAAGGTGTACGCCTCGACGATGTGCGCCTGCTCGACCGGGCTCAGGCTGCGGTAGAACATCGTGGGCTGCGAAAAGTGATCGTCGAACGAGGCGGCGTGCGCGCGCACGGGTACGCCTTCGATACGGCGGGGAACCTGTACGTAGCCACCCTCCTGCTCCGTGGCTACCTCAGGTGCTCCGCCGTCGATGCTGTTCGGCCGGTAAGGAGCCAGCCCGGTGTGGATGGCGCTCTGGTGCATGCCGTCCCGGAGCATGTCATTCACCGGCGCGTGCGGTCGGTTGATCGGCAGCTGGGCGAAGTTCGGACCGCCAAGCCGGGTCAGCTGGGTGTCGAGGTAGGAGAACAGTCGCGCCTGCATCAACGGGTCGTTGGTCACCTCGATGCCAGGCACCAGATGCCCGGTGTGGAAGGCCACCTGCTCGACCTCGGCGAAGAAGTTCGTGGGGTTGCCGTTCAGCGTCAGCTTCCCGATCAGCTGCACCGGGGCGAGCTCCTCCGGCACGAGCTTGGTGGGATCGAGCAGGTCGATGCCCTCGAAGCTGTCGGTCCCGTCGTCAGGCATGACCTGGATGCCGAGCTCGTACTCCAGGAAAGCTCCCGCCTCGATGCCGTCGTACATGTCCCGTCGGTGGAAGTCAGGGTCGACCCCTGCGGTGATCTGGGCTTCCTCCCAGACCAGGGAGTGAATCCCGGCCACCGGCTTCCAGTGGAACTTGACCAAGCTCGTGTCACCGGCCTCGTTGACCAACCGGAAGGTGTGTACGCCGAAGCCCTCCATGGTCCGGAAGGAGCGTGGAATGCCCCGGTCGCTCATGTTCCACATCGTGTGATGCGTGGCCTCGGTGTGCAGCGACACGAAGTCCCAGAACGTGTCGTGAGCCGACTGGGCTTGCGGGATCTCCCGATCAGGATGCGGCTTGGCGGCGTGCACGATGTCAGGGAACTTGATGCCGTCCTGGATGAAGAAGACCGGAATGTTGTTGCCCACCAAGTCGAAGGTGCCCTCGTCGGTGTAGAACTTGACCGCGAACCCGCGGGTGTCCCGAACACTGTCGGCCGAGCCGCGCGACCCCAGCACGGTCGAGAAGCGGGTGAAGACTGGAGTCTGACGTCCCTTCTCGGCCAGGAATCCTGCCTTGGTGACCGACTTGGCGGTCCCATAGGACTCGAAGACCCCGTGAGCCGCCGCACCACGTGCATGTACGACACGCTCCGGAATGCGCTCGTGGTCGAAGTGGGTGATCTTCTCCCGCAGATGGAAATCCTCCAGCAGGGTCGGGCCTCGATCCCCGACCTTGAGCGAGTGGTCGGTGTCGGGCAGCCGAAGTCCCTGCGCAGTGGTCAGGAAAGCTCCCGCCTGGTTCCGTACGTCGACCGAGTCCGGGCCTCCGGTGGGGACACCGGTCGGACTGATCGGGTGTGGCGCGCTCTGATCCGGCTGACGCGCCGGAGCTTTGGACGCAGACGCCTGGTCGGAAGCGGACCTTCCAGCAGGGGCCTTCCCGGCAGAGGATTTACGTGCGGTGGCCTTCGCGGCTGCGGGCATGACGACTCCAGGTACGACGAGGGGAAAGCG
>JBPCOF010000142.1:0-2954 GCA_051000515.1 Geodermatophilaceae bacterium
ACGTCGTGGTGCACAACGCCGGGATCACGCGCGACAGGAAGCTCGCCAACATGGACGAGGCGCGATGGTCGTCGGTGATCGACGTCAACCTGGTCGCCCCCCAGCGCGTCACCGCGCAGCTGCTCGACGACCGGACCATCAATTCCAACGGACGCGTCATCGGCGTCGCCTCGATCGCGGGCATCGCCGGAAACATGGGGCAGACCAACTATGCGGCCTCGAAGGCCGGCGTCATCGGCTTCGTGGACGCGACCGTCGCGGACGCGGCGGAGCGCGATGTCACGGTCAACGCCGTCGCACCTGGATTCATCGAGACGCAGATGACAGCCGCAGTACCGCTGATGCTCCGCGAGGCGGGCAGACGGATGAACTCCATGAGCCAGGGTGGGCAGCCGGTCGATGTGGCCGAAGCCGTTGCCTGGTTCACGAATCCTGGTTCTTACGGCGTCACCGGCAATGTCGTTCGGGTCTGCGGCCAGAGCCTGCTGGGTGCCTGACGAATGCCGACCAAGGTGCTCGACGAGTCTCCGCCGCTAACCTCGCTCTACCTCAAGGCCGCGCTACCGGCGCTGCCCGGCGCAGGGGTCGTCCCGGCCCTGCGAAGGCCGTTGTCCGACCGCCTTCCTGACACCCGACTGGAACTCAAGCACGTCGAGCTCGACGCGGACCATCTCACGCGCTACCGGGAGGTCTGCGAGTTCGAGCGGAAGGGGTCGGTCCCGTCGACATACCTGCCCGTGCTGGCCTTTCCGCTCCACCTCAGCCTGATGACGGCACCTGGCTTCCCGCTGGCGGTGATGGGTGCTGTCCATGTCGAGAACACGATCGACCAGGTGCGCCCGATCGGCCTGGACGAGACGTTCGACCTCAGTGTCGAGGCAACCGAGCTGGCCCCGCACCCGCGCGGCCGTACCGTCACGATCACGTCGGAGGCGACCATCGGAGCGCACGTCGTGTGGCGTGACGCCAGCGTGTTCCTCGGCCGCGGCAAAGGAAGCGGGCAGCGCACGTCTGCCGCACCGGCGCTCCCGGACGAGGCGCCGCTCGGTCCGATGCAGTGGTCGTTGCCGGCCGGACTCGGTCGTCGGTACGCGGCAGTGTCCGGCGACCGGAACCCGATCCACCTCTACGCGGCGACGGCACGGCCGTTCGGCTTCCCGACGCAGATCGCCCACGGCATGTGGACAAAGGCGCGTGCGCTCGCTGCGCTGTCGCCCCGATTGCCTCACGCCTACACGGTTGCGGTGGCCTTCAAGAAGCCCGTGCCGCTGCCGAGCACGGTTCGCTTCGGCGCTCGAGACGGCGACGTCGGGCTCGATTTCGGCGTGACCTCCGCACGGTCGCAGGCCCCGCACCTTGTCGGGCGGGTGACCTCAGACGGCTGACGCGGTGTCGATCCGCGTACGCCGTACGACACATGTCGGCGCACAACACCCCGCCCCACATCTGCCCACGGTTGATGTCAACACGGCAGATGCACTGTCTGCACGGCAGATTTGGGCACTCCTCATGTTTGTGTGGGTCCCGAACTGGGTTGAGTGTCTGGTTCTGCGTTGTATGCATGGGCTTTCGGGTGATCTATCGGTGCCGGGGTGACGCGCACAAGCCGACTGTCTAGGTTCGGAGCTGCGAAGCAAACCGTCCCGAGGACAGGAGCGGCCCGTGCGCGCCACTACTGCATTCAACAAGATGCTCCAGATCCCTGCTGCAACCGTCACCGATGTGACGTTCACGCCAGCGCGGGTGGAGGTTCGGATCCGGCATCGACGGCGTCGGCTGCGTTGCCCGTGCGGCTGGTCCACCCGGGCCGTCTACGACCGGTCGATCCGACGGTGGCGACATCTTGACCTGGGCAGCTGCCGGCTGGTCTTGCTCGGTGAGATCCGCCGTCTGGACTGCCGCCGCTGCGGTCGGGTCCGCACCGAGGACGTGGAGTGGGCGCGGCCGGGGGCCCGCTGCACCCGCGACCTGGAAGACGTCATCACCTGGCTGGCGCAACGCGTCGACAAGACCACGGTGTCTCGCCTGCTGCGGGTGAGCTGGCAGACCGTCGCCGACGTCGTGGGCCGGGTGGTGGCCGACCACCTCGACGACGCCCGCCTCGACGAGGTCTACCGGATCGGGGTCGATGAGGTCTCCTACCGCAAGCACCACCGTTACCTGACCGTGGTAGCCGACCACGACCGCGATGGTGCGGTGCTCTGGGCCGGCGAGGGACGCAAGTCAGACACCTTGGCCCAGTTCTACGACTTGCTCGGAGCTCAACGCTGCCAGCAACTCCAGGCTGTCAGCCTCGACATGGGCCGCCCGTTCCGTCTCGCCACCCGCACCCACGCACCCCAGGCCGCACAGTGCATCGACCCGTTCCACGTCATCAAGCTCGCCAACGAAGCGGTGGACTACACCCGCAGCTGGGCCGCCAACCAGCTACGGCCGGTCAAAGGCACCGACTCCCCAGCCGGCTACGTCACCAAGAACCCCCGCCTGGCAGACGCCGCAGCCCGCACCATCAAACACACCCGGTGGGCGCTAGTGAAAGACCCCGCCAACCTCACCGACAAGCAACAAGCCCAGCTCGCCAACCTCCGCGCCTCCCGCCACCTCCTCTGGCGCGCCTACGAACTCAAAGAAGAACTCCGCGACCTCTACCGGCTCCCCGAAGGAACCCGCCCCGACGCCCACCTCGACGCCTGGCTGACCCGGGCCTGCCGCAGCCGCATCCCCGCCATCGTGAAGCTCTCCCGCACCATCCGCACACACCGCGACGGCATCCTCGCCGCCGTCGAACTCGGCCTGTCCAACAGCAAACTGGAAGGACTCAACTCCAAGATCCGACTCATCAACCACCGCGGCTACGGCCACCACAGCGCCCCCACGCTCATCGCCATGATCTACCTCTGCGCCGGCGGAATCAGCGTCAAACTACCCACGGAAACATGAGGAGAACCCAGATT
>JBPCOF010000143.1:0-4081 GCA_051000515.1 Geodermatophilaceae bacterium
CGGCCAACCGGAAGGTCTGCGCGAGATGCAGTACGCTTCGCCCGCTTTGCAGGCCGCCGACCATGACGAACCCCGGCTGTAGCCCGGCCAGCCAGACTAGAAAGGCGATCCCGGTCTTGTAGTAGAACGTCGGGGCACCGAAGACGTGCCGGGCTAGGGGAAGTGTCGGCGCTAACGTCCGGTCGTAGGCCGCCAGGTCTGCGCGATCCAGGGCCTGCAGAGCTTGCGCCGCGACCGGGGCTATCGCGGCAAGGATCCCGAGCAGCGCGTCGGAATGGCCGTGCTCGTCCCCGCGGATGAGTTCCGGGTAGTTGAAGTCGTCGCCGGTGTACATCCGCACGCCGGCAGGCAGGGCTCGCCGCAGTTGCACCTCGTGCCCGGCGTCGAGCAGCGAGACCTTGACCCCGTCAATGTGGTCCGCGTTCTGCTTGATGACTGCCAGAAACGTCTCGGTGGCCTCGCCGACGTCCGCGCTGCCCCAGTAACCCACGAGCGCGGGGTCAAACATCGGTCCGAGCCAGTGCAGGATCACTGGTGCGGTTACCTGGTCCAAGACTCGGCCATAGACCTCCTCGTAGTCGTCCGGACCCCGGGCAACTCCGGCCAGTAGACGGCTGGCCATCAGGATCACCCTGGCGCCGGCGTCCTCGGCGACGGCGACCTGCTGCTCGTAGCCGGCTATGACCCCCGCCAGGGTGGCGCCCTCGGGGCCTAGGTGGTCGGTACCCGCTCCGACAGCGATCGCACCACCGCAGGCGCGGGCCTCGGCTGCGCTTCGCCGGATGAGCTCCTGTGTGGCGGCCCAGCCCAGACCCATACCGCGCTGTGCGGTGTCCATTGCGTCGGCCACACCGAAGCCGTAGCTCCAAAGATGGCGTCGAAACGCCAGTGTGGTATCCCAGTCGATCGCGGCAGGCGCGCTGGGAGCATTGTCCGCGAACGGATCGGCGACGACGTGGGCCGCCGCGTACGCGACCCGGGTGGTCGGTGGGCTGGACGGCGGATACCACGTGACGCGGTCTCGCATCGTGTATGCGGCTCCCCCTTCACTGTCGGGTAGCCAGAGCTCACCGTTCACAGCGTGACTGCAGGGGTCTCGACGCGGCGTCCCTGCGCCGAGGAGCGCAAGCCCAGCTCGGCGAGTTGAACACCGCGTGCGCCGGCCAAGAAGTCGAACCGGTGCGGCCCGTCCTCGACGACGTGTCGGACGAACTGTTCCCACTGCCCCTTGAAACCGTTGTCCAGGTCGGCGTTGTCGGGAACCTCCAGCCATTGCTCTCGAAACCGCTCGACGACCGGCAGATCGGGGTTCCAGGTCGCCATCGGAGTGTTCGCGCGGTGCTGGACCCGACAACCCCGTAGCCCGGCGACCGCGCTGCCGTGGGTGCCGTCGACCTGGAACTCGACGAGTTCGTCTCGGTACACCCGGACTGCCCACGACGAATTCAGTTGCGCGATGACCCCGCCGTCCAGCTCGAAGATCCCGTATGCGGCGTCGTCGGCGGTTGCAGGATAGGGCTGGTCCTGCTCGTCGTAACGGGTGGGGATGTGCGTGACCACCTTTGCGGTCACCGCCTGCACGGTGCCGAAGAGGTTCTCCAGTACGTAGTTCCAGTGGCAGAACATGTCGGCGGTGATCCCGCCACCATCCTCACGGCGATAGTTCCAGCTCGGTCGCTGAGCGGGCTGCCAGTCGCCCTCGAAGACCCAGTAGCCGAACTCGCCGCGGATAGAGAGGATGCGGCCGAAGAATCCGGATTCGATGAGTCGGTTGAGCTTCACCAGCCCGGGCAGGTATAGCTTGTCGTGCACGACTCCGTTCTTGACCCCCGCTTCCGCGGCGGCGCGGGCGAGCGCCAGCGCACCATCGAGCGACTCGGCGATCGGCTTCTCGGTGTAGACATGCCAACCGGCCGAGATCGCAGCCAAGACCGACTTCTCCCTTGCCTGGGTGACCTGGGCGTCGAAGTAGATTCCGCCAGCGCCACCAGCCAGGGCGGACTTGAGGTCGGTGCTCCAGCGCTCCAAGCCGTGTCGCTCGGCGATATCCCGCAGCTTCGCCTCATTCCGGCCGACGAGCACCGGCTGCAGCTGGACGCGCGACCCATCAGCGAGCTGTACACCGCCCTGTGCGCGGATGGCCAACACCGAGCGCACCAGGTGCTGCCGGTAGCCCATCCGGCCCGACACCCCGTTCATCACCACGGTCAGAGTCCGCACCACTGCCTCCGGAAGAGAACCGGGAAATCGCTTTCTGCACAAGGTATGCGGATGCCCTCCTGCCGTCAAGACGCAGAGGCACGCCTCATCAGATCAGCTTCCGGGTATTCTCGCGCAGCACGATCTCGCCCCGGACGGTGATCAGGTAGGCTTCTGATCGCCGTGGTGGACAAGGCGAGCTCAAGCACTCTTTCCCATATTCAGCAGGACAGCGTGGTCAGCGCAGACACTTGGTCCGCACCCTCGGTATGTCGTCTAACCCAGCGTTTAACCCGGTCACGGAGAACTCGCCCCGCACGTCCAGCCGATGGTCTCGAAGCGCTGGTGGGCGCCGATCACCATGACATCGTTCAGGGCAAATATTCAGGGCGGACGCTTTTCCCGCGGCCAGCAGTTCCGCGCCTTCTTCATACCCGCCGTCACGCGTGAAGGCCAAGTACGACTCGGCCGCCACCCCGGCGCTCTATGTCCGCCGAGGAAGCCGGAAGTGCGCTACCTGCGGTCAGCAGGCAATGCTGGCCGCCGAAGGCGACGACGTCCGGATGCACAGCGCAGCGGCGGACCCCGGCCCGGAACTCCGACGCGGTGTCACCACCTTGAACGGCCGGCCGAGGTTGACCGCGGCCGGCACTTGTTGCAGTGACACTTGTTGCAGTGATCCGCTCCCGGCGCCTCGGCGGTCCATTAATCCCGCGTGATGGCGTCCGCATTCGGGCGCTTGACCTCGGCGAATAGGGATGTCATCTGCTGGGCCGTCACCTCGTCCCGGGGGCGCAGGTCGACGTCGCTGAATGCGGAGCTTAGCCACATCCCGGGGACACCCCGCTGGCTGTAGTGGTCCGTCAGGTGAGTTTGCCCCAAGGTCCCTCGAATCCAAGGCGGCGACTTGCCGGGTCTGGTGCGAATACCCGTCTTGAGCGCTCTGCTTGTGGCTGGCCCTTACCTCCGGGTAAGCACCAAGGCCCTCGGGTGGACACGATCGGACCAATTATCCTCCTCGATTCCTCACGCAACGGCTGAGGAAGAGGTGACCGACTCCGCTTGCGGCTGCGAACGGGTTCCCGGACGCTCCCGGAATGGTTATGAAAGTTCGCTGGGTCGGGTGGGTGAGCGAGGCGTGACGACAGGAAACGTTGGGCTGGCAGGGAGTGCGTTGAAAGTGGAGTCCGAGCGCCTGTGGGGGCGAGGCGCGGTTCAGGATCGAGGTCATCGTCGGTTCTGGTGCGCGTCGATCGCACAGTCACCGCTCAACACGCCAACGTAGACGAGTTCGTCAGGGGGGCGCAGATTCCAAGGGCACCGACCCGGTGGACTCTCGCACGATTAGTCTAGTGTGGAAGTGCCGAACCAGCGTTTCGGGGCCAGGGGCGAGACTCAGGGCGAGAGTCATCGCGGCTCTCCCGAGATCCTCCAACGGGAGGGCTACCGTGGTCAGCGCAGGCGAGACGTCGCGGGACAGGGCGATGTCGTTGAAGCCAGCAACCGACATCTGTTCAGGAACGCGAGTTCCGGCCTGGCGAAGGTAGGCGAGGGCCCCGACCGCCACCTGGTCGGCGGTGCCCACGACAGCTGTCACCCGGGCACGTCCGCCGAGAACGTCGGCCGCGCCGGCGAGGCCGCCGTCGCGGGTTGCCTCGACGTATCTGAGCTCAACCTTGCCGCCAGCCCTTCTCACCACCTCTGTCAGCCCCGAGATCCGGTCCTGGGTTGACGCCATGGTTCGTAGGCCAGCGAGGAGACCCACTTGTCGGTGTCCCAGAGAAACCAGGTGCTCGGCGAGGGCCCGCGCGCCCTCCCGGTTGTCCACCAAGACCCGGTCCACTTCCAGGTGCGGGTGCCCAATGGCCACCACCCGGCCGCC
>JBPCOF010000251.1:0-27621 GCA_051000515.1 Geodermatophilaceae bacterium
TACGAGGACATGCTCAAGGCCGGTATCCCCGACCCGACCAAGGTGGTCCGCTCTGCCCTGCAGAACGCCGCCTCGATCGCCGCACTGTTCCTCACCACCGAAGCCGTCATCGCGGACAAGCCGGAGAAGAACGCTCCGGCCATGCCCGGTGGCGACGGCGGCATGGGCGGCATGGACTTCTAAGTCCAGCGCAAGCTCGTACGACCCGCACCACAACGAACGACGCACAGGGCGGTCCCGTCAGCAGACGGGACCGCCCTTTGTCGTGCGCCAGGGCCACCAGCTAGGCGCGGCTCACATCGGTGTGGCCGAAGTCGTTGCCGACGAAGAGCAGCGGCGCACCGGCCGTGCGCGCCAGCGCGTAGGCGAAGCAGTCGCCGAAATTAAGTGCGGCAGGATGCCCCGACCCCTTGCCGAAGTCGCGATACGCCTGCCGTCCCACCCGTACCTGTTCCGGCGTGACTGGCTCGACAGCGACGTCAAGGGCCTCCAGAAGGTCGTCGAGCCTCCGGCTGAGCACCGGGTCGCCCAGACGATCGATGACGATGACGGCCTCCAACAAGGTGCCTGTGGAGATCCTCGTCGTTCTGGATTCGGCCAACGTGTGCATCAGTGCATCGCACCCATCCTCGCCACGCATGACAGCGATCAGCGCAGAGGTGTCGAGGATCAAGCCGGTACGCCGTCGTCGTACAGCTCCGCCGACAGATCTCCGCTGCTTGCCGCCTGCGGCCACCGGCGGGCGGAATCGCGGGCGATGATGTTGATCGAGGCAAGGCGCGCGGGCACCCCATCGTCGGTCTGCCGCAGCCTGTCCAGTCGCTGGGCCAGGGCGACTTCGATGGCCGAGGTCATGGACTCGCCGGTGATCCCCGCAACCTCTCGGGCGAGTTGCTGGGTGCTCTTCCGCTTGATGTTGATCCCCATCGGCACCCGGTCTACCCACTGAGGCCTTCCCGGGTAGATCTACGCCTCGGCCGCGGCTGACCTGTGCCTGACGTCGCGGGCGGCGGGGAAGACCAGGGCTCGCAGGGCGGCAAATCGCACCAAGCCCACTCCGCCGGTGACCGCTGCGACAAGAAGCACTTGGACGAACCATCCCGCGTTGGGGGCAAGCGCCTGTAGAACGAGCAGAGCCAGACTGGTCGCCGCCAAGCCGACCGCCGCGAGGCCGCCGCCCTCCAGTTGGGCGCGCACCCAGCCGACGGCTGCCGATGCGTGGAACGTGAGCCGACGGTGCAACTCGTTGGCCAGCAGGGTGCTGGTCACCATCCCGATCAGGTTGGCGGCCAGACTGCCGAGTGAGCCGAACGTCACGAAAACGGCGGCGTACAGCCCGGAGCTGAGCATGCCCACGATGACGAATCGGTAGAGCTGGGCGAAGGTGCCCTCATCGGTGAGCCGGGTCCGTATCGAGGCCGCCAGATCTGCGACTGCGCGCGCCGGGTTGGGCGCATCGGTCAGCAGCAGGGCACCTCTGCGCAGTGCCAGGGTCGGGCAGGTCACGGGGTCTCCGATATTCAGCAGGGTCGTTTGGTTCCTGAGTACGTTCGCTGCAACCGCGGTTAGCAGATCTACATTCCGGAAAGGGGGACCATCCGGGTGGCTATTCTCGTCGATGCACCGGTGTGGCCCTTCCGGGATCGGCTGTGGGCACATCTGATCAGCGACGTCTCCTATGCCGAGTTGCATGAGTTCGCCGGCCGCCTCGCTCTTCGCGAACGGGCCTTCCACCGCGACCACTACGACTTACCCGCAGACCGGCATGCCGAAGCGGTCGCACTGGGGGCGCGCCCGGTCAGTGGCCGGGAGGTCTTGGCGGCGTTGCGTCGCGCTGGTCTGCGTCGGCCTGCGCCGCGTCGCCCTCGGCATGCCGGCCATACGCTTGATCAGCCGGCGTCGCGGCGCCCGGGTGCGATCGGAGAAGGCTGAGCTCGGCGGTCATGTTCTGCCTGGCGACGGCCTCCATCGGAGCCAGGGGTGCCAGGCGGTACAGCCGCGGCACATCCAGCAGTGCCTCGAGTACAGCCGCCCGCCCGGCCCGGAACTCCGGATCCGGGACGTGCGCGTACTCCTCACGGATGGCGTTGAGGTAGGCAACGTAGGCTTCCGGTGGGCTACCCAGGATCATCAGGTCGGCGTCGTTGAGCAGTTCCCCGTTCCGGTCCCCGTCGCCCGGTTCGTGGCTTGCGGTCAGGCGTACGAGCCGGGCCACCTCGTGCACACGCTCGCTCGGCAGGCCCAGCGCGCCAAGCTCATTCACGGCGAGCTGCGCACTGCGCTCCTCGTTGTCGGCGGCGCGTGGGTCGTAGATCGCGTCGTGGTACCAGGCAGCCAGACGTACGGCATCGATGTCCGCTGCGTGGGCGCCGTACTCGTCGACAAACAGCAGTACGGCGCTCAGGTGGCCGATCCCGTGGTAGCGCCGGTGCGGCTCGGTCCATCGGGCGATCAGCCCAGCCCAGCAGTCGAGGGCCTTCTCACTTGACCCGACGACGGCGGTCCATGCCGCGGAGAGGTCCACCGGCATCGAGCTCAGCGGACTCCGCAGGTGCGCACGATCAGCAGTACGACCGCCCGGGCAGTGCTCACCAGATCGCTGATCTGCACCTGCTCTCGCGGTGAGTGCGCCAACCGGACATCTCCAGGTCCGAAGTGGACGGTGGGGATGTCTTCGGCAGCGTACAACCGGAGGTCGCTGCCGTACGCCGCGGCGGCCTCCGATGGAGTGCTACCCCGGATGTCGGCTGCCGCAGCCTGCACCCAGCCCAGCAGTGGATGCCCTGGCGGCAGTGTGCCACTTCCGAATTGACCGCCCGACCAGGTGACGGTCGCAGGATGATCGGCCAGCCACGGATCGTTCACGCACGCTTCGACGACCCGGTCTTCGAGGACCTTGCGAGCCGCTGCCGATGGCTCACCGATCGCGACGCCGTACCGTCCCTCGGCTACCAGGCGATCCGGGACGCTGCTCGGCCAATCTCCACTGTGGACGGTGCCGATGGACAGCGCGTAAGGCAGGGCGTGCCCGCGCAGACGTACGTCTGTGTCGGCGTTGCGTTCGGTTTCCAACTCTCGTAAGGCGAGATGGATTGGCCAGAAGCACTCGAACGCGCTGACCCCGAGTTCCCTGGTGGCCCCGTGTGCGGCACGGCCGGTCACCTCGATCCGGAAAGTGAGTGCCCCGGCGTTGGCCGTGTGCACCGTGCCGCTCGTGGGCTCGAGAATGACAGCCGCATCGCCGTGATGTCCTCGGCGCAGGGTCGCCCAAGCGCCCAATCCGCCGTCCTCCTCCCCCACGACGCTCTGCAGGGACAGCTTTCCAGCCAGGTGTAGGCCGCTGTCCCGCAACGCCCTTACGGCCGTCAGTGCCGCTGCCACTCCAGCCTTCATGTCACAGGCTCCGCGTCCGTGTACGACATCCCCGTCGACGCGCGGCCGGAAGGGTTCGCCGGACCACAGCGATGGATCGCCGGGCGGAACCACGTCGATGTGCCCGTTCAGGATCAAGGTGGGCCCGTCGTCGCCACCGGCGGTCCCGACCAGGCCCCAGGCCTCGGTACGCGGCGCCTCCAGGCCAGGGAAGTCCGGATGGGCCCCGGCTTCGGGAAGGTCGATCGCCCAGAGGTCGGTGTCCAGGCCGAGGGGGTCGAAATACCCAGCCAGCCGGTGCTGGGCGTCGCTTTCCGCTGCACTGCCGGTGATCGAGGGAATGCCGATCAGCTCGACCAGGCGATCCGACGCCCAGGCCGAGTCGATCGAGTCGAGGACGCGTTGTTCATGGTCGGAAACGTTCGGCACGCGGTCATGATGGCATCGGTGCGGCGTGGAGCACCCGGGGCGGGGTGTGACGTTGCTAGCGTCTGCTCGACGGTGTCCCGGTCAGCCAGGATGAGAGCGGTGGGCGTGAGTCCTGTTCGTAGCTCAGGAGCAGTCAGGCTGCTCGAGGACCTGGTCCGGATCTCCTCTGCCGGTGCCAACGAGGGGACGGTCAACCGGCATTGCGCCCTGATGCTCAACGCGGTCAACGCCCGGACCCAGTTCGTCAACTGGGCACCCAATCGGGAGCAGCTGGTCGCCCGATTCGACGGAACCGGTCCGCCGTTGACGCTGACCGGCCACGCTGACACCGTGCCGGCCGATCGTTCGTCCTGGAGCGTCGACCCCTGGGCGGCCGAAAGCGACGGCATTCGGATCGTGGGCAGAGGCACGTCGGACATGAAGAGTGGCATCGCGGCCATGGTGACCGCCGTGGTCGGCCATCTTCGCCGGCCGCATGCCTGTCGTGGGATCCAAGTCGTGCTCACCGCCGCCGAGGAAACCGGGTGTCAGGGTGCGCTGCAGGTCCCCTCGTCGGTGCTCGGCCAGGGCGGTCCGCTGCTGGTCGGGGAGCCGACGGCGAACGCGCTCGTTACGGCGCACAAGGGTGCCTTGTGGCTTCGCCTGACCAGCCACGGCCGGGCCGCACATGGGTCGGCACCCGAGCTCGGGGACAACGCGGTGGTCCGCCTGGCTCGCGCGGTGACGGCCCTGCACGACGTCTCGTCCTGGCCCTCGGATGAGCGGTTCGGGCAGGTGACGGCCAATGTGGGCAGGTTCTGCGGGGGAGTGCAGCCCAACGTCGTACCCGATTCCGCGGAGTTGCAGCTCGACCTGCGTACCGTCCCTGGCGTGGATCCGATCAACCTGCGGCAACGAGTGAAAGATATTGTCGGGGACGACATCTGTGTGTCGGACCTGGTCGACCTGCCGCTCGTCGACACGGACCTGGACGATCCGTTCGTCGGCCTCGTCCGCGAAGCGCTGGCGGTGAACGGCCTCCCCGACGAGCCGTCGCCGCCGGCTCGCTTCTTCACCGACGCCTCGGCTCTGATCGGTTTGCTCGGAAATGGCTCGGCGAACCGGCCGAGACCGGCACCGACGGTGATCCTCGGCCCCGGGGAGCCTGATCAGTGCCATGTGGTCGACGAGTGGTGCCGGGAAGATCGGGTGGAAGCGGCGGTCGCCGTGTACGCCTCGATCTTGGCCAGCTGGTGCGACGGCGCTGGCAGCCCGACCGAGCAGTCCTGATGAAGCCGACGTGAGCGGCGCCGTACGGATCGGGAGCCTCGACCTCCGACCGGCGTCGGCACACCGTGAGCTGCTTGCCGACCCGGTCGCGGCCGCACTCGAGGAGGCCGGGTTACAGGACTCCTCCTTCGCGGAGGTGGCGGTGGCTGCGATCGACCCCGAGCTCGCCGACACCGCAGCCTTCTGCGCGGCCTATGACGTACCGCTCGAGATCTCCGCGAACTGTGTCGTGGTGGCCGGCCGACGCGAGGGCGAGCAGCGAATCGCTGCGTGCGTGGTGCTGGCCACGACCCGAGCCGACGTGAACGGAATCGTGAAACGGCGCCTCGACGTACGCAAGGCATCCTTCCTGTCCATGGACGAGGCGGTCGCGCTGTCCGGAATGGAGTACGGCGGAATCACCCCGTTGGGGCTCCCCCCCGAGTGGCCGGTGCTCGTCGACGGGGCGGTAGCCGCGCTGGACTGGGCCATCATCGGCAGCGGCCTACGGCGATCCAAGCTCGCCATTCCCGGCGCGGCGCTTGCCGCATTGGCGGCGCGGGGTCGCGGGGAAGTCGTTCCGGGTCTGGCCCGCTGATCGGCGCCGTGGGGTAATTCCGATCCACCGGGCAAGACCCGCCGCACGTGACTAAGGGGCCTTAGCCGAGCGGACACCTGACTTAGCTCCATCACTTGGCATCGCAACGTCAGGTGTGCGCGGTCTGCCGATGCCGCAGGGGTGCGCTCAGCCGCATCGTGGTTCCTGTCACCGCCAGACCGGCGGGATGTACCACGAAGGAGTAGCCATGACGGACAACGTCAGTTTCAGCCCCGGCCTCAGCGCCGAGATCGCCTACCGGCACGAGCGCATCGTCGAAGCCGCGGGCGGCATCCGGCGGGTTCGGCGTGGCCGGGCCCGCCGGGCGGCCCGCGCGATCGCCGTAGGCAATGCCACCGGCCGGATCGGTGCCGCCCGACCGGCGCACTGACCGGTGCTGCATCCATTCGCGTACCCGGCGCACCCCGCCTACCGGCTATCGCATGCGCATTCTTGCCGCTCGATCGGGCGACTGGCGTCCCGATGAGTCCAGCAATCCTGTCGCAGCCGCGTGCCACGATGTTCCCTGTGGCCCGTACGAGCTCCCAGATCCCGATGCTGGGACGCGCTCGGGAGCTCGAGCGGTTGTGTGCGGCGGTCGGCAACGCGCGGGCGGGCGAGCCCTCGATGATTCTGTTGGCCGGCGATGCCGGCGTCGGCAAGACCCGGCTGCTGCGCGAAGTCGGCGACTGGGCCGCCGGCGAGGAGCTGACCCTGCTGGTCGGGCACTGCGTCGATCTCGGCGAACTGGGCCTGCCCTACCTTCCGTTCACCGAGATCCTGGCCGCGCTGACCCGCGACCCGGATCCAGCGGTGGCCGAGATGATGGCCGCACATCCTGGCGTGGTCAGTCTGTTCAGCGGCGAGCCGGGTCCGGCCGGCTCCGGGCGGACCGACCCAGATCTGCCCGACCGGGTCGCGCCGTCGCCTGCCGGCTCTGGCCAACGGCAGCTCTTCGAGGCCATCGCGACGCTGTTGTTCGAGTTGGCGGCCCTGCATCCGGTGCTGCTCGTCATCGAAGACCTGCACTGGGCCGACCAGTCCACCCGGGATCTGCTCCGCTTCCTGATCAGCCGGCTCACCGACCAGCCGCTGATGATCATCGGGTCCTACCGCACCGATGACCTGCATCGGCGCCACCCGCTGCGTCCATGGCTGGCCGAGCTGGCGCGGGTCGAGATCGTCGACCGCCTGGTTCTGGCGCCGCTGGACGATCCGGATGTGGCCGCGCTGGTCCGCGCCGTACAGCCTGATCGGCTCTCCGACGCTGTGCTCCGGCGGATCGTCGAGCGGGCCGAGGGCAACCCTTTCTATGCCGAGGAGCTGGCGACCGCAGGTGGCTCTGGTCACTTCGGCTCCCGTGCCCAAGGGCCGGCCCCCGGGGGCGGCGTCGGCGGAGTCCCGGACGGGCTCAGCGACATCCTGCTGGCCCGGCTCGAGGCGCTACCGACCGATGCTCAGCACGTCGTACGCGTGGCGGCGATCGCCGGACGCAGCGTGGTGCACGAGGTACTGGCCGCGGTCGCGGGCCTGCCCGCGCCCGCCCTCGATTCCGCGATCCGAGAAGCGGTGAACCGGTACATCCTCGTTGCCGAGGACGACGGCAAGTATCAGTTCCGCCATGCCCTGCTGCGGGAATCGGCCTACGGTGACCTGTTGCCCGGTGAGCGGGTCCGGCTGCATGCGGCCTTCGCCGAACAACTCGCCGACACCGGCTCGGCGGCAGAGCTGGCACTGCACTACCGGGAGAGCAACGACCTGGCCGGGGCACTGGGGGCCAGTTGGCAGGCAGCCCGCGATGCGGCCCGGCTGCGCGGACCGGTCGAGCAGTTGCAGCACCTGGAACGGCTGCTCAGCCTGTGGCCCAGCGTTCCGGACGCAGAACAGCGGATCGGCAGGTCATATGTCGCCGCGGCCCTGGAGGCCAGTGACGCGGCATCGGATGCCGGTGAGCGGACCCGATCGATCAAGCTGGCCCGATTGGCCCTGGAGCGGCTCGGCGCCGACCCATCGCCCGACCCGGACGTGGCGGTCCGGGTGCGCTCCACGCTCGGACAGACCCTGCTCAACGCCGACCGGGACGCCGAAGCCTACGTCCACACGAGCGCCGCCATGGATGTCCTCGGTCCGGTGCCGACTGCCGAGAATGCACGTAGCTGGGCGTGGGCAGCTGCGATCCACATGCGATCGTCGTTCTTCAACGGCAAGTACGAGGAGTCGAAGTCCATCGGTGAGGCAGGGCTGGCCGTCGCGGAACAGTACGGCGTCGACGATGCGCGGGCCGACCTGCTGATCACGATCGCGCGGGTCTATGAGAAGCACCCCGAGGGTGGCGGTTCGGTCGATCATTTCGCCCGAGCATTGGAGCTCGCCCGCAGCTCCGGAGACCTCAGCACCGAGATGCGGGCGACGTACAACCTGGCCGTCGCAGCCTTCAACTCCGGTGATCTCACCGAGGCGCTGCGGGTGCTCAAGGCGGGCAACCGTCGAGCCAGGGAAACTGGCATGCCGTACGGCGCCTATGCCACCGAAACGCTGTTCTACACCGTGCACGCCTGCTACATCGCCGGCGACTGGGAGACCGTACGGTCCATCGTGGACGCGTGCCGGGCCCATGGACCGGAATCCACCCGGCACGTGGTGGCCGCCGGCATGTATCGCCGGGTCGCGCGGGGTGAGGACGTCAGCGCAGACCTTGCCGAGGCGCGACGATGGTCGGAGTTGCCGATCCTGGCGATCATCGTGGGCATCGTCTCCACCGAACTGGCCATCGCCTCCGGTTCGCCGGCCGACGCGCGCACCGCGGTCACCGACACCATCGAACGGGTCAGCGCAGTATGGGACACGACGTTCATGGCCCAGATCAGGATGGTCGCGCTGCTCGCCGCTGCCTACGCCGACGAGGTCGAGCGGCTGCGGATGGTGCGGGATGCGACCGGGATCACCGCGGCACGGGCCGAGGTCCAGCCATTCCTCGACACTGCGGCGCTGGTCATCGGCTCGTGTCGAGCCGAGCGGGGGAGCCAGTCCCTCGGTGTCGAAGCCGACGCCTGGGTGCTGCGGTTGGCCGCCGAAGCGAGCCGACTCGATGACGACGCCGCAGGTGCCGTACCGGCGTGGCGGGCCGCGGTGCAGGGGTTCGGCTACGGGGACCGCTACGAGCAGGCCCGCAGCCGACGCCGCCTGGCCGAGGCGCTGATCGCAGCCGACCAACGGCCCGAAGCCCAGGACGAGGCGCGGTCGGCCTACGCCGTTGCCCGCGAGCTAGGTGCTGCGCCACTTGTCGCTGCGATGGAGTCCCTGGCTCGCCGCGCGCGGCTCGACATCGGCGCTCCGACCTCTGCTCGTTCCGATGGGGTCGGGCTGACCCCGCGGGAGCAGGAGGTTCTCGGCCTGCTGGCTCGTGGCCGGACGAATCGGCAGATCGGCACCGAACTGTTCATCAGCGAGAAGACCGCGAGCGTGCACGTCTCCAACATCCTCGGAAAGCTGCACGCCTCCGGGCGGACCGAGGCGGTAACGATCGCGCATCACCGCGGTCTGATCTCGGCATGACGGAACGAGGCTCGGATCTGTTGCGTCGCACGGGGATGAACATGCTCGCCAAACGCCTGATCTACGGAGTTGGGTTTGTGATGGCAATGGCGCTCGGGCTGAGTCTCGGCTTCCTCGCTGTACGCCTGCTGGCTGACTTCACTGGGAGCTGATCCCGGCGAGTCCACGGCCAGTCCGAGCTAGTCCAAGGTCGCGCGAACGGCATTGCACCCGTTCTGCACCCGTTGCACCTGCTGCGATATCGGGTATGCGTTCAGGACGGGTGCAATGCGGGATGGACCGGCTACATCCTCGGTCCATGGCCAGGCAGGAACGAGCCGTACCGGATCAGGTTGCCGTCCGGATCGACGTAGGCGCCTTCCCGAAGCCCATATGGGGTGTCGCTCAGTTCGTGAAGCCGGCCCTCAACACCGGCGCCGCGCCACTGCGCGTGCAATGCGTCGGCATCCTCGACGCAGAGATAGATCGTGCTGGCCGTCGACCGCGGATCGTGGCGGGCGGTAGGTGAAATGCAAGTAGACATCGTCGCGACGGGCGTAGCCGTAGCCCGCCGGGCCCTCATATGACTGCGTCTTGAAGCCCAACTTCGCGTACAGCGCCAGGGAGGCTGCCACGTCGCGGGTCGGCAGAACCGGCGCAACGGATTGGAAGCGGGTCATGTCTTCGGACTCTAGGCGATCGCGTCGGCGTCGACGATCGTGTACGCGTACCCCTGCTCGGCTAGGAAACGCTGCCGGTGCGCGGCGTAGTCCACATCCAGGGTGTCGCGGGCTACCACGGTATAGAAATGTGCTTGACGCCCATCGGCCTTCGGCCGCAGGATCCGGCCGAGGCGCTGCGCTTCCTCCTGCCGCGAGCCGAACGTCCCGGACACCTGGATCGCGACAGCGGCCTCGGGCAGGTCGATGGAGAAGTTGGCAACCTTGGACACGACCAGGGTGTGCAGCTCACCGCGGCGGAACAGGTCGTAGAGCTTCTCCCGCTCCTTGTTCGTCGTCGAGCCCTGGATGATCGGGACGTCGAGATCGGCGCCGAGTTGTTCGAGTTGGTCGAGGTAGGCCCCGATGACCAGCACCTGGTCGCCATGATGCTTCTCGACGAGGCGGCGGATGACCGGCCGTTTGGAGGTGGCCGTCGAGCACATCTTGTAGCGCTCCTCCGGCTCGGCCAGCGCATAGCTCATCCGCTCGTCGTCGGTCAGCGAGACCCGTACCTCGATGCACTCGGCCGGAGCGATCCAGCCTTGGGCCTCGATGTCGCGCCACGGGGCGTCGTACCGCTTGGGCCCGATGAGGGAGAACACGTCACCCTCGCGGCCGTCCTCGCGTACGAGGGTCGCCGTCAGGCCGAGGCGGCGACGCGACTGCAGATCCGCGGTGAGCCGGAAGATCGGCGCCGGCAGCAGGTGCACCTCGTCGTAGATGATCAGCCCCCAGTCGCGGGCGTCGAAGAGTTCGAGGTGGCGGTACTCGCCTTTGCGGCGGGTCGTCATCACCTGGTAGGTCGCGATCGTGACCGGGCGGATCTCCTTGCGCTCACCGGAGTACTCGCCGATCTCCTCCTCGGTCAACGAGGTACGGGCGATCAGCTCGCGCTTCCACTGCCGGCCGGCGACGGTGTTGGTGACCAGGATCAGCGTGGTCGCGTTTGCCTCGGCCATCGCGGCGGCCCCGACCAACGTTTTGCCGGCGCCGCAGGGCAGCACGACGACCCCGGAACCGCCTGCCCAGAAGTTCTCCACCGACTCTCGCTGATAGTCCCGCAGGGTCCAGCCGTCCTGGTTGAGCTCGATGTCGTGCGCCTGGCCATCGACGTACCCGGCCAGGTCCTCGGCCGGCCAACCGACCTTGAGCAGTACCTGCTTGAGCCGTCCGCGCTCGGAGGCATGGACGATGACGGTGGACTGGTCGACCTCGGCACCGAGCATGGGGCTGATCTTCTTGTTCCGCCGGATCTCGGCCAGGACGGCCGGATCGTTGCTGGTCAGCGTCAGCCCGTGGACCGGGTCGGTGGCCAGGGTCAAACGGCCGTACCGGGCCATGGTCTCGGCCACGTCGACCAGCAGGGCGTGCGGTACGGCGTACCTGGAGTAGCGGACCAGCGCGTCGACGACCTGCTCGGCGTCGTGCCCGGCCGCGCGCGCGTTCCACAGGGCCAGCGGGGTGACCCGGTAGGTGTGCACGTGCTCGGGGGAGCGCTCGAGTTCGGCGAAGGGTGCGATCGCCGCCCGGCAGGCGCCGGCGTCGGGATGATCGACTTCGAGGAGGAGGGTCTTGTCCGACTGCACGATCAGGGGTCCGTCGGTCACTTGTCCAGAGTAGGCGTCGGTTCCGACTGCCGCCCGTGAGTCGCCCGCCGCACCGCCCTTGCTCATGATCATGAGCGCCCTGGACTGAGTGCCGCTATACCCAAGGCGCTCACGATCAATGGCAGCCTGCGTCGGTGATCCGCGATGCCAAGCTCATGAGCGCTGGCGGTCGGGTCCAGCTGCATCCAGGCCGCTCACGATCATGAGGGCCGGCGGGTTCAGGAAGCGATCGCGCGGGCGAGGACGGCACGAATCTCGTCCAGAACGCCGTCGACGTCGTGGATCAGCCGATGGACAGAGAACCGCAGGACCAGCACCCCGCTGGCCTGGATCGCGTTCTGCCGACGCTGATCTGCCTCCAAGGCGGCGGCGTCCAGATGCCACCGGGCGCCATCGATCTCGACGGCGACGCTGGCCCCGCGCCAGAGGGCGTCGACAACGACTGTTCCGTACGCCGTTCGGATCGGAACGTTCCACTCCGGCTCGGCCAGTCCAGCCCGCCTAACTGCGCGACGAAAGCGGGACTCACCCATCGAACGAGTGCCGACTCCGACGTCCTCGAGCGACTCGCGCAGCCAACGACTGCCGCGACGGGGGACGTCGCCGACGGCTGCCTCCAGCTGGGCAACGGACACCAGGCGACGCTGTACAGCATCGGAGACCAGGGCGCGTACGTCATCCCGCGTGAGCAGAGTCGCCGCGACGTCGAGGACCGTCCGGGTGGGTTCGCTCCAGCGGAGGTCGCCGTTGCGCTCGAGCCGGCATGGGCGCAAAGACTGGTGCACGACGACGAACCCGTGACTGCGCGGATGTCGGCTATGCGGGATTGTCAGATGCACCGAGTCGGTTGGGCGGACCCGCAGGCCTTGGACGAACGCTGCAGTGCCGTGGCTGAGAAAGCTGGCCGGGCCGGCATAAACCAGCGCACAGCGACGCAACTGACCCGCAGACACCGGGCCGTTGTGCAACACGACCACCCCTGGCAACGCTGCCTGCCAGCGACCGCTGCGCAATGCCGATCGAATTCGGAACTGACTGAATCCGGCCGCCAGCAGTGCTGCGCGACTTGCAATGCCCCCACGGAACTGGCTGAGGTCGCTATCGGTCATCGGTGAATCGTGCCGATGATCGAACCGGCCGCGCGGAGGTTGTCCCCAGGCGTTGCCCGGTCAGGCACTTCCACCGTCATCGTGAGCGCCGGTACTCAAGATAGTGAGCGCCAGGGACATGGACCGCGACAAGATCATGAGCGCCTGTGGTCGAGAGCAAATGCACCCAGAGCGCTCATGATCATGTGAATCTGCAGGGGCGCGAACCGTCCCGCACTTCAAGTCCAAGATCGTGAGCCCGCCAGGTTGACCGCCGCTGCACGTACAGCGCTCACGATCATGAAGAGGTAGGCCCGAGCGATCGCATCCGAGCGGGCCGGCGGGCCCGCGGCACAGAATGATCAGTCGTCGGCGGGGGCGACCGAGGTGATCCGGTGCACGGCGAAGGTGCGGGGTTCCTCGCGCCGGTGGTCGTAGGCCCGGAGAAATCCGCCGGTCAGCGAGATCGGCTCTACCAGGCGTTGGCTGGCCTGACCGTCGGCATTGACGTACCCGATCCAGAGCCCCTCGTCCGCACGCAGCGCGCGCTGCAAGGTCTCCAGGATCGTCGCTGTCGTCACACCCGGGATGGACGGGAGCGCTCTTGTACGGCGCTGCGCCTGCGCCGCCGTGTCGCCGGTACGCATCCGCCGTACGACGGTCTCCCGCTGTTCGGCGGTCAGATCCTTGTGCCGCGGCGGGGGCGTGGTCCGCCGACTGGGGGCGCGTTGCCGCTGAGCCAGGCCGGAAAAGACCATGCCGCCGGCGGATTCGGCAGCCGGGGCGTACCCGGCAATGCGCAGCCCCTCGAGCACCTCGTCCGGGTCGGCGATGCTGATCAGGACACCCGGCGCCAGCAGGCGCAGGCCGAAGTCGGTCAGCCGGCGATCGGCGGTGACTTGAGCGATCAGGGTCTCGTCGTCGCTGCGAAGGTAGGTCGCGGCAGCACCCACCCGCAGCCCGCCATGTCGGCGGGCGATGTCGTCGATCAAATATGTCAACGTCTGTGGCACCGGTGTACGAGAGTGCTGCCCGAAGAACCCGTGCAGATCTTGGGCCGACCATCCGGCGTCCAACGAGCGCCGGAGCGATGCTTCCGACAGGCGGTAAACCATTGCTCCGCCGGACGATTCGACATCGGCGACGAGTCCCAGCGATCTGGACAATTCCGGTTGCAGCGGTCCTGGAGCCACCGCGCTGAGGTCCGGTTGGATCATGACGTAGTCGATGAGCGGCGGCAGAACCGCGGCGACTGCGCGCTCGAGGTGGCCGGCACCGGTCAGCAGCGCACGGCCGGGCCCGGTCAACACATCGGCGGCGAGAATACCGAGCAGCCGAGCCTCCTCCAGCACACAACGAGCGGCGGCGAACTCCGGGCCACGGCGCGGGGTCGTCCAGGTGACCAGCGCCAGCAGCTCGTCGGCCGACCAGCTCGTCCCCGGCGCCGTCGAGGTCAACGGCGAGAGGACGGCCCGTCGGGTAGCCGGCGCTCCGTGCCGGATCAGCTCCATGGACAGCGGGGCCAACGTCCGACCGACACCGTCTCGTCGTCCGGCCAGCCCGGGCTGGCGGTTGGAATGCAGCCATGCCTCGGCCAAGGTCGCCCACCGGTCGGCCAGGGGCTGCTCGAGCCAGACGTCGAGCATCCGGGTGGGGAGCCAGTGTTCGCCGTCGCTGGCGATCCCGATCAACTCGGCGGCCAGCGAGATCTCAAGCAGCACAGCGGCGGTCGCCTCGTTCACGTGGGCGGCGCGGGCGAGCCGACGGTGCTCTCGTACGCCGAGACCGCCGCTGCGCAGGACGCCGGCATGGTCGAGGTCCAGCGCTGCGAGCAGGTCCTCGATGTTCTGCAGGACGCCGAGGATGGCGCCCGCAGCCAACTTGTCCAGCGTGGCCGGCTCGACCTGCCCGGCGGCCGGGACCGGACGGAGTCGCGGTGCCCCGAAGGGTGCAGACCCTCGTACGGCGAGCCCTATCTCACGGGGGAGTTCGACGGTGGAGTCGTTGACGCGCACCAGGATCCGGCGCCGGAGCAATCGACTGACCGTGCCCGGTGGATCCTCATCCGCGGCCCAGTCGTCGGGCAGCCGTCCCTGCGGCGGGCCGGCAGCCAGCCGCTGGACCAGGGCGCGCTCGTCCGCGGCGAGGCCCGGCAGGGACTCCACCAGAGATTGCGGGTCGGCGTCCGGATCACCGGTCAGCTGGGCCAGCGGCCGGCCGATCCCAGTGGGATGGTTGACCAGTAGTCGGACGCCCTCGACCAGGTGCAGGGCATCCGGAACACCCCAGACCAGCCCCAACCCGGTCAGCCGGTCGATGCTGTGCGACAGGTCCTCGGCCGGAACCCCGCGCAGACGGCTGGCCAGGTCGCTCGCGGCGACCGGAGTGGGTAGCAGGACCATCGCCTCGATCACCTGCAGCACGCCTGCGTCGAGCTGGTCGAGTGCTCGGCTGATCGACACCTGCCCGATGAGTCGGCCGGCCAGCGAAGCAACGTCCGAGGGGGCAGGCCGAGCAACGTCGGGGCGGGCGCGAAGCAACTCGCTGAGCCAGCCGTCGTCCTGGACGCGCAGCCACTCGGTGTAGGACGACGCGAGTGGACGCGTCGAAACCGAGGTGGACATGAGTTCCTCCAGGCTACCCGCGCCCAGCGTTGCAGCCACGGCGCGAGACGATGCGCTCGTGGAGGAGCAGGTCGCCTGGGACCAGCCCGAGACCAGAGGCTCGTATGCCGCCTACCGGCTGGGCGCGCTGCGCTGGTTCGCCGGCGGGCTCGGTGGCGTGGCCGTGGCGATCGGCCTGTCCGGGTACGCAGTGCTCGTTCTGAAGCGCCCTGGGCTCGGCGTGTTCATCGTTGCGGCGCTGCTGCTGGGCTTGTTCGGACTGGTCACGGGTGTCGGCGGTCTGCTCAGAGCCCGGCGCTTGCGTGCAACGCTGCAGCGCGCACCCTGGCGACCTGCCGAACTGCAGGTGGCCGGTGCGCACCTGCGGCTCGTCTTCGTTCCAGACAAAGACGCAACTGGCGGTGCAGCCGGGAACGACGTCGACGCGAACACAGTGGATGCCCGGTTGTCGACCACCAGCCGCTGGCGCGTGCGTACCGTTGTGGGTCACCGCGACAGCGAAGTCCTGGTCTGTCCGGGCAAGGACGGCAGCTACGTCCTGACCGCACCGGGACTGCACAACCTGTACGGGTTGGAGCCACTGACCGGACTGAGCGGCCGCTACCGACCATGACCGGCCACAGGTCTGAGACGATTCAGCCCGGCACAGCACACCACAGACAGACAGGGAGGCCCAGATGGCGCGGGAATCGCGGGTGAAGCGAGCAAAGCCGGCCAAGATGTCCGGCGAAGAGGGGCAATCCAGCGTCGAAGCCACCTGGTGGTCCAGCGAGGACGGTGGCCCACCGATCACCGAACTCACCGCCGAGACACAGGGACCGCTCTCGCCGTGGGGTGAGGACCACACGTTGCCGCTGCCTCCCGAGCAGGTCGGCTATCGGCCGCCGACCTCCCGTCCTAACCGCGCCGGAGCCAACTGAGTCGATGAGCATCACACCGGCAACACCGTCGTACTCCTCCGGTACGGGGCCGGTTGCGCTGCTGGGCGACACCCTCGGCGCAAATTTCGACCGTACGGTCTCCGCCCACGCCGATCACGACGCGCTCATCGATTGCGCGACCTCGCGACGATGGTCCTACGCCGAACTGTCCGGCGAGGTCGACGCCTGTGCTCTCGGCCTGGCCTCCCGAGGCGTCGGCAAGGGCGATCGGGTGGGCATCTGGGCGCCGAACTGTGCGGAATGGGTCTTCACGCAGTACGGCACCGCGAAGCTCGGCGCGATCCTGGTCAACATCAATCCCGCCTATCGCACCCACGAACTCGGTTACGTCTTGGCGCAGGCCGGGATCTCGGTCCTGGTCAGCGCTGCGTCGTTCAAGACCAGCGACTACCGGGCCATGGTCGGGGAGGTACGCGGGGACTGCCCGGACCTGCGCGAGGTCTACTTCATCGGTGACCCGGAATGGGATCAGCTGCTCGAGGACGGACGGAGAGCCGACCCGTCGCTGCTGGCAGGGCGAGAGACCGAGCTGTCGGCCGATGATCCGATCAATATCCAATACACAAGCGGTACAACAGGTTTCCCGAAGGGTGCGACTCTCACCCATCACAACCTGCTCAACAACGGCTTCTTCGTCGGCGAGGGCTGCGGCTATACCGAGGCCGACCGAGTCTGCATCCCGGTGCCGTATTACCACTGCTTCGGCATGACAATGGGCAATCTGGCCTGTACCTCACACGGCGCGACGATGGTCATTCCGGCCCCCGGCTTCGACCCGGCCGCCACGCTGCGCGCCGTACAAGAAGAGAAGTGCACGTCCCTGTACGGCGTACCGACGATGTTCATCGCCGAACTCGCGCTGCCGGACTTCGCTGATTACGACCTCTCCTCGCTGCGCACCGGCATCATGGCCGGCTCCCCGTGCCCGGTCGAGGTGATGAAGCGGGTGATCAACGAGATGGGGATGGCCGAGGTGACGATCTGCTATGGCATGACCGAGACCTCACCGGTTTCGACCCAGACGCTGGCCGATGACGACCTCGACCGGCGGACCTCCACCGTCGGCACCGTGCACCCGCATCTCGAGGTCAAGGTGGTCGACCCGGACACCGGCCTGACCGTCCCGCGCGGCGAGCCGGGCGAGTTCTGCACCCGAGGGTATTCGGTGATGCTCGGCTACTGGAACGAGCCGGAGAAAACCGCCGAGGCGATAGATGCGGCCCGGTGGATGCATACCGGTGACCTGGCGACGATGGACACCGACGGCTATCTCAACATCGTCGGCCGGATCAAGGACATGGTCATCCGGGGCGGGGAGAACGTGTACCCGCGCGAGATCGAGGAGTTCCTCTATACCCACCCCGACATCGTCGACGCTCAGGTGATAGGCGTACCGGATGAGCGCTACGGCGAGGAACTGATGGCCTGGATCCAGTTGCGCGACGGCGCCGAGGAGTTGACGGTGGCCGGGCTGCGCGAGTTCTGCAGTGGAAAGCTGGCCCACTACAAGGTGCCGCGCTACGTCAAGATCGTGACCGAGTTCCCGATGACGGTGACCGGCAAGGTGCGCAAGGTCGAGATGCGCGAGACCTCGGTCGGCGAACTCGGCCTGGAGAAGGCGGCAGCGGCCAAGAACGCCTGAGCAGCCGGCGGCAGGCCCGTCTGCGGTAACCGGCACCTTGCCGGTTCCCGGGCTCGAACCGGGCGCGGCGGGTGGCACCGTGCCCCGTTGGTCTGACGGTCAGGACCAGCCGGACACGACGAGACCGAGTCCGATCAGGAAGCACACGATCGTGGGTAGCACTACGTAGGAATAGGCCTGGGGTCGGCGTCGTAACGCCGTTCCGATGATGGCGAAGACCAGTCCGAGGACGGCGATGCGCGTGCCGCGGACGACCAAAGACTCTCGCGCGAACGCGACCGGATCCAGGCCGACTCGTCCGGCCTCGGCGGCGTAGACCTTGAACGGGATCCCGGCCAGCGGTTGATGCTCGACGGCGGCGACTCCCTCTGCACGGACCTGGGCGGTCACGGTCTGACGCATCTCGTCGGTGACCAGGGGCTGTGGCGTGCTGATCCCGCTGCCGTTGAGGATCAGGGCGGCCAGCCCTCCGGCGACATTGGCCAGCACCGCGACCGGAATCAGCAGTCGCCAGCGCTTCGGGGCCGCAAGCAACACGACGAACAGTGCGACCTCGGGAACCAGTGGCCACCAGAGCCCTTCGGCGAAGGACCACTGCGCGACCGCAACGATGCCCCATCGGCTGCAGGCAAGGCGGGAGATCTTTTGGCGAGCGGCACTGTCGGGCTGGCGGATCGGCATGGCCGCGCGCCCGATGACCGCCACGCGGCAGCGTCGGGTGGCCTCGAGCCCTCCTGTTTCCGCGTCGTCAACGGCGATCGGAGCGCCGATGCGTACGGAGACCGGGCCGGGCCGTAGCCGTCCGCCGGCGGGCAGCAGACGTGCGGTGCCTGATAGCCCCACCGGCACCAGTGGTACTCCGGCGGCGCGAGCCAGGCGGGCAGGTCCCAGGTGGAAGGCGCCGACCCGGCCGTTGCGCGACCGGGTGCCCTCCGGGTAGATGACCACGGCATGCCCGGCACCAAGGAGCTGAATGGCTTCGGCCAGATCGGCGCTGCCACCCCCGTGGCGACGTACGGGGAACCCCCCGGCCAGCATCCGGCAGACCAACGCCCGGGGCCGCTTCCCGAACCAGTAGTCCGAGGCTGCGGCTACCCGCGGCCGATGCCGGGCATCGAGCCCGGCGAGCAACGCGGCGGTGTCGGCGTGGGAACTGTGATTCGCCACGACGACGCAACCGCCACGTGGCAGTGCGCCGGTGACCGCGACCCCGCCGGTGGTGAGCAGGGCAGTGCGCCAGAAGAGTCGACGTAGCCAGGCCCCCACCAGCGTGGTGATCTGGAAGCGGTGACCGCGGGCCTGGCGCCAGGTCGATGCTGCTGTCGCGGTGGGACTGATGGTCAGGCTCATGCCAGCGCACCGGTCAACAGGACAGACAGCGGCAGCGCGATCAACAGCGAGTCGATGCGATCGAGCAGGCCACCGAAGCCGGGCAACCACGTGCCGGCGTCCTTGCAGTCGGCACAGCGTTTGACCATCGACTCCACCAGGTCGCCGAGGGCACCGCCGGCGACGACGGCAACAGCCAATCCCGGGGTCAGCGCTCCGAGAAGGGCCAGTACCCCCGTACCGGCGATCGCGGCGCCGACGACCCCTGCCCAGGTCTTGCTCGGTGAGAGCGGGGAGAGTCCTCTGCTCAGCGGTCCCGATCGGCCCAGCAAACGGCCGCAGCACCAGGCGCCCACATCGGCGACGGCCACGGCGATGCAGATGGCGGCGGCGATGGTGGGTTCGAGCAGAACGATCCCGGCAAGTCCACCGCCCAGCCAGGCGATCCCGAAACATGTTGCAGCACTGCGTCGAACACCTTCGAAGGTGTCTCCGTGCAGGATCGGAACCAACGCCGATCCCAACGGCAGCGCGAGGCCGAACATGGCCAGCGCGAGCAGAGGATTGGCCAGAACAGCGAACGGGAACAGGCCGACCACTGTGGCCAGCAGCCAGGCGTCCACCCGGCGCAAACACGACAGTCGGGCGTACTCGGTCGCGCCGATCACACCCAGGAGGCTTGCCAGCCCAGCCGCCCCCCACGGGCCGAGCAGGATCAGTGGGATCAGGACGAGAGGGGCGGCCGCCAGCCAGGTGCGGAATCGGGCTCGTACCTCTGTGCTGCGCGTGGCTCGAGTGGCCACGCCTCCGACGAGGAGTGCGGATGCGGCGAGGGTGATCGGCTCCATGACTCGAGCCTCACGTCTCCGGGTCCGTCGCGGAGTCGGAGGACTACCGCACCCGCGGCGGTGTTTCTACTCAGGCAGCGGTCACGAACGGCCCGAAGGCGGTGGGACTGGCGTCGGCTACCCGGACTCGTCGGTGATGCCGTGCTCGATGGCATACCTGGTGAGCTCCACCCGGTTGTGCAGCTGCAGCTTGCGCAGCGTGTTCTGAACGTGGTTCTCCACGGTGCGATGCGACAGCGTCAACCGGGTGGCGATCTGGCGCGCACTGAGCCCTCGTGAGACCAGCCGCAGTATCTCGGTCTCACGCTCGGTCAGGGTGGGCGCGTCGTCGGGAGCCTCGTGCAGGCGCCGGTACTCACCCAGGAGGAGTCCGGCTAGGCCGGCGCTGAACACCGCGTCGCCATCTGCGGTCCGGCCAACCGCTGCATCCAGTTCGTCCAGCGATGCGGACTTGACCAGATAGCCGGACGCTCCGTTCTTGACCGCATCCAGCACGTCTTCGTGTTCGGCACTGGCCGACAGCACCAAGACCCGGGTGTCCGGCGCGGCGGCGACGATCTCGCGGGTCGCATCCACGCCTGAGGTGGAACCCAGCTGCAGGTCCATGACCACCACATCCGGACGGACGGCGGCGGCAATCCGTACGGCGCTGGGGGCATCTGCGGCGGTGCCGACCACGTCGTAGCCACGGGTGTCTAGATCACGCGCGACGCTTTCCCGCCACATCGGATGGTCGTCGACGACCATGACCCGGGTCACGGTCGGGCCTTCGGCATTGTCAGCTCCCATTCCGTTCCCTCCCCCAATGAGGTGTGGAGATCCACGGTGCCACCCAGATCGGTGATCCGGCCACGAATGGACTGCGCGACACCCAATCGTCGGTTGTCTCGCGCGACCTCCAGGCGGCCATCGGCGATCCCAGCGCCGTCGTCTCGAACCGAGACCACCAAGCGATCACCGACGTCCTCGGCACTCACCCATGCCCGGGCCCCATCGCCGGCGTGCTCAGCGACATTGCTCAATGCCTCGCCGACGGCGGCCGAGATCTCCTCGACGATCCGGCGCGACAGCATCAGCTCGCCCGCCGGGGTGATGACCTCCACCTGCGAGGTGGCCCGCAGCCGCAGCGTCGCGGCCAGGTCGACTCGGTCACCGACGCTCGTGGGGCGGCTGGTCATCAGGGTTCGCAACGCCACCTCCTGCTCGGCGGCCAACGCCGATAGCTCTGTGGCCGCACCCCCTATCTCGGTGCCCCGCCGGCGGACGATGGCCAGGACCTGCAGGACACCGTCGTGGATGGAGCGGGACAGTCGTTCCCGTTCGGCGGTAGCCCCTTCGGCGGCCAGAGCCTCGCGTAGGACGGCGGTGGCCCGCCTGGTCGTGGTCGCGGCATAGCCCAGGCTCCACCCGGCCACCAGATGCAGGGTGGTGTTGAAGATCTCCTGGTCGCCGAAGCGCTGGCGCACCGCGATCAGGGCAGCACTGATGACCACAGCACCGATCAGGCCACCGTCACGTCCGCGTTCGACGGCCAGGGCGAAGATCGGCCCCGTCGCCCACAATGACGTCAGGATGGGTGCGCTCTCGTTCAGGTCCGCCAGCGGCTGGGTCAGCAGGGTCGCCGCGACGAATGCCACGGTCACCACAAGGTCGTAGCCGGCCATTCGGCTCCGACGTCCGGCATGCGTGCTGTACGCGACGGTCACCACCGCGGTCCATGCGGCCATCAGGAGAAGCAGGACGATGGCGGCCCTATGGTCGGGATAGCGGTCCCAACTGCGAATAAATGCACCCACCGCGACCGCCCACGCGACGACTCGGAAGACGACCACGCCCCGCCACAGCGGGAGCATGAAATCTTGAGCCGGGCTGTCCTCTTCCGGACCGTTCACTGTGCGCACTGTCGCTCAGGCACCGTCCTGGGAGGCTGCCCGGTAAATGGTGTGTGCTCGAAGGGCCGCCGTGAGCGCAGATCCCGCTGCTATCGCCACGAGCAGCACCGTAGCGCTGCCGGCGATGGCGGCCAGCACGGTGAGCAACAGGCAGCGCTCTGTCTTGCCGATCGGGCCACCGTTGATTCGCTCGGACCCGGCCGCTGCTCCGGTCAACGACATCCAGCTGGGCGCCGATGCTGCCAGCATCGTGACCAGGACGAGCCAGGCCGGAGCCAGAGCGAAACAACCGGCGAGGACGGCGAGCTCCGCCGCCCGATCCCCGACCTCGTTGAGAATCGCTCCGCGGCGGGTCTGAGTGCGAGTCTCCCGGGCCAGCGCACCGTCGAGATTGGCTGCGGCGAGCCGGGCGGCGAGCAACGGCCCAACCGCCAGGGCCGCCCAGCCGGCCGGAAGTATCGCCAATGCGGCGCCGGCAGCGACGCCGCATGCGATGCCGGCCAACGAGACCGTGTTCGGCGTGATCTGGTGTCGGATCAGCCAGTCTCGGATCCCGGTCAGCCGCACGGCGTACCAGGGCTTGAGCGCGTACAGACCGATCGAGCCCCCCGTGGCCATCAGAACCCCGAGCCGGCCAACAGGATGAAGAGCAGCCCGTAGAACAGGACCGTGGCTACCGCTGCTGCGACCACCACGCCGGTCGCAACGTAGAGGGCTCGCTTGGCGTGCCCTCTGGCGCGCGAGGATTGCCTCGGTGCGGTGATCTTTTCGTCGGCGTTCTGGATGCGCTCGGTGGTCATGACTGGCTCCTCGGTCGATGGGCTGTGCTGTCCGACCAGCATCTGGGCAGAGGGGGCAGCCAGGTATCCGTCGGGCTACTCCGCCCAGGTGAGGGGAACTACTCATCCGGCGACCTGCCCGCTCGGGGAATCCTCTTGGCCGATGCGACTAGCCTGGCCTGCGCGGCGGTGGCGTCATGGCCGCTGCACGTTCACGAGACAAGCAGGGAGTCGCCGTGCCAACCGGCAAGGTCAAGTGGTTCAGCGCCGACAAGGGTTTCGGCTTCCTGTCGCGCGAGGACGGGGCCGACGTCTTCGTGCACCGGGACGCGCTGCAGGCCGGTGTGACCGAACTCAAGCCCGGGCAGCGAGTGGAATTCGGCATCGTCGAGGGCCGTCGAGGCGACCAGGCCCTCCAGGTCAAGGTGCTCGATCCGTTGCCCTCGGTGGCTCAGGCCTCGCGGCGTCCGGCCGACGAGCTCGTCCCCATCATCGAGGACCTGATCAAGCTACTGGACAAGACCTCGAACACCTTGCGGCGCGACCGGTACCCGGATCGCGACGAGGGCCGCAAGGTCGCCGCACTCATGCGAGCGGTTGCCGACGACATCGCTGGTTGATCGGTCAGCGCCGGAGGAAACCGATCGGCCACGCGCCGGCCAGACCTTCGCAGCGCTTCCCGGAGTCCTGGACGATGACGATGTAGTACGCGGCGGGGACCGCATCAGATGTGGACAGCTCATAGCTGGCCTCCTGCCCGACATCCACCTCACCGATCAGGTCATCGTCGGCCAGTCCCTGCCCGAACACTTGGAACGACCAGCCGGACTCGGCCACCTCGTCCGGCACTTCGATCAGGATGGGCGTGTCCGGGTCGACCTGCAGCACCTGCGGGGTGACCGAGTACCGCTTGCCCTCTCCGCCCAGGCAGTACTGAGTGGCCTCGACATCCATCTGTTGTTGCCCCACGGTGACCGCGACGGTGGGCGCGCTGTCGGAGGAGCAACCCGCTGCCAGCAGGACGAGGGCAGTCGCCAGGACCGTGAGGGCCAGGCGTAGGGACGACCTGGTCACGCGTACGGGCCGCTCGACCGGGGCGGACCCGGGTTCAGCGGCGCGGTCAGCGGTGCGGTCGGTGGATCGCTGCGTGGGGGTGGACCGGACGGATTGGCCAGCGGGTCCTGGGCCACCTTGCGGGGGTCCTTGAGCCGGATCGCGCGCGGCCGGTTGCGGCCGTACATGGTGAATCCGAAGGCGACCACCAGCAATACCGCGGCTACGGTGAAGCCGATCCAGCCCACCGTGGGAAGCAGGATCCCGACTGCGCCACCGAACACCCAGGCCAACTGCAGCAAGGTCTCCGAGCGGCCAAACGCGGAGGCACGCAAGGACTCCGGGACCTCGCGTTGGATGATCGCGTCCAATGAGGTCTTGCCCAGCGCGTTGGTGATGCCGGCGACCAAGGCCATCAGTACGCCCATCAGGATGCTGTAAGTGAAGGCGGTCAGCACGGCAACGGTCGCGGCGATCCCGGTCGAGATCAGCACCAATACGTCGGGTTTGTCGCCGCCTCGGACGCGCGAGCCGATGAAGGTTCCGATGAAGCTTCCGGTTCCCGCAGCGGCAGCCACTGCTCCGAGGGTCAGCGTCCCCTCCCAGTCCTTGCCGACTGTGGCCTGGATCAGAAAAGCCATGAAGATCGTCAGGAACCCGGCCAGTCCGCGCAGTGCAGAGGTGGCTCGCAGGGCCGTGATCACGTGCAGCCCCAGGGCTCGACGATCGAGTTGGCCGGAGGAGTCCTGGCCGCTGGTCATCACCCTGGCGCTGATTTCGCCCTCGTTTGTCTCGACGTGGCCGGGCAACCGAAGCGCGCACACCGCACCGATCAAGAAGACGGCGGCGGTCAGCCCCAACTCCCAGCCGAAGCCGAGAATCTTGGCCACACCGACCCCGACCAGACCGAGCACGCTGCCCGCGGCCAGTCCGAAGATGGACATCCGGGCGTTCGCGGCCACCAGGCCGAGTTGTTCGGGCAGCACGCGAGGCACGACCGCGGCCTTGAGCACCCCGAAGCCTTTGGACAGGATCAGGGCGCCCAACGCGGCCGGGTACAGCGCGAAGTTGTCGTAGTTGGCGGCCATGATCCAGGCCAGCAGTGCGCGTCCGATCAGGCTGGCCGCCAGGGCGCCCCGCCGTCCGCGCTGCAACCGGTCCAGCGCCGGCCCGAGCAGTGGAGCGACGACGGCGAAGGGCGCGACGGTGATCAGGAGGTAGAGCGCGACGTTGCCGCGCTGCGCGTCGACGGCGGCGGCGAAGAACAGGGTGCCGGCCAGGGAGACCGCGATCAGGGCATCCCCGGCAGTATTCAGTGCCGAGGTCCACAGCAGCCCGGACAGGCCGGTGTCTCCCGCGCCGTCCGCGCGGCTCGCGGCGTTGATCCTTCGTACGGTGTTGCCGGTGATCTCCCGGGTCCGTGCGGCGGCCACCCGGGTGACGGTGATCCGTGCCGGAGCAGGGGCGTCGATCACCCGGCCGGCGTCCGGATCGCGGAGCTGCATCGGCTCCGTGCCCGGCCGCTGGTACGGGATCGGCGACGTGTCGTGGTTCGGCGGGTGAGAGTGAGATGCCATCGGAGCCGGCGGTGGGCGTCCGCGAGCAGGGCGGCGGATCGGCAGGCGAGGCGAGCTCGGATTCTCGCGTCGCAGACCCCGAGCCATGAACCCATCTTGCAACAGTGGCTCCTGCATCGGGGATGATGAGCCGGTGAGTCCTACAACCGCTACCCGAAGCCCTGAGGCATCCCTCGACGCCGTACTGCGCGACGGCGAGCCGACCGCACGTGCCGCTGCGGTCGAACTGGGTGGCGACACGGTCGGTGAACACCTCGGCGTGGTGGCCGAAGTGGAGGCGGACCGGGTCCTCACCCACCGATTCGCCAGCCTCACCCGCGGCTACCGCGGTTGGCAGTGGTCGGTCACGCTGGCTCGGGCCCCTCGAAGCAAGAAGATCACGGTGGACGAGGTGGTGCTGCTGCCCGGAGACGGCGCGTTGCTGGCACCGGCCTGGGTGCCGTGGAGTGAGCGGATCCTGCCCGGGGACCTCAGCGTCTCCGACGTCCTGCCCACGGCGCTCGACGACATCCGCCTGGTACCCAGCTATCTGGGCAGCGACGACCCGGCAGCCCAGGATCCGGGGGTCGAACCGATCCGCTTCGAACTCGGCGTCGGGCGGGTACGGGTGCTGTCTCGTGAGGGCCGTACCGAGGCAGGGGAGCGCTGGCACACCGGCGAGCACGGACCCGCGACCCCGATGGCGCGGCACGCTCCGGGCGAGTGCGCCTCATGCGGGTTCTTCCTGCCGATCGCCGGGTCGATGCGCCAACTGTTCGGGGCTTGCGCCAATGTGATGGCGCCGGCTGATGGCCACGTCGTCAGCGCGGACTTCGGTTGCGGCGCCCACTCCGAAGCCGTGGTCGAACCCGCCCCGCCCGAGGTCGGACCCTCCTACAACACCGACGACTTCGACATCCTGCCGGTCGACTGAGCCGTTGCGGCCCCGCTCGGAGTCTCAGGAAACGGACTTTCTCCGGAGAATGTGCGGTTTACGGGCCGCCTGACGTCACTTTCTCCGGAGAAAGTGCTCCAGGATTCACCGGCCCTTGCGCTTGGCAGGCATCCGCGCTTTGCCCTGCCAGACAGCGATTCCCAACCCCCAGAGCCCGACCAGGAACGCGCACAAGAAGGACCACAGCCAGATCATCGCGTCGGCCCGGCGCAGAGCCGGAATGAAGAACAACAGCACCAGGAACCCGACCAGAGACAGCGCGGTTCCGGCCAGCGCCACCCGTACCGTGTTGATCTCCCGAGGCGGAGGCGCGGGGTGCAGCGCGGGACTCACAGCCGCCACCCTAGGTGTCGCTCAGTTGGCTCTTGACGCGGCTGGGGTGTGCCACGATGCTCGCTGCTCAGCCACCGTCCCTCCGCGGCAGTCATGCTCTCTGCCGTCGTTACCCATGCCGAGGTCTCCGTTGTCCCTTCGCCACATTGCCGCGTCCACTCCGCCGTCCGGTCGGCCTGCCCGTAAAGCTGCGGGAACCGGGTCGTCAGCCGCGGCGCAGGGCGCCCCGGATGCCGGATCCGATCCGGCCGCCAGCGACGCCGTTGGTCAAGACGCCGATGGCCTCGGTGATCCCGACACCGACGCCGAGGCGCTGGACGACGACGCCCTGGCCGAGGAGGACCTGGATAACGACGACCTGGATAACGACGACCTGGATGACGACCTCGATGACGACGCCCTGGATGACGACGACCTGGATGAGGACGAGGTCGAAGTCCGAGCCGAGGACGTCCCGGTCGACAACGACGGAACTGAGAGTGATCCGGACACCGACCTGGACGCGGGCGTGGCTGCAGTCGCCCCACGACGGCGACGTCCTCGGGTGCGCCTGCCACGCGGCTCGGTGGCGGTCGCCGATGCGGCGCCGGTGAGCACCAGGACCGGTCCGCGGGTCAACACCGGTCCGGCGATCAGGCCCAAGAGCGGACTGGACGCCTACTTCGAGGTGAGCCAGCGGCGTTCGACCTACGGCCGCGAGGTCCGCGGCGGCTTCGTCACGTTCTTCACGATGGCCTACATTCTGGTGCTGAACCCGATCATCCTGACCAGCGGCCCTGACGTGGACGGCACCACGCTGCCCTTTGGCGCAGTCGCCGCCACGACCGCCATGGTCGCGGCGGTCATGACGATCCTGATGGGGATCGTCGGCCGCTATCCGTTCGCGCTGGCCACCGGTCTGGGCCTCAATGCGCTCGTCGCCGTTCTCGCTTTTTCACAGCTGTCCTGGCCGGAGATCATGGGTCTGGTCGTGCTGGAGGGCCTGCTGATCGCCATTCTGGTGGTCACCGGGCTGCGGACGGCGATCTTCTTCGCGATCCCGCAACAGCTGAAAATCGCGATCAGCGTCGG